>JAEUKC010000028.1:0-36435 GCA_016794445.1 Myxococcales bacterium
GTGCCTGGGGTCTTCGCAAGAAGCGTGCGCGCTGGGACCCCCTTTGGCAAGCGACGAAAACCCCCCGACCAGACCGGGTCGTGAACCCCCGGCCACGGTGCGCTGCGGCGACACTCCCAGGGAGTTGGTGTAGAACGCCGCCTTCGTTGCATCGGTCGCCCTCGGCGCCCGTCTGTTCGCTCTGGAGGATCCCGCATGACCCGCACGTCGATGTTCCTTGCCCTCGGTCTCGCGCTCGGCACGTCCGCCTGCGTCGTCAGGGAAGCCCCGCCCCCCCAGCCGCAGCCGAACGGCGCTGCCCCCGCGCCCACGCCGGCCCCGACCGCCGCCCCGGCCCCGACGCCGGCCCCCACGGCTGCGCCGGCCCCCGCGCCCACCCCCATCGGCGGTCCGACCGCGGCTCCGGCGCCGACCCCGATGCCCATGCCAGGCGGCTTCCCGACCGGTCTCCCCGGCACGCCTGCTCCCGGCGGCACCCCTGCTCCGGGCGGCGCGAAGCCCGGCCTAACCATCCCGGGCGTCTGCGTGCCGATCGGCTCCTGGACCAAGAAGTTCGACAACGGCATCCCCGCGAGCGGCACGGTCGACATCGGCACCCCGGTGCTCTTCAACCAGTTCCCCGTCAGCGACGGCGTCGTCGTCGGCACCATGCCCGCCGGCACGCTCAAGGGCACCGGCGCCATGACCTCGACCAACGACCTCAGCGTCGACGTCACGAACGGCGGCTACGTGCTCAGCTACACGTGCAAGTTCGGCAGCAACTGCACCGAGGGCACCTGCACCACCACCAAGGGCGGCCTCGGCGGCTTCAAGCTGCAGAAGAAGTGAGCGAAGTGAGCCGCAGGCGAACGCAGCGAACAGCGGCCGCCTCCATGGGCGGCCGCAACTAGCAAATCAGGGTGAGCGACCACGACGCGCGACGGGAGAGACAGCGGCGAACCGGCCCCCTGGGTCGGCTCGCCGCGCGCGTTCGGGAGTCCGTCGCCAAGAGCGGGCGCATCTTCCTCCTCGGGCTCGTCGTGGCGTGCGGGGTCGAGGTCGTCGTCGATCTGAGCTCCACGCTGCGCGAGGTGAACGTGCTGCGTACGCGCATGCGCGACCGCGGCACGAGCTACGTCGCCATCCTCTCGCGTTCCTGCGTCGGGCCGCTCGAGCGCAAGGACTCCGCCGAGCTCGCGGCCATGAGCCAGGGCGTGTTCGACGACGAGGACGTCGTCATGGTGCGGTTCGTGGGCGCCGACGGCGCGCTCCTGCACGAGCACGTGGACGAGGCGCAGGCCGGCGCGTTCCAGGCGAGCAAGGGCGAGGAGTTCCGGGCGTACTACGCGCACCAGCTCGGCCGCGACCTCGACGGCGTGCTGCACGACCTCGTGAACCATCGGCAGCGGATGGAGAAGAGCCGCTATCGCGACTTCGTGCAGAGCTACAACGACTTCGTCGACGGTGTGGCGGCGAAGTTCACCGCCAAGAAGCCCTCCAAGGACAACCCGCTGGTCGTCTACCAGGACCGCCTCTACGACAAACAGAAGCGCCACGACGGCAGCTCCACCTGGGCCGTCGGGCTCGTGGTCGACGCCAACAAGCGGCCCGTCGGCGCGATCCTCGTCGCCTTCTCGATGGAGCGCACCAACGCCGCGATCGCGCGCAAATACCTGCAGGGCGTGGGCATGATCGCGTTCTTCGTGGCGCTGATCCTCATCCAGAACGTGAGCGCGCGGCGCGACAAGCTGCGGCTGCTCGACCTCGAGGCGCGCCAGGGCCACGCGCGGCGCGCGATCGCCCATGGGCTCCCCGAGCCCAAGAAGGACGCTCGCTTCACCGCCGCCGGCGCGGTCGACCAGTCGCCGATCGCCGTCGACGGGTCGGTGTACGATCTCTCCATCACCGACCGCGGGCTCGAGATCCTGCTCCTCGATCCGGACGGCGACGGGATCGACGCCGCGGCCATCGCGCTCCACGCGCTGCGGGTGCACCGCGCGCGCGGGTCGTTCGTCGGCACGGTGCTCGACACCGTGACCGCGATCGGCGCCGACGTTGCCGAGATCCCCCTGAGCCGCCCGATCGGCATCGTGGTCGTGCGCGTCGACGTCGAGGGGGTCGTCGAGGGCCTCGCCACCCGCTTCGGCGGCGCGCGGGTCGTCGCCGACGGCAAGGTCGTGGCCCTCGCCGAGGAGCCCGAGGAGCAGGCGCCCGAGCGCATCCTCGCGCCGCTCCGCAGCCTCGGCGGCGCGCTGCCCGTGGGCGGCTTGCTCGTGGTCGGCGGCGGCGACGCACCCGGCGCGGCGATCGACGAGGACGAGATCACCAAGCTCGTGCGGAGCACGACCAGCGTGGCCACCAGCGTCGCGAGCACCGTGGCCTCCACCGCGGCCCGCGTGGTGGTGAAGCCCAGCGCGAAGGCCAAGGTGACCGAGATGCCCGAGCCCATCGACCTCGACGCGCTCGCGGCGTTCGTCGCGCGCGCCGAGAGCGGTCGCGCCGTCGAGGATCTGGCCCACGACGCGGCCACGTGGGCGCGCGGGAACTTCCGCGCGCTCGTGGGGCGCGACCTCTCGGTGGTCGTGGTGCAGCGGCTCGCCTAGCGATCGAAGCGGAGCACGACGACGTCGTCGCCCAGCTCGGTCCACGACCGCCCGACGAGGCGCTCGGCGAGGGCACGGTCGGCCGCGTGCACGAACCCACCGAGGGCCGTGCGGCGCGGGTGCGCGGCGCGGATCGTCAGGCCCTCGAGGTCTAGGACGGCGCGCGCACCGAGGCGATCGACGGCGAGCGGGACCGCGAGGCGGCGCTCGATCCTGCGGGCCGCGAGCGGCGCCCGGCGGCGGACCTCGGTGAAGATGGCCTGGGCGAGGGCGACCGCGGCCGGGCACTCGTAGCTGCAGGGGGCGAACGGCACGACCGCGTCGCCCGTCTCGAGCAGCAGGTGGTCGAGCTCCCACCGCGGGTGCTCGGTGTGGGCGCCGCGGGCGCACGCGAAGGCCTCCGCCACGTAGGCGCCGTCGGCGGCCGGATCGAGGATCACGCGCTGCGCATAGGCCGCCACGCAACACGTCGGGTATCCGAGCGCGACGCCGAGCGCGCGGTACTGCGCGGCGCGCGCCGCGACGTCGGTGCAAGGCGTGAACGTGACCGCCTCGATCGCGGCGACGGCCTCGGCCGCGGCGAGGGTCGGCGCCACGTAGAGCAGGCGGAGCTTGCGGGCGTGCTGGCCCTCGTCGTCGATGAACGTGCCGTCGGCCGCGCACACCGCGAGCTCGAGGGCGCGGTAGCGGGCGACGAACGCGGCCTCGTCGGACGTCGTGCTGAGCCGGATCACGGGCTTCTGCCCCGCCCGCAACGCCAAGAGCTCGGTGTCGACGCGGGTCTGGTCGTCGAGCAGCGTGGGGATCTGCGCCTCGCGTCCGGCCACGATCGCCTCGTGGATCTCGGCCTGGATCTCCGCGGGATCGCGCGGGAGCAGTGGGCGGTCGGGCACGGGCTCGACCAGGAAGCGCGCGATCTTCGGGACCGCGTGGGCGAGCCCGAACAGGCGGCCCGCCGCGGGCGCGAGGCCCTCCGCGATCGGGAGCACCACGTCGAGCGGCAGGTCCTGCGCACGCGCGAGCCCGCGGATGCGCGCCGCGATGCGATCGGTCCGCGCGAGCGCCTCCACGGTGACCCGGACCCGGAGCCCAGCCGTGGCGCGCAGGCGTCGCAGCAGCGCCGGGTCGGCGAGGCGCGCGCCGTCGGTCGTCGCGACGATCTCCGGGGAAGAAGTCGCCCGATCGAGCTGGGCGAGCGCGTCGTCGGCATCGAGGTCGACGAGGGCGCGCACGTGGGCAGCGTACTACACTGGCGGGCGATGGAGCCCGAGCAGCAGGTCGAGATCCAGCTCGGGCACCTGTGCAACAACCGCTGCGTGTTCTGCGTCAGCGGGCAGCGCACCGCGATGGGCGAGGCCCTCCCGGTGGCGGCCGACCCGGTGGTCGGCAAGCTCGAGGAGGCCCGCGCGCGGGGGATCGACAAGGTCACCCTGCTCGGCGGCGAGCCCACGCTGCAGCCCGAGTTCCTCGCGATCGTGCGGCGGGCCGTCGCGCTCGGGTACCGCGAGATCGTGATCTTCACCAACGGCGTGAAGACCGCGCGCGCGAGCTTCGTCGACGAGATCCTCGCGACCGGTGGCGCCTTCACGTTCCGCCTCTCGTTCCAGGGCGCGACCGCGCGCGCCCACGAGCGCACCACCAAGAAGCTCGGCTCGTTCGGGCGGCTCGTCGAGAGCCTCGCGAACCTCCACGCGCGCCGGCAGCGCATCACCGTGAACATGTGCGTCGTGCGGTCGAACCAGGAGTCGGTCGACGCCTTCCCCGCGCTGCTCCTGCCGTACGGCGTGAGCCAGCTGCACCTCGACATGGTGCGCCCCCTCGACGCCGGCGTGCGCACCGAGGCCGAGCTCCGCCAGATGATGCCGCGCTACTCCGACCTCGTGCCCGCGCTCGAGCGCATGCTCGCGGGGTTCCCGCCCGGCTTCGACGTCAACCTCGGCAACCTGCCGTACTGCGTCGCGCCGCACCTCGCGGAGCACATCCACCACGACGGCGAGAAGACCTACACCGTCGCGGTCGACCACGACGACGCGCTGAGCGAGCCCTGGGACAAGTACGAGACCAAGCGGCGCGACAAGCGCAAGCCTCCGTCGTGCAGCGCGTGCGTGTACGAGCCGCGCTGCAGCGGCGTGTTCGAGACCTACGAGCGGTTCTACGGGGTCTCCGAGCTCGTGCCCGTGCGCGCGCTGCCCGTCGTCGATCCAGGGCTCGCCTCGCTGCGAGAGCTCGCCGTTCGCGCGGCCGACGCGCGCATCGGGGCCGGCCTCCTCCGTCTGCACGGGGCAGGACCCTTCGCCGAGCTCACGGTGCGCGGGGCGCGCCTCCGCGAGGACGGCCAGGCCGCGGCGATCGACCTCGAGCACACGAGCGGCGTGCGCGTGCGGCTCGCCTTCGCGGTGCAGGGCGCGCGGCTGGCCGGCCGCTACGCCCTCGATCGACCGGCTCCCTCGTCAGAAGGGCTCGCGGCGGGCGTCCGGGCCGCGATGGCGGCGCTGCTCGCCGAGTAGTGCGCGTCCCAGCGGGCGAGCTCGTCGAGCACGCCGCGCCCCGCCGGTGTCGGGTCGGCGTGCGCGAGCAGGAGCGAGATCCCCTCGTGGTTGCTCGCGACGATCCGCGCGAACCGCTGCGCGAAGCTCGGGTGCGCGGCGAGCGGGTCCGAGGCCGCGATCATCGCCTCGTACAGGCGTGCCACCGGGACGAAGGCATGCGCGGCGAGCAGCACGCCGTGCAGCGGTCGCGGGTCGGGGCGCACGGGGCTCTTGAAGACGGCCGCCGGGTCGTTGCGCAGCACCTCGTCCACCTCGAACAGCGCGTTGAGCTTGCCGTGGCTGAACTCGTGGATCAGCGCCTCGGTCATGGTCATTGGCTGCGGGTGGAGCGTGAGGTAGATCGTGCCGATCGCCTCGCGGTACGACGCCGAGAGGTGCGCCTCCGGGTCGTAGCCGACGGGCACGAGCTGCTGTACGTGGAGGTCGAACTCGGCGCGGAGCTCGGGGACGTATCGCTCGATCCGCGCGAGCGCTTCGCGCAGCGAGGCGCACCACTCGTCCGCGGAGCGCCCGCCGAGGTCGATGCGGTTGCCGGC
Source organism: Myxococcales bacterium (assembly GCA_016794445.1). Lineage (GTDB taxonomy): Bacteria > Myxococcota_A > Polyangia > Polyangiales > JADJMO01 > JADJMO01. Next base: position 5,668 of record JAEUKC010000028.1, read on the forward strand.
CTTGTTCGGGTGCGCCTCCAGCATCGAGAGCGGGTTCTGGTCGGCGAGGGCGAGCAGAACGTCTCCCACCACGGGGAAGAACGGCCGCTCGACGCCCCGCGGGTCGCGCGGATCGAACGCGAGCGCCCCTACACGGATCTCGCGCGACGACGCGATCAGCGTGACCCCGGCCGGCAGCTCGAGCGCGAAGCGGCCCGCGAGCGACACGAGCCGCGGCGGCAGGCACCGGAGCTCGACGGGCGCGGGCAAGGCGCCGAGCACGGCGAGCTCGACCGCGAGGGTCGCGACGATCTCGGGCACGAGCGCCGGATCGCCGTCGCGCGCGCACCGCACGAGCACCGCGACGTTCGCGCGGCGGAGCACCGCCGAGAGAGCGCCCGCGCGGTCGGGCATCGCGGCGAAGGCGCGCGCGAGGCCGGCGAGGTCGGCGCGCAGGAGCGGGTCAGCGGTCGGCTGGCGGAGGATCCAAGAGAGGTCGCCCACCAGCCGTCGCACCGCGTGCGACAGCACCTCGCGCCCCGTCGTCGATCCCGCCGCCGGCACCGTGAGATCGGCGTAGATCGCGGGCGAAGGCATGGCCGAGCAGGATACCATCGCCCCGTGACGCGCTGGCTGCCGGTCCTCCTCCTCGCGATCGTGCACCTGCTCGTCGCGTGGCCCGGCGCGGGCGAGCGCGGGATCATCGCCGAGGAGGTGCAGCCCTATCTGCGCCACTACCCGAAGGTGCTCGAGGAGTCGGCGGAGGTTCGGTTCGCGGCGCCCTACGACGACCCGGCGCTGCTCGCAGCGGTCGACGCCGGCCACCCGGTGACCCCGCGGTGGGTGGGGACGACGCACTGGCCGGAGCTCGCGTGGCACGGGCCCGATCGCATCCATCCGCTGCTCGTCCGTGGTCACCAGACGGCGCTCGGCAGCGCACCGGGGCTCGTGTTCGGGCCTCTGCTCGGCGGCGGCATCGCGGGCGTGCGACGCGCGTCGGTGCTGCTCGGGCTCGCGCTGGTGCTGCTCGCGTACGCGCTCGCGCGGCGGCTCGGGGCGAGCCAGCGCGTGGCCACGCTGGTCGGCCTCGCCTGCGTGCTCTCGCCCGGCCTCTGGTTCTTCGCGCGCACCGGGTACGGCTTCGAGCTCGGGAGCCGGGTGCTGATGCTGGCGACGCTGGTCTTGGCCGCGCCGCTGCAGCGCATCGGCGCGCGGCGCGCGATCGGCATCGGCCTCCTGTTCGCCCTCGCGGTCCTCTCGCGCGCCACCATCGCGGTCACCCTCGCGCCCCCCCTGCTCCTGCTCTTGTTCCATCCGCGGCGATTCCCGGGCTTCCGCGGGGTCGCGGGGATCCTCGGTCTCGCGGGGGCGCTGCCCCTGCTCGCCTTCTTCGTCGTGAAGACCCTCCTGCCACTCCGCGCCGCGCCCGCCGCCGATCTGGCGCTCGCTTCGCTGTCGGGCCGCACGCTCGTCGCGCTGCCCACGGCGTGGATGCAGCTCGCATGGGTGGTCGACCCGCGGGTCGTGCTGTCGGCGCTCGTCGGGGGTGCGGCGAATGCGCGGCCGGCCACGCTGGCGGCGCTGCTCGGGGCAGTGGTGACGGGCGTGGCCCTCGTCCGCTGGTGGCGCGGCACCGCGCGCGAGGGCGAGCGGCTGTTCGTCGCGGCGCTCCTCGGCAACGCGATCCTGGGCGCCTTCTTGTACGGCGATCCGCTGCAGTTCCAGCTCGGGATGGCGCTCGAGCCGCTCTTCGTCCTCGCGGTCGCGGCCCAGCTCGACGGCGTCTCGGCGCGGGGCCGCACGCCCGTGTTCGTCGCGGTGGCGGCGCTGTTCGTCGGGCGCATCGCCACGGTGGCGTCGCTCGCCGCCGAGCAGCGTCGAACGGACAACCCCATGCTCAGCGGGCGCGCGCAGCGAGCGGTGGTGGCCGCGCTCGCGACCGTCCCCGGGGAGACGGTGGTGACGACGGCCTACGATCACGTGGGTGTCGTCGAGTCGTGGACCGGCGAGGCCCTGCGGCCCATCCACGCCTGGAAGCTCCTCAAGGTGGCGGGGGCCGACGACGCCGTCGCCGTCCAGCGCTGGCGGGCGATCTTCGCGGCGCGGCGGGTCTGTCACGTGCTCCTCGGCCGGGCGCCGAGCCTGGTGGAGGGGCCGTTCACCGACCACGCGCGGGTCTCGCGCGCGCTGCTCGCCGTGGCCACCGCGCAGGGGAAATCGCTGGTGCGCACGCCGATCGTCGGCGACGGTGGCGGCGTGGTGTTCGAGCTCGTGAAGGTCTCGCCGTGCGAGTGAGCGAGCCCGGTCGGCGGAGCCTCCTGGTCACGCTCGGCGTGTTCGCTGGCCTGGTCGTGGCCGTGAACGTGGCCTCGCGCCTCGCGCCCCGTCCGCCACCTCGTGTCGTGGGCTCGGCCTCGGCGCCCGCGCCGTCCTCGTCGCTCGACGCCGACGTGGAGCGCTACCTCGGCCCCCTCGCAGACGGCATGGCCTTCGAGGGCTTCCACGTCACGCGCGTGGACCCCCTTCGTGACGGGCGTCTCACCGTGCAGGTCGGCACCTGGTCGATCGACCTGCACGCGCGCGACGACCACGCGCCGAAGCCGCTCGCGGAGACCGCCCAGGTGGCACTCTACCTGCGCGGCGCGGGCGCCACCTCGGCTGAGGCCCTCGCGGCGTGCACGGCGCTCGGCAAGGCGCTCTCCCTGCGCGAGGCCGCGGGCGCGAAGGCCCCGGCGCTCGCGCCCCTGCCGCACTAGACTGCGCGCGATGTGGCTCGAGCTCGCCCTCGACTACCGGTGCAACCTGCGGTGCGTCGGGTGCCACGCGTGCTTCGACGACGGCGCCTCGCTGGTGCCCTCGGCCACCCGCGCGCGGCTCGAGGAGGCGCGGGCCCGCGGGGTCACGCGGCTCTGGCTCGGCGGCGGCGAGCCCACGCTGCGCGACGACCTCCTGCGGGTGATCGCGACGGCGCGCTCGCTCGGCTTCACCACGATCTGCCTGCAGACGAACGGCCTGCGGCTCGCCTACCCGGCCTACCTCGACGCGCTGATCGCGGCCGGCGTCACCGAGTTCCGGGTCAACGCGAAGAGCCACGACGCCGCGGTGCACGACCGCCTCTCCGGGCGCGACGGCGCGCAGGCGCTCCTCGTGACGGCGCTCGGGTTGCTCCGCGCACGCGGGCAACGGGCGCTCGCCGACGTGCTCGTGACGCGATCGAATGGCCTTGCGCTCGCCGAGACGATCCGGTTCTTCGCCGGGCTCGGCGTCTCGGGCTTCTCGCTGTGGTGGCTCTCGGCGGTCGACGACGAGGTGGCGTCGGCCGAGGTGCCCCGCTTCGCCGAGCTCGGCCACGCGCTCACCACCGCGGCCGAGACGGCTCAGCTGCTCGGCGTCGGCTTCGAGAGCCTGCACACGCCCCCATGCGTGTTGCCGCCGCCGTGGCGCGCCCTCTACCACCCGGTCTCGGAGCTCGCGCTCGTCGTGGTCGAGCCGCAGAACCGCACCTTCGACCTCGAGCGTTCGCCGATCGAGGGCGGGGCCTACCTGCCGGGTTGCGCCGGATGCTCCGCGCGCCCGCGTTGCCTCGGCCCGCGCGCGGACTACATCCGCCTCCACGGCGGCGCCGAGTTCGTCCCCCTGTGACCGCGCGGCGAGCTACGCTCCTGCGGCCATGACCGCGGCCACGCTCCCCCAGGATCTCGTCGAGACCGACGTCGCGGACGGCACCGTCCGCCTGCGCGTCGACGCGCAGCTCTACCCGCTCGAGGCGGTGTACGCGGCGGCCTACGTCTTCATCGACCGCTGCTACGTGTTCCTCGATCGCGAGGGCGAGCGGATACGGGTGTCGCTCTCGCCGAAGGACGGCGCGCTCGACGAGGCCGCGCTGCGCGACGTGGTCGGCGAGTTCACCAACGAGCTGCTCTCGTGCGCGTGGCGCAACCAGATCGCGCGCGACAACCGGGCGACCCTCGAGGCCGTCACCGCGCAGGCGCTCGCCGGCGCCCGCGGCGCGCCCACGCTCGCCGAGCTCGAGGCCTTCGACTTCTCCGAGGAGACCTTCGACGACCCGCTCGGCATCGCGATGAGCTGGGAGGAGAAGTACAAGAAGAGGGAGCGAAGCGAGCCGGAGGCGAGCGAAGCGACCAGCGCCGGCCTCCATGGGCCGGCGCACGGGAAAGAGGGGGGCGAGCCGTGATCGAGCTGCGGTTCCACCGTGGTCTCTACGACGGCAACGCCATCGACGCCGCGCTGAAGGTGTTCGCCGAGCACGCCCGCTTCGAGCAGCGCGTCGACGACGAGCACTTCGTGGTCGCGGTCAGCGCCGACGAGGACGAGCGCGTCGTCGCGCGCGAGCTCGCCAACTACGCCCTCGGGCTCACGATCCGCAGCGCGAAGACGGGCGGTGTCGCGTGAAGCTCGTGCAGATCGGCCGCCCGAGCGCCACCTTCGCCCTGCCGTTCAAGCACCGCGCGGTCGGCGGCAAGGTGCTGATCACCAACACCGAGGGCAACTTCCTCCTGCTCACCGACGACGAGTTCAATGCATTCGCCGAGGGCACGCCGCAGAAGGGCTCCGAGCTCTACACGCGCCTCGCCGAGCGCAACTTCGTGCGCGGCGCCGAGAACCAGGAGCAGATGGTCGCGCGCCTGCGCGCCCGCAAGGGGTTCCTCTCGTACGGCCCCAACCTGCACATCGTCGTGGTCACGCTCCGGTGCAACGAGACGTGCGTCTACTGCCACGCCTCGCGCGCCAACATGGACGCGGTCCACACCGACATGACCAAGGAGACGGCCGAGCGCACCGTCGACAAGATCCTCGAGACCACGAACCCCAACGTCACCCTCGAGTTCCAGGGCGGCGAGCCGCTGGTCGCGTTCCCCATCGTGCAGCACATCCTCGAGTACGCCCTCGAGAAGAACAAGAAGGTGGGCAAGCAGCTCGAGTTCACCATGGTCTCGAACCTCTCGCTCATGGACGAGGACAAGCTCCGCTACCTCGTCGAGCACAAGGTCCAGATCTGCACGAGCATCGACGGCCCGGCGCACCTGCACGACAAGCAGCGCAAGCTCCCGAAGCTCTCGGCGCACCAGGCCGCCACCCACTGGATCCGCCGGATCAACGAGGAATACGCCCGGATCGGCCTCGATCCGAACCTCTACCACGTGGAGGCGCTCCTCACGACGACGCGCGAGACCCTCCCCCTGTGGAAGGACGTCGTCGACACGTACGTGAGCCTCGGGTGCAAGGCGCTGTTCCTCCGCCCGGTCGACCCGTTCGGATTCGCCGACCGCTCGGGGCCCAGGGTCGAGTACCCGCGGCGCGAGTACCTCGAGTTCTACCGCAGCGCCGTCGACTACATGCTCGAGCTCAACAAGCAGGGCGTGCAGATCCTCGAGCGGTTCGCCGCGATCTTCCTCACCAAGATCCTCGGCGGCGAGGACCCGAACTTCCTCGACATCCGCAACCCCTGCGGCGCGGGCATCGGGCAGGTGGCCTACAACTACGACGGCAAGGTGTTCACGTGCGACGAGGGGCGCATGCTCCACGAGATGGGCGACAGCACGTTCCTCCTCGGCGACGTCGACACGAGCTACCGCGATCTCATGGGCCACGAGACGGTGCGCGCCCTCGCCCTCGCCTCCAACCTCGAGGCCCAGCCCGACTGCGTGAACTGCACCTACCAGCCCTATTGCGGGGTGTGCCCGGTGCACAACCACAAGACCCAGGGCACCCTGTTCGGGCGGATGCGGGAGAGCACCCTGTGCGCCGTCCACAAGGGCATCCAGGACTACCTCTTCGAGAAGATCGGGGCTGGAGACCCGGAGATCGTCTCGATTCTCCAGAAATGGACGACGGTGCGGGATCGGACCCACTTCCTGCAGAGCTGCGCGCTCTAGTGGCGTCGGCCGGGGTCCGGGGTCTATACTGACGAATCCATGGCCGAAGAAGTCCGGAAGAAACTCCCGACCTTTCGGCGTGACGCCGGCGGGATGCTGTCGGCCACCGAGCGGCGGATCTCCGACACGGCCCTCGAGAACAGTGGCAAGGTCGAAGGCTCGCCGGGCACCGACGGCAAGTTCTTCGGCCAGCACTGCTCCCACGGCAGCCACGGCTCGCACGGCAGCCACGGCTCGCACGGCAGCCACGGCTCGCACGGTTCGCACGGCTCGCACGGCAGCCACGGCTCGCACGGCAGCCACGGCAGCCACGGTTCGCACGGCAGCTGGTGACCGGTGTCAGCGGTCGCTGACGCCCGCGCGCAGGAGCCCGACATCGGGGCGCGCATCGAAGGGCGCCGCGAGCGTGTGCACATCCTGACCGGCGCGGTCTGCAACAACAACTGCATCTTCTGCATGGAGGAGGACCGCGACGCGCGGTACGTCACCAACTCCGCCACGACCGACGAGACCGTGCGCGCCATCCTCGGCAAGAGCCGCGGCGCCGAGGAGGTCTGCTTCACCTCCGGCGAGCCCACGCTCAACCCGCGCCTCCCGCTCTGGGTGCGCTGGGCGCGCGAGCACGGCGCGGCCCGGGTGAGCGTGATGACCAACGGCCGCGCGCTCTCCTACGAGAAGTACGCCGACAAGCTCGTCGCCGCGGGCATGAACCGGTTCTACGTGAGCATCCACGGGCACACCGCGAAGCTGCACGAGGGCCTCACCCGCACGCCGGACAGCTTCGGGCAGACGGTGGCCGGCATCGAGGCCATCGCGCGCCGCAAGGCCCGCGGGCTCGAGCTGCACACGAGCACGGTGCTCACCAGGCGCAACCTGCCGCACCTCGCCGAGATCTACGCGTTCCTGCGCGGGCTCGGCGTGGACCAGGTGGTGTTCAACGTGATGCAGGCCAACGGCCGGGCCAACACGTTCTTCGAGCAGATCTTCCCGCGCTACACCGAGATCGCCGCCGCCGCGGCGCGGTTCGTCGCCGAGGCGGCGGAGCGCGAGCCGCGGGTCGAGGCGTTCTTCGTCGACATCCCGCTGTGCACCACGACCGCGCTCCCCGACTACAACCGCGGCTACGTGGAGAGCTACGTGCACTACGAGCCGCGCGGCGCCGCGCACGATCTGGCCCTCGCTCCGCGCGACGACGACGGCGGCCCGCTCGTGCAGATCCGCCGCTCCGACCTCGACGACGCCGAGCGGAAGAAGCAGCCCGCGTGCGCGCAGTGTCGCCACGACCGCGCGTGCGAGGGCGTGTGGTCCAACTACCTCCGCCGCCACGGCTGGGACGAGTTCCAGCCCGTCCCGCGCTGACGATGGTCACCGCCGCGTCGACCCGCGAACGGACGCTCTCCCGGGCGTTCTCGGCCCTGCGCGCGCGGCAGTGGGCGCACTTCGCGGTGCTGCCGCTCGCGGCGGTCGACGCGCGGACGTCGTGGGGCCGCGCGGGCCTCGGCGTCGCCGTCGCGTGCGCGTGCCTCGCGTACGCGTACGGGCTCAACGCGATCGCCGATCGCGCGACGGATGCACCGGAGAAGAACCCGCTCGCGGGCCTCGACCAGCCCCCGGACGCGGTGCGTCTCCTCTTGCTCGGTGCGGCGTCGATCGCCCTCGGCCTGGCCGCGCCGCTGGGCGTCGCGGCCGTCACGCTCGCTGTGGCGTCGCTGGTCGCGGGCACGATCTACAGCGTCGGCCCGCGGTGGAAGGCGCTGCCCGTGCTCGGCGTCGTGGCCAACACGGCGATCTTCGCGCCGCTGCTCGGGCTGCTCGGCCGCGGCGCTCGGCTCGGCCCGCTCGCCGCGGTGTTCGTCGGGCTCCTCGTGCAGAGCCAGCTGCTCCACGAGCTCGCCGACACCGAGGAGGACGCGCGCGGTGGTGTGCGGACGACCGCGCAGGCGCTCGGGGCGCGCGCCACGCGGCGGGTCGTCGTGGTCTCGGCCACGCTCTCGGCCGTGGTGGCGGTGGCGCTGTCGCGCTCTCTGCCGGTGGCCGTCGCCACCGTCGCGGCGCTCGTGGTCGGGACCGTCGTCGCGCTGGCCGTGCGCGCGCCGGCGGAGGCGCGGGCCTGGCACCGCCGCGCGTCGGTGGTCGTCGGCGCGCTCGTGTTCGCGGCCGGGATGCTCCCGTGAACCGCGTCGCGCGGCGGGTGCTCCCCGTGCTCCGCGGCGCCTTCGGGCTCTCGGTGGCCCGCGCGCGCGGCGTGCGGCGGCCGTACTCGATGACCTACATCCTCACGCACCGCTGCAACTTCCGCTGCGCGTACTGCGACATCCCCGACGCCGCCGGCTTCGAGATGTCGACCGCGCAGTTCCAGGGGGCGATCGACGAGCTCGCCGCTGCGGGCTCGAGCCGCGCGAGCTTCTCGGGGGGCGAGGTGCTGCTCCGCGACGACGCGCTCGCCATCGTCGGCCACGCGCGGCGCCGTGGGCTCTTCACCTCGATGAACACCAACGGCTGGCTCGTCGAGGAGCGCATCGCCGAGATCGCCGAGGTGCTCGACATGATGGTGGTGTCGATCGACGGCCCGGCCGAGGTGCACGACCTCGTGCGCAAGCGACGGCGCTCCTACGACCGCGTCCTCGGCGCGATCACCGCCGCCCGCGCGCGGGGGATCGCCGTCGCCACCATCACCGTGATCTCGGAGCAGAACCGCCACGTGGTGCCCGAGGTGCTCGACCTCGCCGCGCGGCACGGGTTCTGGGCCTATTTCCAGCCCGCCTACCGCGATTGCTTCGATCACGGTGCGGGCCTCGATCCGGCCCTCGACGGCCCCGCGCTCCGCGGCCTCGCCGACGAGCTCCGTCGCGCGCGGGACGCCGGTCGACCGGTCGCCGCTTCGCCGGGCTACCTGGATCGCCTCGCGCGAGGGCCCTCGTTCGGCGACTGCGGCGCGTGCCACGCCGGGCGCTACTTCGGCACCGTCATGCCCGACGGCACGGTGGTCCCGTGTCACCTCGTCTCGCGCGACGCGGTCTACCCGAACGGGCTCGAGGTCGGCTTCGCGCGCGCCTTCGCCGAGATGCCGCACCCCGTCTCGGGGCCCGGCTGCGCGATCAGCCCCTACCAGGAGACCGACCTCGTGTTCGGCCTCGATCCGCGCGCGATCGGCGCGGCCTTCACCCGCATGATCCACGCGCCCTGATCAGGGGAGCTCGCCGGGCCACACCTTCACGCCGCGGCGCTCGAGGGCGGCGGCGATCGCCGCGCGCTGCTCCTCCTGCCACCGCGGGTCCGCCACGTGGGCGAAGCGGGGCTCCGCGAGCTCGCGCGTCGCCCCGTAGGTGCCGTACAACACGTCGAGGCGCGCCGATTCGACGCGGTGGGCGAGCGCCTCGGCGAGCCCCTCCACCGAGCCCGGGAACATCGGCTGCACGATCGCGAACGTGCGCACGCCGGCGGCGCGCAGCGTCTCCAGCGTCTGCAGGCGCTCCTCGATCGAGGCCGCGCGGGGCTCGAAGCAGCGTCGGACCTCGTCGTCGATGGTGGGGATCGAGACGCCGGCCCAGGCGCCTGGGATCGCCGCGAGCAGCGCCGCGTCCTCGACGATGGCGGTGGAGCGCGTCAGCACGAGGACCGTGCGGTCGCCGCCGTGGTCGCGGAGCACCTCGAGGCAGCCCCGCGTCGCCCGCGCCCGCGCCTCGATCGCGTGGTACGGGTCGCTGACGATCGGGCACAGCTTGATCGGCAAGGGTGGCAGCGTGGCGAGCTCGCGGCGCAGCACGTCGGCCGCGTCGACGCGCACGTCGACCCACGAGCCCCACGGCACGGGCGCGAGGCCGGCGAGCCGGCGCAGTGGGTCGAGGCGCGACGGTGCGTAGCAGAACGTGCACCCGATGAGGCAGCCGACGTAGGGGCTCAGCGTGTAGAAGCACTCGTCGCCCTGGCCCGCCGGCTCGAGCAGGGTCTCCCCGCGGACCTCGCGCACCCGCGCGTCGTGCGTGCTCGTGGCCGCGATCGCCGCGACCACGGCGTCCTCGTTCTCCGCGGCGATCTCGGCCACGCGCGCGCACACCCGCTGGCCGAGCGCGCCATCGGTCGGGGCCGCGCGGTCCCCGAGGCGGTAGCCGAAGGTGAAGTGGCGCGAGCGCGCCGCGTGCGGTCGACCCTCGCCGATCGCGTCGACCTCGACCACCACCTCACGGCCTTCGGTCGCCACCACGAGCCGCAGCCCGAGCTCGGCGGACGCGTGCCGCAGGATCAGGCCCTCGCCGAGGGGCTCCCCGACCCGGGTCGGGGCGACGAGATCGAGCAGCGCGCGCCGGAGGTCGCGGGCGTCAGTCATGCTCCGCGCGGACCTTGCGCACGATGTCCTCCTTGGACACGAACACCGGCGAGAGCTCGCCGAGGTCGTAGTGGTCGCCGAGCTCGAACAGGCCTCCGCACACGTCGTCGAGCGAGCAGTGGTTGCAGCACTCGGCCTTGGGGTGGCGGAAGTCGGTCTGCCGCACGGTGCCCTTCTCGTCGAGGAAGTGCACGATGCGCTCCTCGCCCTTGACGATCTTGCGCGTCTCGGTCGAGCAGTGCGCGAACTCGGTCATGTAGCAGAGCGGCACCCGCTCCACGCGGAACGTGCGGCCGGTCTTGTGCAGCCAGCGCATGGCCCGCGCGAGCGAGAGCTCGAAGTCGGCGAGGCGGTGCGCGGTGTCGCGGTTGGTCTCGGCGCGGCCCATCGAGGGGTCGAGGTTGTTCCACACGAAGTGGCGGAGGAACGGGAAGCGCGTGGCCCACACCTTCACGTTCTCGTCCAGATGGTCGGCGTTGAACTTGTTGATGACGGTGTTGACGTTGACGACGACGCCGGCGGCGCCGAGGTGAGCGAGCGCCTGCATCGCGAGCGCGTGGCTGCCGCGCACGCCGGTGAGGAAGTCCTCGAGGTCCTCGCGACAGGAGTGGATGCTCACGTGGAAGTGGCGCAGGCCGGCCTCCGCGTAGCGCGCCGCGAGCTCGGGCTCGCTACCGAGCCGCGACCCGTTGGTGATCATGCGCACGTGGAGCCCGCGCGCGACGGCGTAGCGCGTGATCTCGGGGATGAGGTCGGACAGCGAGGGCTCGCCGCCGGTGAGGATCACGCCGAAGTAGCCGCGTGCGGCGAAGTCGTCGATCTCGCGGCGCGCGGTCTCGAGGTCGAGCATGTAGCCCGAAGAGGGGTTCGAGCAGAACCGGCAGTACTGGTTGCAGTGGCGGACGATCTGCATGTAGCCGAGGTTCGCCATCAGTCGCCCTCCTCGCGATACAGGTCGCCGAACAGCGTCTGCAGCGCCTCGCCGGTCTTCTTCTCGGCGCTGCGCGGCACCTCGGCGAGGGCCGGCTTCACCTTGCCGAGCATCGGCAGCGCCACGCGCGCAGCCGCGGGCGCGGACGGCACGGCGCGCTCGAGCGGCGGCGCGACCTCGCCCTCGCCGACGAACAGCGGGTGCGCCGCGGCGATCGGCGCGTCGTCGCGGGGAGCGAGCTCGTCGCCGGCGAACCGCGCGAGGTACTCGGGCTCCACGCCCGGGCACACGGGGCGCGCGGCGCAGCCCTCGCACATCGACCCATGGGCGCGCGGCGCGCTCGGGAGCGCGCGGTCGGTGTGCGGGCCGAGCAGGCACAGCGGGGCTCCTCGCAGGAACGCCGGCAGGCGGAGCGTGCCCGCGACCTGGAGCGCATAGAGCGCGAAGGGGACGGCGATCCCGAGGCGCGGGACCACCCGGTCGAAGCGCTCGGCCGCGCGGCCACGGACGCGGGGCACGGCGAGGCTGTGGGCGGTCGCCCCACGCGACGAGACCAGGCGAACGATGGCAGGCAGGTTGCGCGCGTTCGACCGGGTGATCACCGTCGTGACTCCCACCGCTAGCCCGGCCGCACGCGCCCCGGCGAGCGCGGTGAGCGTGCGCCCGAACGAGCCCGCGACCCCGGTGTGGTACTCGTGCACCGGCGCCGCCTCGCCGTGCAGCGACAGGTGGACGTCGGTGAGCCCGGCCCTCGCGAGCCGCTGCAGGGTCTCGGGGTCCGCACGGTTGCCGTTGGTCTGCAGACCCACCGACCCGAACCGGGTCGCGGCGTCGCCCACGATCGCCTCGAGCTCGGGGTGCAGGAGCGGCTCACCACCGACGAACGTGACCCCCTCTGCCTCGAGGGAGGCGAGCTCCGCCTGCACCTCCGCGCGCGATCGGGGGCCCTCGTCCTCGAGGCCCACCTGCGCACACGTCACACAGACGCCGTCGCAGGCGCGGAGGAGCTGGACCGCCGCGCGCTGCACGGGCTTCAGGCGACGTCGAGCGCCGTGCGTTCGCCGAGGGTGAGGAGACCCGCGGGCGGGGCGTCCTCGTGCTCGGCCAGGATCGACGCGAGGGCCATGGCGCCGAGGCCGCGCGCCTCGTCGGTCGGCGTGGCGCCGTCGCCGCCGTTGCGCAGGTAGACCGCGACCTGGCTGCGGATGCCGATGCCGGTGTGCGGCTCGCTGGGATCGGCGCGCAACACGTCGAGCCGGAACGTCGCCCCGGAGGGCGCCGCCATCACGATCGGCACGCCCCCACGCTCGAGCACACCGACCGAGACGATCGTGTAGGTGCCCTCGCCAGGCACCGCGAGTTCGGCGCCCGTCAGATCGTCGAGGTAGTGGCGCGAGGCGGCGCTGCTCTCGGAGGGCCCGCTCGCGCGAGGTCGAATCGGCAAACGCGTGAGCACGGCCCCCGCGGCCAGGCCAGCAGCACCACCGACCAACACTCGTCGACGAGACGCCTCGGGAAGTGCCATCTCGCAGCAGCTTACCGAATGCCTCCCGGCCGCGCCAAGCGCCGCCCGTGAGGTAGGACACTGGATCACAGCCCGTCGGGGACCGGTGCCGTGGCCTCGGTGCGCCGGATCCGCTCGGCGACGAGCGCCATCGCCCTCGCGAAGTCGTCCTGCGTCGGCGGCGGGCCACCGGGCCGAGCGTGGCCGTAGGTGAGGGCGTACCGCTCGGTGGCGAGGGGTGGGTTCGGTGCGTTCTCCTTGCGGTGGACCCACACGGTGATGCCTGCACCCTTCTTGTGCTGCAGGTCGACCGCGAGCTCGGGCGTGTCGTTGGGCGCGCGTTCGAGCTGGATGCGCTCGACCGTCCACTCCCCGAGCACGTCTCCCGCTTTCAGGTCCTCGAGGAGCGAGGGACGCGCGCTCTCGGACGGCGCCACCGCGACGGCGCGGCGGGTCGACGGGCCGGTCGTGCGCGCGCAGTAGACCGCGAGGACGACGCCCGTCGCCAGCACCGGGAGCACGCGCAGACCGCGGGACACAGGGCCGAGCGTAGCGGTTCCTGTGTAAGGTGACCTGCGTGGCGTCGTTGTCTCGCCCGATGCGCGTCTCGGTGTCGCTGGGGGTCGGGGCCGTCCTCGTGACGAGCGCCGTCGACGCACGTGCGGACCCCTCGTGCATGCAGGAGCAGGCCGCCACGCTCGAGATCGCGCCGTGGATCGCGGCGGGTGGCGGGGTGCGGCGCGCCGAGGGCCGCACGACGGGGATCGGTACCCTCGCGCTCGACACCGGCGTCACCGTCCCGCTGCACGAGCGCGTGCGCGTCGGCGCGTGGGTGGCCGGCGGGACGGTGGACTTCGCGTCGTTCGACGTGGCCGGCGGCGCGCGCGTCGAGCTGCAGGAGAACGGCTTCGTCGGGTCGCGCTCGAAGCTGTTCGGCGTCACGGGCCGCTACAGCCTGCTGCTGGACGGCGGCGTGGGCACGCGCGTCGGCGGGACCGGCGACGGCCCCTTCGTCGCGGCCCGCCTCTCGCTCGGGTTCGTCGCGCCGAACCGGCTCTATCACCTCTACCAGTTCCACTGCGCGTGCGAGCCGGCCCCCGATCAGGGGCCTTCGCGGTGTCGACCGGAGCGGGGGCTCGTCTCCGGAGCACGCCCGTTCGTCGCGGTCGGCCGCTCGTTCGACGGCGCCCGCACCGAGGTGACCTTCGGCCTCGAGTTCGAGTCGATCGGCGCCGGCTGGTGGATCGGCACCGCCTTCTGACCGACGCAAGAGCTGCAAGACCACCCCACTGGGGCGCTCGTGTTCTGCGTGAGGGACGCAGGCCGTGCGAGCTCGGCGCCGGATGGCCCCGCGAAGCGCGCGCGATCCGTCGGCACGCCCCTTGCGCCACTCGGATCCGTCATGAAGTGGTCCTGGAAGCTCGGCCGCGCGTTCGGCATCGACGTCTACCTGCACGCGACGTTCGCGCTGCTGCTCGGGTGGGTGGCGGTCTCGACCTACCTGCGCACGCGGGACGTCTCGACCATGGTCTCGGGCGTGACCTTCATGCTGGTGGTGTTCGCGAGCGTGCTGTTCCACGAGCTCGGTCACGCGCTCACGGCGCGTCGCTACGGCATCCGCACGCGCGACATCACGCTGCTCCCGATCGGCGGCGTGGCGCGCCTGGAGCGCATGCCCGACAAGCCCGCGCAGGAGCTCGTCGTCGCGCTCGCCGGTCCCCTGGTCAACGTCGGCATCGCCGCGGTGCTGGTGGTCGCGCACCTCACGACGGGGCACTCGCTCTCCGCCATGGGCGACCTCGCCCACCCCGGGCCGATGCTGACGCGGCTCTTGTGGGTCAACGTCGGGCTCGCCATCTTCAACCTCGTCCCCGCGTTCCCGATGGACGGTGGCCGCGCGCTGCGGGCGCTGCTCGCCATGCGCGGGAGCTACGTGCGGGCGACGCAGATCGCGGCCCGCCTCGGCCAGGGGATCGCGCTCCTGTTCGGCGTGCTGGGCCTCATGTTCAACCCGATGCTCGCGTTCATCGCGCTGTTCGTGTGGATCGGCGCCGCGAGCGAGGCCGCCGGGGTCGAGATGCGCGCGTCGCTGCACGCGTTCCCGATCCGCAACACGATGCAGACCGAGTTCCACACGCTCTCGACCCACGACACGCTCGCCATCGCGACCGAGCGTCTGCTCACCGGATCGCAGGGAGACTTCCCCGTCCTCGACCCGCGCGGCGCGCTGGTCGGCGTGCTCACGCGCAAGGCCCTCGTTTCGGGGCTGGCGGCCCGCGGACCGGACTCGTCGGTGGGCGACGCGATGGAGCGAACGTTCGCCACGGCGGCCCCCGACGAGATGCTCGACGTGGCTCTCGAGCGGCTGGGTGCGTCAGGCACGCGCTGCTTGCCGGTCGTCGCCCGGGACCAGGTGGTCGGCTTGGTGACGAGCGAGCACATCGCCGAACTGATGATGGTTCGCGAGGCGCTCGCCACGCAGGCAAAGGGGGGCGCACACGCGAGCTCTCTCGGCTAGGTCAACCTGGCGCGCCTCACCTCGACGCGTCAGGACGCATCGTCGATCACTACGTCGATGGGAAGAAGGCCGCTGTCCTCCCCGAGGCGTTTGATCGCCCCGATGAGCTCCTCGAATCCTTGGGACTTGGAGTAGAAGTCGTTGACCCCCAGCACCGAGAACCGCCATCGCTCGGTCGACTGCACGCGAGCGCTGGTGACGAGCACGCGCGCATCGATCCCGCGGGCCAGTGCCCGGAGACGTGACAGCGTGTCGATCCCGTCGAGCCCAGGCATCTCGTAGTCGAGCAGGATGAGGTCGGGCATCCGCTCTGCGGCTGCGCTGAGGGCGTCGAGGCCGGAGGAGACCGTCTTCACCCGGATGTCACGCCTGTAGAAGGCGAGCTGGACCGCCCGAGCAGCGAGGCGCCGGAAATCGGCGTCGTCGTCGATGACCATCACACGAAGGGGGTTGGTGACCTCGTCCACATCGAGTGCCGCCGTCTCGCCCCGCCGCCAACGGCTGGCGGCGAGATCGAGCGCGCGCGCGAAGTCTGCTCCGTCTTGGAACCTGTCGTCGGCGGCCTTGGCCATCGCTCGGGCGATCACGGCATCGAAGGGAGCGAGCTCCGGTCGCAGCGACGAGACCAGCGGCGGCGGCTCGCTCCGGTGCGCCTCGAGCGTCTCACTCAGGGTCTCGTACGAAAAGGGTTCGCGCCCCGTCATGAGCTCGAACGCAGTGCAGCCGAGCGAGTAGACATCACAGGCCGGCCGGATGCGAGTCCACGCTGGCGAGAGCTGCTCCGGAGCCACGTACGCCGGGGTGCCAGCCGGCTGGCCGACCGACCCGCTGGGCAAGACGGCGAGTCCGAAGTCGATGACGACCGGCCGCCCCGTTCGCTCCTCGATCATGAGATTGGCCGGTTTGATGTCGCGATGGATGATGCCGGCAGCATGGGCTGCGCCGAGGCCCTGCGCGATCCGGTCCAGAATGGTCAGGGCGCGATGAAGGGGGACGGTCACGCCGTGTTCGTTGTGCTCGGTGATGAGGCGATCGAGGTCCACTCCGGCCACGTACTCCATGGCGAAGTAGTACGAATCGGCGTGCTCTCCGAGCGCGTAGACCTGAACGACGTTCTCGTGCCGAATCGAGGCGAGGATGGCAGCTTCGCGCCGGAGCCCCCTCACCGATCGCGGATTGCCCGCGAGGTCAGGTGAGAGCAGCTTCACCGCGGCCGGACGGCCGAGAGCGATGTCCTGCGCGAGATGGACCACACCCATGTTGCCGCGGGCCAGCTCTCTGAGGAGCATGTATCGGCCATCCACCAACTCCGTCCCGACGGGCACGCAGGGAGCGCCACAGTACCTGCAGGCCGCTTCGTCTCGGTCGGCTGGCGCGCTGCATCTCGAACAAACCTTCTTCTGCTCCATCGAGGCCAGCACCGAGCCTGCGCGAAGAGGACAGCAACCGCAAGAGGCTCCTGCGGTATTGGTGGCGAAAGGGCAGTGAATTGGTACGCTCGTCCCGAGTACCTGCTTCGATGAAGGCCCCCCCGCTCCCGAGCAACGAGCCCGCGCGCCTCCGTCGATTACACGAACTCGAGGTCCTCGACACGGACGCCGAGGCTGCGTTCGACGGTCTCACCACGCTCGCCGCTTACGTCGCGCAGGCGCCGATCGCGCTGGTGTCCTTGGTCGACGCGGATCGACAGTGGTTCAAGTCACGCTACGGGCTCTCCGTGTCGGAGACGTCGCGCGATGTCTCGTTCTGTGGTCACGTCCTCGCGCTGGACGCGCCGCTCGTGGTCGCCGATGCTTTCGCCGACGCGCGCTTCGCCGACAACCCGCTGGTCACCGGAGATCCACGGGTCCGTTTCTACGCAGGGATGCCTCTGCGAACCGCGGACGGGTTCGTTCTCGGCACGCTCTGCGCCATCGACCACCACGCGCGCGAGCTCGGAGAGGAGCAGCGAGGCCTCCTCGAGATCCTCGCGCGACAGGTCGTCGACCAGCTCGAGCGCCGTCGGCAGACGCTGCAGCTGCGCCAGCAGCAACGCGCCTTGGAGCTGGAATTCGATCGAGCCACGGAGACCGCCCGGCGGCTGGGCAGCATTCTCGCGAGCGCACGGGTCGCGATCATCGAGACCGCACTCGACGGAACGATTCGCGAGTTCAACCCAGCCGCCGAGCACATGCTCGGTCTTCGCTCTGACGAAGTGGTCGGCAAGGCGACCCCGGGCATCTTCCACGACAGCGACGAGGTGTGCGCTCGCGCCGCCGAGCTCTCCGCCGAGCTCGGGAGGCCCATCGAGCCCGGCTTCGAGGCGTTCGTGGCCAAGGCTCGGGAAGTCGGCGTCGACGAGCGCGAATGGACCTACGTCCGCAAGGACGGCGCGCGTTTCCCGGTGAATCTCTCGGTCACGCTGCGGACGGATGCTGCGGGCGCCCTCCTCGGCTACCTCGGAATCGCCAGCGACATCAGCGCGCGGGTCAAGGCCGAGCGAGCCCTGGCGCAACGGACCGCGCTCCTGGTGCTAGGGGCCGAAGTCGCGCAGGCCTTCGCCACAGCGGGAAGCCACGATCGCATGCTCGAGGCCTGCGTCGAGGTCCTCGTGCAGAACCTCGAAGCAGCCTTCGTTCGTATCTGGACGGTCGCCGACGAGGGCGGGCTCGTGCTCCGGGCGAGTGCGGGACGCTCCCGAGCAGGCGCCGCTCTGCCCGCGCGTTGCGCGAGAGTCGAGCAGATCGCGCGCGACCGTCTGCCCTACCTCACGAACGCCGTGCAAGACGACCCGTTGTTCGATCGCGATTGGGTCGTAGCCGAGGGTCTTGTCTCGTTCGTGGGTTGTCCGCTCCTTCAGGAGGGGCAGCTGCTTGGCGTCCTCGCGTTGTTCTCCACACGCGCCTTACCGGCGAACATCCTCGAGGCACTCACGGTCGTGGCCACCAACACCGCGGCGCACCTGAAGAGGGTGCACGCCGAGGCTCGCCTTCGCGAGAGCGAGATGCGCGCGAAGTCGATCGTCGACAGCGCCGTCGATGCCGTCGTGACGATTGACGAGCGAGGCCGTATCGAGCACGCGAACCCGGCTGTGGACAGGATCTTCGGGCACCAGCCGCAGGACCTCGTCGGGCAGAACGTGAGGGTCTTGATGCCCTCGCCCGATCGGGAGAGGCACGACAGTTACCTCTCCAGCTACGCATCGACCGGGCGACGGACCATTCTCGGGGTGGGCCGCGAAGTCGAAGCCCTCCGGAGGAGCGGTGAGCGCTTTCCTGCGGAGCTCTCGGTGAGCGAGTTCATGCTGGGGGGGCGGCGGCTCTTCACCGGCATCATCCGCGACATCAGCGAGCGCAAGCGCATGGAGCGACTCCAGGCGGAGTTCGTGTCCACCGTGAGTCACGAGCTGCGGACGCCCCTCACCTCCATCCGCGGCGCCCTCGGCCTGGTCGCAGGCGGCGTGACGGGCGCCCTGTCGGTCGAGGCCCAGGAGTACGTGGACATCGCGCTGGCCAATTCCCAGCGGTTGGTGCGACTGATCAACGACATCCTCGACATCGAGAAGATGCAGTCGGGGAGCCTCGAGTTCCGCCTGGGGGCCTTCGCCCTCGCACCCATCATCCGCGCCGCCATCGCGGCCCAACAGGGCTTCGCGACCGAGCACGGCGTCACCCTGGCTGTGCCGGCCGATCTGCCAGCCGGCGAGGTGCTCGTGGACGTCGATCGACTCGTCCAGGTCCTCGACAACCTCGTCTCCAACGCCGTCAAGTTCTCGCCTCGCGACGCGGCGGTCGAGCTCACGGTCGCCGTCGTCGACGAACGGTTCTTCCACATCACCGTTCGCGACCACGGCCCAGGCATTCCCGAGAGCTTCCGGGAGAGGATCTTCGAGCGCTTCGCCCAGGCCGATGCTTCGAACACACGACAGCGTGGGGGCACGGGTCTCGGTCTCGCCATCTCCCGGACGATCGTTCATCGCATGCGCGGGCAGATCGGTTTCGACACCGCGGAGGGGGGGGGCACGGTCTTCTGGGTCGATCTGCCCTATCTTGCGCCGGTCGAACGTGGATTGGGGGCTCGTCGGGTCCTCGTGTGCGAGGACGATCCCGACGTCGCGCGCCTCCTCGCGCGGCTGGTCGAGTCCGCGGGGTTCGTCGTCGACGTGGCGCCGACGGTCGAGCGGGCGCGCCGTCTCGTCTCCACCCATCGCTATGCCGGCATCACCCTCGATCTGAACCTCGCAGATGGTCCAGCCACCCCC
This sequence comes from Myxococcales bacterium, assembly GCA_016794445.1. Taxonomy (GTDB): domain Bacteria; phylum Myxococcota_A; class Polyangia; order Polyangiales; family JADJMO01; genus JADJMO01. Next base: position 25,064 of record JAEUKC010000028.1, read on the forward strand.
CTCGTCGCCGAGCTCCGCGCCTCCGAGGTCACCCGGCACACGCCCATCATCGTCGTTTCAGGCTCGCCCGAAGGGTTGGGGAACGGGGCAGTTCTGGTCACGGATGTCCTCGAGAAGCCTTTCGACGAGGCACGACTGCTCGCCGCCCTCGAGAATGCGATGGCCGAGTGCAAGAGGCCAGATGCGAGCCTGCTCCACGTCGAGGACGACGAGGACATTCGCCGCGTGGTGCGCCGTACCCTGCCTGCTACGTGGGATGTCGTCGGTGCCGCGTCGGTGGGGGCTGCCAAGCAGGCCCTGCTCCAGCGCCGCTTCGAAATCATCATCCTCGACCTGTCGCTCCCCGACGGGACCGGAGAGGACCTGCTCTCTCTGGTCGGCGACGCGCGCGTCATCCTGTTCTCTGCCTCGCACGCCCCGCGCGTGCTCTCCGACCGGGTCGCTGCTGCGCTGCTCAAGTCGGTTGCCAGTCCGCAGGACCTCCGCGTGACCATCGAGTCCCTCCTCTCGCGGGCAGGGACACTCCCGTGAGCACAGTGCTCCTGCTCGACGACGATCAGGACCTGCGTGCGTTGCTGCGCCATGCGCTCGGCCCGTCGTCCGAGGTGCTCGAGGCTGGCACGATCGCCGCCGCGGAAGCCACCCTGCAGACGCGTTCCGTCGACCTCGTGGTCGTGGACGGCCTCTTGCCGGATGGTTCGGGCGTGGCCTTCGTCGAGCAGCTGCGCGCACGCGATCGCAGGATCCGCATCGTCTTCGTCTCTGCCTACTTCCGCGACCTTCACACGTTCCGCCACCTGACAACCGACCTCGACGTCTCGTTGGTGCTCTACAAGCCGTTCGATCCGTCGAGCGTGGCGGCCAGTCTGGTCCGCCTGCTCACGTCGTCCCAGGTTGCCCCGATCGACACCCGTCGCGACGCGGCGTTCGCCCTGGAGGTCGCTGAGCTCAGCAAGGCTTTCGGACATAGGCTGCCCGAGAAGATCGCCGCTCTGGAGGCCGCGATCCTCGCCGCGAAGTCCTTGCCGACCGAGTTCGCGCGCGCACAGATGCTGGCCCATCGCCTGCGAGGCTCTGCCGGCTCCTATGGCTTCCATGGTGTCGGCGAGGCGGCCGGCCGCGTCGAGGAACTCCTCTCCGTCGTTCGCGATGGCGCTCCTCGGAGCTTCTGGTGGACGGAGATCGAGAACGCCCTTCGCGACGCCAAGCTGGCCTCAGAGCAGGCCTCCCCGGCGCCGTCCCCCACCCCTTCGAAGGCGTTGCTTGTCGTCGATGACGATCCCGAGGTCATTCGCCTGGTGGTGGGCCTCGCCCGCTCGCTCGTGGTGCCCATCGTCACTGCGGAGTCGAGCTACGAGGCGGTGCGACTCGCGAGGGGCCGGGCGCTGGTGGGCGCCATCCTCGACGTCCACCTGTTTGGTGAAGAGTCGTTCGGTCTTGCGCGAGAGATCCGCGAGACGCCGGAAAACGAGCACATCCCCATCGCCTTCGCCTCGGTCGACGGGAGGCTCGAGACCCGCGTCGCCGCGATCGAAGCCGGCGGCACCAGGTTCTTCGACAAGCCGATCTCCGTCGAGGGCTTCAGCGAGCTCGTGGAGCAGTTCCTGCGTCTGTCCGAAACTCGACAGAGCAGGGTGCTGGTCGTCGACGACGATCAAGAGGTCGCCGATCAGTACGCCACGCATCTGCGCAATGCCGGCTACTTCGTGGACCAGCTCCCCTCGGCCGACGGACTCGTCGAGAGACTGGAGGACTTCCGCCCGGATGTCCTCCTCCTCGACGTCGCCCTCCCCCACGTCTCGGGAATCGACGTCTGTCACGCGCTACGCATCTCCCAACGCTGGGAGTTCCTGCCGATTCTGCTGGTGACGGGGCAGCTGGACCCCCACACTCGGCTGCGAGCCTTCCGTGCCGGGGCGTCGGATGTCATCGGCAAGCCTGTCTTGATGGAGGAGCTGCTGGCGCGGGTCGGCGTGCAGGACGAGCGCATGCGCCTGCTCCGCGATCGCGCCGACCGGGACAGCCTCTCTCAGCTCATGCTGCGGCGGGCTTTCGTCGAGGCGTTCCAGCGGGCACTCGCGTCCGCTGCTCGCGAGCATGGTCGGCTGTCGCTCGTGCTCTTCGACATCGACCACTTCAAGCGGGTCAACGACGAGCACGGTCACCTGGCCGGCGACCAGGTCATCGCCAAGCTGGGTGAGTTGCTGCGCCGGCGCTTCCGCGCGGAAGACCTGCGAGCCCGATGGGGCGGTGAGGAGTTCATGCTCGTCTTCCCCGGGCAAGACCTGGAGTTCGCGGCCCGGTCGGCGGAGCGGTTGCGGGCCGACCTGAGCCAGCTCGTGTTCACGGCGGACGACGGCACGTCGTTTCAGGTCTCCGTCACCGCCGGCGTATCGGCCTACCCCGACGACGGCAGCTCGACCTCCGCGCTGATCCGGCGCGCGGACCAGCGTCTGTTCTCCGGCAAGGCCGCCGGTCGAAACCAAGTCGTAGCCACCGACGCGCGCGCTTCGTCGGAGGATCGAGAGGGGCGCCCATGAAGGTCTTGTTCGTCGACGACGAAGACGACATCCGGAGCATCGGGCGACTCAGCCTGACGAAGGTCGGCGGTCACGAAGTGACGTTGGCCTCGAACGCCATGGAAGCCCTGCACCTCGCTCGGCTGGAGCGGCCCGATCTGGTGTTGCTCGACGTGACGATGCCAGGGATGGACGGACTCACCGCCCTGGCGCAGCTCAAGGAGGACCCGGACCTCCAGAAGGTCCCGGTGATCTTCATGACCGCCAAGGTCCAGAAGCAGGAGGTCGAGCGCTACCTGCGCGAGGGGGCCTGCGGCGTCATTCACAAGCCATTCGATCCGATGACCCTCCCCGAAGAGATCCGCCGCCTCCTCGCGACCCGTCAGTGATCGCGCGGGTGCAGCACGCACCCGCCGGTCACCTCGCCGGTCCAGCGCGCCTTCATCGCGTCGCGGAACTGGGCGAGCGGGAAGGTGTGCGAGACGTGCGGCTTGATGAGGCCGTCGGCCGCCCACTGCAGCACCTTGGCGAGGCGCGGCGGCCGGCTGCTCGGGTCGAAGGCGGTGGAGATCGCGGTCGGGCACCCGAGGACGTCGAGGCTCTTCATCATCACGAGGTTGGTCGGCAGCTGGTTCGCGTTGGGCGCGCCGCGGAGGCCCTTGCCCTGCGCGACGAACGGGGTCGAGGCCCACCCGACGATGAGGAACCGCGCGCCGAAGCGCACGCAGCGCAGGCTCTCGAGCGAGATGTCGCCGCCGACCGCGTCGTAGACCACGTCGACCCCGGCGCCCCCAATGAGCGCCTTCACCTCGTCGCGGAACTTGCGCAGCGTGCCGTCGGGGCCGGTGACCGAGATCACGTGGTCGGCGCCGTGCTCGCGGACGATCGCGAGCTTCTTGTCGGAGCGGCCGGTGGCGATCACCTTGGCGCCGAGGATCTTGGCGACCTGCACCGCGGCGAGGCCGGTCGCGCCCGAGGCGCCGTGGATCAGCACCGTCTCTCCGGCGCCGAGGCGGCCGCGGGTGACGAGGCAGTGGTAAGCGGTCTCGTAGGCGCCGAGCAGCCCCGCGGCCTGGTCGAAGGAGAGCTCACCCGGCAGGCGGTGCAGCGCCTCGACCGGGGCCACGACGTACGACGCGAAGCCGCCCCATTGCTGGTAGGCGCCGAGCGAGCGAGGGCCGGCGAGGAAGCCGTCGACGAGCACCGCGTCGCCCTCGGAGAGGCCCTGCACGTCGGCGCCCTTCCACGCGACGCGCCCCGCCATCTCGAGGCCTGGCGTGTAGGGCGGCTTGGGCATGTGCTGGTACTGCCCGCTGGTCATCAGCAGATCGACCCACCCGACGTGCGCGGCCTCGACCGCGACGATCACGTCGCGAGAGGAGAGCTGCGCCGGGTCGGGCGCGGGCATCGCCACGAGCGACATCTTCTGCTCCACGGCCTCGAGCGGGTTCTCGGCGAACTCGGACACCACGACGCGCGAGCCGGGGGGGAGGGGGGCCATGGGCCGGTATCTACCGCAGTTCGCGCGCAGTTTTCGGTTTTTCACCCGGTGGGGTGCGACATCGGTGTCCCACCCCTGTCTAGAGGGGGGCGGCCCACCTGAGGGCCCATGGAGACGACGATGGAGATCTGGAAGCACATCGCGGTGGTCGGTCTTTCGGCGCTCGGGCTGGTCGGTTGCACCCCGACCCCCGAGGAGACCTGCCAGAAGCTCGAGGACCTGAGCAAGACCGACCCGTACGGGTTCAAGTTGTCCTGGAGCAAGTGCCTCACCCGCATGAACGAGATCAAGGACCGGGACTCGTCGGCCTATCGCTGCGCCGCCAAGGGCATCAAGGGCACTTCGAGCATCGACACCGCGCTGCTCCTCGTCTCCATCTGCGACAAGAACGGGCCGAACGCCGAGAAGAAGAAGAAGGACAAGGACAAGGACGACGACGAGCCCAAGAGCTCGAGCAAGACCGCCACCAAGAAGGGCGGCCACGCGAGCGACGACTGAGCGTTCAGGTCGCCGCCACCGCGCGGTTGCGTCCGCCGGTCTTGGCCGCGTAGAGCGCCTTGTCGGCCCGCTCGATCCAGGCGTCGGCGAGCTCGCCGGTGCGCACCCCGGCGTAGCCCACGCTGACGGTGACCTGGATCGCGTGGGCGCCGTGCTTGACCGTGAGCGCGCGCATCGCGTGGAGGGGCTTCTCGGCGAGCCGGGCAGCCTCTTCCATCGTCGAGCCCGTCAGCACCACCGCGAACTCCTCGCCGCCGTAGCGCGCCACCACGTCGCCGCGCCGCGGGAAGCAGCGGACCAGGGCGTCGGCCACCTCCTTGAGCACCGCGTCGCCCGCGGGGTGACCGTAGTGGTCGTTCACCCGCTTGAAGTGATCGACGTCGATCATCAGCAGGCAGCAGGGCTCGCGCGCGAGGGCCGAGAGGCCGACCGAGCGCTCGAGCACCTCCTCGAGCGTCTTGCGGTTGTAGATGCGGGTGAGCGGATCGAGGGCGCCCTCGCGGTTGGCCTCCTCGAGCTGCTCGCGCAGCGAACGCAGCGTCTTGCCGAGCTCGGCCGCCTGCCGCCGCGCCCGCTCCTCGCGCTCGTGGACGACGTCGGCGAGCACGTTCGCCGTCAGGCTCGCCTCGGCGCGCAGGGCCTCGTAGGAGTCGCTCGTGACGGCCTCCTTGAGGCGCTCGACCCGCTCGCGCAGCCGGGTGTCCGTGCTCTCCTCCGCCCCGAGGGAGCGGGTGAGGGTGGTCACGAACGACCACAGCGTGCTCCGCAGCTCGGTGATCGTCGTCGAGACGTACTCGCGCTCGAACTTGCGGTGCTCGGTGACCGCGCGCACCATCGCGTTGAAGTTGCGCCTCGGGGCGCGCGCGCCGCCGCTCTCCTCGGTGCCGGGCACAGGCCCGCAGACGAGGATGTGCGTGGCCCACCCCTCGAGCTTCTTCTCGATGCTCTTGGCGTTGAGGTCGCCGAGGTCGAAGGCGTTGCGCGCCAGCGCGCGCAGCACCGCGCCGAGCGCGTCGAGGGCGTCGTTCGCCGCGTCGTCCTCGGGTTGGGTCACGGCGTGCGTACCGCTCTGCCAGGGCGGCGGCTCGGCGTCGCGCACGGTCACGGGCTCCTCACGACGTTTCCTCCAGAACATGGCGATCGAGGAGACGGACCGCGCGCGGGGACCTTGAACCGCTATGTCGAGAGCGCACGCGCGACGCTGATCGAGGCCGCCTGGCGCCGTCCGGTGCGCCCCTCCGCCCACGCCGGCTCGACCGTGCAACCCAGGGCGTCGGCCATCTGCCCCGCGTCGCCCGCACGGCGCCCGAGGAAGCGCATGGCCGTGGTGCGCAGGTCGACGCGTGGCGGCAGCGCGAGGCCCTCGCGCAGCAGCAGCTCGATCGCGTAGAAGCCCCACACGCCAAGCACATCGCCCTCGCGGAAGAACGCGGCGAGCCGCGCCTGGAACGCGGCGCGGTCCTCGCCCGCGAGCACCCGGTCGGTCGGGATGCCGGTGTGGTGCGCGAAACCCGGGGCCAACGGGCGGGTCGGCGCGACGAACGCCTCGAACCGCTCGCCGGTCTCGACCCGCTCCATCACCAGGTGGACGACCTCGGGGTGAGCGCCGTGCTCGGTGCCGCGCGGCCAGGCGTTGGCCTCGCCGTAGGCCACCACGAGGCCCGCGCGACGGAGCGGCAGCTTGCGCACGCGCGGCTTCTGGTTCGCCTTGCGCGCGAGGGCGGCGTGCAGGTGGCGGCTCTCGGCGCGCTCGCGGGCGATGCGGATCTGGTGGTCGACCATGGCGTCGAAGGCGCCGAGCACCGCGCGCACCGACCCACCCCCGCGCAGCGGCTCGAGGCACTCGAGCGCGGCGACCGTGGCCTCGATGGTGGAGACGCAGTGGTCGGCCGGCTCGCGTCGGATGCGGTAGTTGCTCGGGTGTGCGGGCTGGAACGCGTAGCGGGGCAGCCGCGCGAGGGCCGGGTTCACGCGGAGGAGCTTGCGCGCCTGGGCCCAGGTGCCGTCGACGACGACGAGCGTCACCGCTGTGCTCGGCGGGTTCGCCGTGAGATCGACGGCGTCGGGGCCGGGCGCGAGCAGGATCGCGGGGGCTCCCGGGTCGGAGATCGCGCGCTGGAACGCCGGGTCGTCCTCGAACTCGACGCCGACGAGGCGGGTCGCGCCGAGACAGCGCTCGACCATCCAGGCGGTGCCGATCGCGTTGTCGCTCTCGCGCGGGTGCTGCACGACCACGACCTTGGTGCGCGGCGCGCAGGTGACCAGGGCCTGACAGATGCAGACGAGCGGGGGCCTCTGGCAGCCTTCGCAGTAGGCGCGGGACATGGGGCGGGGGGGGCCGGACGCTAGCCCAGCGACCGATTCGAGGCGACCGGCCGTCGCCGTCCGGTCGATCCGCCGCATTCTCGTGTGTCTTCGCGCGTGTTCCGGTAGAAGTGGTCGGGCCCCGAAGCGGGTTGGGATCCATGGCCGACAAGAACCTGGAGCAGCTGCTCGACGTCCTGCAGAGCGCCCTTCTCGTGAACCCGGGCGACGGGTGGAAGCGCGTCCGGCTCGGTCAGACCCTGCAGAAGCTCGGGCGCCTCGACGAGGCGGTGGCGGCGTTCCGGCGTGCGGTGCGCGACAAGCCCGACTACCCCGAGGGGCACGCCGCGCTCGGCAGCGTGCTCGCCGAGCAGGGCAACTGGGCCGAGGCCGAGCCCACGCTGCGCAAGGCGATCGAGCTCAAGCCCGAGCTCGTCGAGCCCCACGTCGAGCTCGCGCAGGGGTACGCGCGGCTCGGCCAGCACGAGAAGGCCGCCATCGAGTTCAAGGCGGCGCTGGCGCTCAAGCCCGACCTGGTCTCCTTGCTGCGCGAGGCCGCCGCCACCGCGGTCGCGTCCCGCCGGTTCGACGAGGCCGTCAGCTACCTGATCCGCGCGCGCGAGCAGGCGCCGACCGAGCCCGAGATCCTGCTCTCCCTCGGGCTCGCGCACGGGGAGCTCGCCGCGTGGCCGGCTTCGCGCGAGGCGCTCGAGGCCTACGTCGCGCTGCAGGCTGGCAACGTGGAGGCGTGGGTCGCGCTGGCGCGGGCGTGCGAGGGGACGAACGATCGACGCGCGACCATCCACGCGCACGAGCGCACTATCGCGCTGCGCGCCGACGACCTCGCGGCGCACGAGGGGGCCGGCCTCGCCTACGCGCTCCTCGAGGAACACGAGCCGGCGGTGCGCCTCCTCGAGCGCGCGGCGGTGCTCGCGCCGGATCGGGTCGCGATCCACCGCGCCCTCGGCGAGAGCCTGCTCGCGCTGTCGCGCTTCGAGCCCGCGGAGCGCGCGTTCGCCGTGGCCGTGCAGCTCTCGCCGCAAGAGGCGCCCCTTCACGTCGCGCGCGCCAAGGCGTTGCTCGGGCTCGGCCGCGACAAGGACGCGGCCGAGTCGCTCGAGCAAGCGCTGCGCTTCGACGGCACCCTCATCGAGGCGCTGCTGCTGCTCGCCAAGGCCTACCAGCGCCTCGAGCGCTCGTCGGACGCCACCAACACGCTGCGTCGCGCGGTCGCCGTCCGCGAGAGCGACGCGGCGCTCCACTGGGAGCTCGCGATCCACCTCGAGGCGCTCGGCCACTTTCCCCAGGCGCTCTCGGCGTTCCGCGACGCCGCGCAGCGCCGCACGGGGTTCGTCGAGGCATACCTCCACGCGGCCACGTGCGCGACCGAGCTCGAGCGCCTGCCCGAGGCGGTCAAGGAGCTCGAGACCGCCATCGCCGCCGCGCCCGACCGCGCGGAGGCGCACCGCCGGCTCGGCGTCACCCACCGCGCGCTCGGGGATCACGGCGCCGCGGCCAAGGCCCTCGCCACGGTGAGCCGGCTCGACGCCGAGGACGCCGAGGCCCTCGTGTGGCTCGCCGACAGCCAGGGCCGCATCGGGCAACGCGACGACGCGCTCTCCAACATCCGCCACGCGCTCCGTCGTCGCGGCGACGACCCCGAGGCGCGCGCGTTGCACGGCCGGCTCCTCGCCGAGGCGCAGCGCCACGCCGAGGCGATCGACGAGCTCGAGGCCTCGCTGCGCCTGAAGGCCGACGTCCCCGAGGTGCTGTTCCAGCTCGGGAGCAGCCAGCGCACCCTCGGCAAGCTCGGGCCCGCCGAGCAGTCGCTCGCGCGCGCGGTGCGGCTCGTGCCCAAGGAGCCGCGCTACCAGGACGCGCTCGGCCAGCTCTACCTCGAACTCGGTCGTTACGAAGAGGCGGTCGAGTCGCTCGAGCAAGCCGACCACCTGCGCGCCAACGACGCCTCCACCCTGCGCGCGCTCGGCCTCGCCTACCTGCGCTTCGACTCGCCCCGCGAGGCGCAGCGCACGCTCGAGAAGGCGCTCGCCCTCGGCCCGCCGTCGGCGACCGCGCAGCTGCACCTCGCCAAGGCGTGCGAGACCCTGAAGCAACCGGACGAGTCGCGCCGCGCGCTCTTGGCCGCCGTCCAGCTCGACCCGAAGCTCGCCGAGGCCCAGCTCGACCTCGGCGTCTCCTACGCGCGCACCAAGGAGCTCGACCTCGCCGTGCGCCACCTCGAGGAGGCCATGCGGCTCGCGCCCGAGGTGCACCAGGTCTACTTCGAGCTCGCGCGCGTGCGGCGACTCCGCGGCGAGACCGACGAGGCGGTGCAGGCCTGGAAGCAGCTCCTGCGCGCGCGACCCGACGACGCCGACGCCCAGTTCGGCCTCGCCGAGACCTACGCCCACGGCGGTCGAGACGGCGACGCCCTCCCCGTGCAGCAGGCCGCAATGCACCTCGATCCCGCGCGCGCGGGCGCGCCGCGGCTCCTCGGTGAGATCCTCGCGCGCCTCGGTCGACACGACGACGCCATCGCCCCGCTGACCACCGCGGTCGAGGCCGAGCCCGGTGACGCGGTGCTGCTCGCGATCCTCGCCGCGTGCCAGGAGAAGACCGGCCGCACCGGCGACGAGATCGCGGCCCTGACCCGCGCGGTCGCCGCCGACCCGACCAACGCTGCGCTGCAGCGTCGGCTCGGCCTCGCCCACCTCAAGGCCGCCCACCCGGTCGAGGCGATCGCCGCGCTCACCCAGGCGCTCACGCTCGATCCGAAGCTCCTCGATCTCGAGGCGCCCCTCGGCGCGCTGCACCGAGAGGCGGGGCAGAAGGCCGCGCGCGTGGGTGACCACGCCACCGCGGCGACCGAGCTCGCGCACGCGCGCCGCTACCAGCGCACCGACGCCGAGCTGTGCGTCGAGGAGACCGCGTCCCTGCGCGCGCTCGACCGGCACGCCGAGGCGCTCGCCGCGGCCCGACGCGCGAGCGAGCTCGCGCCGGAGCGCCTCGAGGTCTGGCAGACGATCGGCGAGCTCTGCGACGCGACCGACGATCCGCGCGGGGCCAAGGCCGCCTACGAGAAGGTCGTCGCCGCCCGCCCCGAGCGCTTCGAGGCCCAGCTCGGCCTCGGCCGCGCGCTCGTACGCCTCGGGCTCGACAAGGACGCGACCCTCCCGCTCGCGCGCGCGAGCGAGCTGCGTCCCGAGGACGTCGCGGCGCTCGAGCCGCTGGCCCTGGCGCTCGAGAAGGACAAGCAGCTCGCGGCCGCGCGCGACGCGTTCGCGCGCCTCGTACGCCTGCGCCCGCTCGACGTCGATCCGCTGCGTCGCCTGGCCGCTTGCCACGTCGCGCTCGGCGAGGACGAGCCAGCGCTCGCCGCCCTCACCACGCTGTCCCGGCTGGCCCCCACGGACCTCGAGGTGGTCGCGACCATCGCGGCCTGCGAGGAGCGGCTCGGTCGCATCGAGGCGAGCGTGGTCTCTCTCGAGAAGCTGCTCTCCGCCGAGCCGGAGCGCACCCCGGCGCGGCGCACGCTCGCGCTCGCCTACGCGCGCCTCGGTCGCCACGCCGAGGTCGTGCCGGCTGCGACCGCCGTCCTGCGTGGGCGCCCGGACGACCCGCCGCTCTTGCTCGCGCTCGCGCAGGCCCTCTTGCGCACCGATCGCGCGGCAGAGGCGGCCGATCGCGCGACGGAGCTCGTGCGGCTCACGCCGGACCTGGCGTCGCTCTCGGTGCTCGCCGAGGCGGAGCTGACCCTCGGCCACGACGACGCGGCCACGAGTGTCCTCGAGCGCCTGCTGCCGATGCCCGGCGCGGCCCCCGACGTGCGCACGCGGCTCGACGCGCTGACCCGCAAGCGCGCCACGGCGCTCGAGGAGCGCAAGGACTTGCTCGGCGCGCTCGCGGCCTACCAGCGCGCGGCGCAGCTCGCGCCCGACGACCCGGCGCTGCCGCTCGCGATCGGGCGCTGCCAGCACGGCCTCGGGCGCGCGCAGGAGGCGCTCGACACGCTGCGCGAGTCGCTGCGCAAGCACCCGAACCACGACGGCTCGTGGCTCCTGCTCGGCCGCCTCTACACCGAGGGCGGCTTCGCGCGCGAGGCCGCCGAGGCCTACCGCAAGGTGCTGCTGGTCGATGCGCGGAGCTTCGATGCGCTCTCTGGCCTCGGGTTCGCGTGCGCGGATCTGGGCCTCGCGGACGAGGCGAGCGAGGCACTCGGCAAGGCGGCGCAGCTGCGGCCCGACGACGTGGCCGTAAAGACCCGCCTCGCCGGCCTGCACCAGAAGAGCGGCCGCAGCGACGACGCGATCCGCGCCCTCCTCGACCTGCGGGGCCTCCGCGCGCTCACGCCGGACGAGCTGCGTCGGCTCGGCCTCCTGCTGGGCGAAGCGGGCCGGCACGGCGAGGCGATCGAGCCGCTCGTCGAGGCGCTCGCCAGTGCGCCGCAAGACGTCCCGTTGCTCGAGGCCCTCGCGCGCGCCCACGAGGCGGGCAAGGACGACGCGGCCACCGCCCCCGTCCTCGCGCGGCTCGTGACCGCCGCGCCGAAC
>JAEUKC010000051.1:0-18748 GCA_016794445.1 Myxococcales bacterium
CGGTCTGACGCCAGCTCACCTGCACCCCCTCGAGCCGGGCGACCTCGTCGTAGTACGCGATCACGTCGGCCTCGGCGGCGCGCATGGAGGCGTCGTCCGGGTTGCGCAGGTCCACCGTCGCCACCACGCGGCCGGGCACGAGGTTCACGAGGCCCGGCGTGGGGACGATCGCGCCCATCGTCGCGCGCATCCCGGGGCCGTAGCGCCCCGAGGCGATCATCTCGCGCAGGCGCAGGTTGATGCGGGCCGCGGCGACGCCGGCGTCGGCGCGCAGCTCCATCGGCGTCGTCCCCGCGTGGGCGCTCTTGCCCACGATCGTGAGCTCGTGCCAGCTGATCGCCTGCACGCCCGTCACCACGCCGACGTCGACGCCCGCGGCGCGCAAGATGGGCCCCTGCTCGATGTGGCACTCGAGGTAGGCGTGCGGCGGCGCGAGGCGCTCGGGGGCCTCGCCGAGGAACCCGATCGCCGCGAGCTCGTCGCGCACCGTCTTGCCGTCGCGGTCGCGGAGGGCATACGCGTCCTCGAGGGCGATGCGCCCCGTGGCGACGGCGCTGCCGAGCATGTCGGTGCCGAACCGCGCGCCCTCCTCGTCGGTGAAGAACGCGACCACCAGCGGGCGCTCCGTCTCGATCCGCGCGTCGTCGAGCGCGCGCACGACTTCGAGGCCGCCGAGCACGCCGAGGCACCCGTCGAAGCGCCCGGCCGTGGGCACCGAGTCGATGTGGGAGCCGATCATCACCGGCGGCAGATCGCGCTTGCCCGCGCGCCGGCCGAAGACGTTGCCGATGCGGTCCACGGTCACCGTGAGCCCCGCCTCGCGCATGCGGCCGACCACGTGGCGGCGCCCCTCGCCGTCGGCCGCGGTGAGCGCGAGGCGGTTCACGCCGACGAGGCCGTCGCCCGCGTCGTAGGCGCCGATCGCGCCGAGCGCGTTCAACGAGTCGTACAGCCGCTGCGCGTCGATGGTCATCTTCAAAGGCTCCGCATCCTCGTCCACAGCGCGTCTGCTTGCTGCGCCGCGCCCGCGCGGATCGCCGCGTATTCGGTCTCGTTCAACGATCGCGGCGTGGGCTCGCCCGGCCCGAACAGCGCCTCCGCGAGCCGATGGCCCGCCGCGAGGCGCCCCGCGTATGCGCGATCGCCATGGGCCTCCGCGAGCCGCGCGAGCGCTGCGGCCTCGGCGTCCATGTCCGCCGGGTAGCCATCGGTCCCGAGCGCGACGCGGGAGCTCGCGGAGAGCGCGGCGGGATACCCCACCCGGTTGCCCTCGTTCGAGCGCGGGTTCTGCACGAGCCACAGGCCGGCCGCGTCCGCCGCGCGCACCTGGGCCGCGTCGAGGAACACCCCGTGCGCGACGATCGAACCGGGGGGCAGCCCGTCGAGCGCGAGCAGCCGCTCGAGCGGCCCCGGGTACCCGCGCCGCTCCGCGTCGACCACGTCGGCGCGGTCCTCCGCCACGTGCACGTGCACCACGGTGCCGAGCGCGCGCGCCAGCGAACCGGCCTCGCAGATCGTCTCGTCCGACACCGTGAACGAGGCGTGCAGGCCCACCATCGCCTTGACGTGCGGCCGGCGGTTCTCGCGCGCGAACCGCGCGCACTCCGCGAGCCCACGCCGCGCCTCCTCGCGCCCGCCGTTGCGCTCCGTCGCGCCGTAGCAGGTGGCGAGGCGGAGCCCGAAGCCGTGGGCGACGTCGGCGAGCACGTCGAGCGAGCCCTCGATGAAGCCGGGCGACTCGTGGTGGTCGACGATGGTGGTGGTCCCGAAGCGCAGGCAGTCGGCGAGGTAGAGCTCCGCGGAGGCGCGGAGCGAGGCCGCGTCCAGCGCGCGGTCGAGCCGCCACCAGACCTGCTCGAGGATGCCCACGAAGTCCGCCGGCGGCGTGGCCGGCGCGGGCATCCCGAGCGTGGCGAGGCCGCTGTACAGGTGCGTGTGGGCGTCGACCGCGCCGCTCAATGCCACCTCTCGCGCGCGGGCCCGTCGCCGCGGATCTTGCCGACGCTCATCGCCCTGGCGGCGGGGGAATCCTTCATGGGCAGCGTGCGGCGGCGGATCCCGTCGAACGCGGCGAGCGCCCCCGCGACCGCGCCGGCCGTGGGCACGAGCCCGATCTCGCCGACCCCCTTGGCGCCGAACGGCCCCTCGGGCTCGGCCTCCTCGACGAGGATGACCTCGCACGGCGGCATGTCGCGCGCGCGGAGCACGCCGATCTCGCGCAGCTTGAAGGTGACCGGCATGCCGTTCTCGCAGGGCAGCTCCTCGGTCAGCGCGTAGCCGAGCCCCATGTGGATCGCGCCGACGATCTGCCCCACGCACTGGGCCGGGTTCACCGCGCGGCCCACGTCGTGCGCGGCGACGAAGCGCTCCACGTGGCCCTGCGCGTCGAGGATGCACACCTGGGTCGCGTAGCCGAACGAGGTGTGGGTCTTGATCCTGGCGGCCGGCTTGCCGAGCGGCGTGGTGTCGGAGATGACGATGTCGGCGGCGTACACGCGGCCCACCAGCGCCTCGAGCGCGAGGCCCTGGTCGAGGTCGGCCCGCAGCTTCTCCGCCGCGCTCGTCACCGCGCGGCCCGCGAACAGCGTCGCGCGCGAGCCGGTGGTCTGGCCGCACCCGAGCGCGTAGGTCGAGTCGACCTTGGGCCGGAAGATGGCGGCCGGCAACCCGGTCACCTCCACCGCGAACTGCACCAGGATGGTGAGCAGCCCCTGCCCCATCTCGGTGTAGCCGTTGTAGAGCGAGATGGTGCCGTCGCTCTCGATCACGAGCCGGCACTTGCCCCACTCCTCGACGCCGTTGCCGATGCCGGAGTTCTTGAGCCCGCACGCGATGCCCACCGCCTTGCCGGCCTGCTTCGCCGCGTAATACGCGTCTTTGACGGCCTCGAGCGTCTTGCGGATCCCGACCGACTTCTCGAGGATCTGGCCGGTCGAGAACACGTCGCCGACCGCGACCACGTTGCGGTTGCGGATCTCCCAGCCGTCGACGCCCACCTTTTCGGCGAGCAGATCGAGGCACCCCTCCATGGCGAAGCACGATTGATTCGCGCCGAAGCCGCGCATCGCGCCGCAGGGCGGGTTGTTGGTGTAGGCGGCGATGCCGACCACGTCGACGGCCGGCACGCGGTAGGGCCCGCACGCGTGCCCCGCGGCGCGCTCGAGCACCTTGCCGCCCACCGAGGCGTAGGCGCCCGAGTCGCCGACGAGGCGCGCGCGCACCGCGGTGAGCCGGCCCTCGGCGTCGCACCCCACGGTGTAGTCCATGGTGATGGGGTGCCGCTTCGGGTGCAGGCGAATCGACTCCTCGCGGGTGAGGCGCAGCTTGACGGGGCGGCCGGTGAGCCTCGCGAGCAGCGCGGTCTGCGCCTGCACGCTCATGTCCTCCTTGCCGCCGAACGCGCCGCCGTTCGGCACGAGCTCGACGTAGATCGACGCCTCGGGCACGCCGAGGAACGCGGCCACCTGACGCCGATCGTCGAACACCCCCTGCCCCTGGGTGAAGAGCGCGAGGCGCCCGTCGGGGAGCGGATCGGCGAGCGCGCACTCGGGCTCGAGGAACAGGTGCTCGATGCGCTGGGTCTTCCAGGTGCCCGACACCACGTGGGCGCTCGCGGCGAGCGCGGCGTCGACGTCGCCCCGCTGGATCGAGGAGCGGCTCAGCACGTTCTCGTGGGCGGGGTTCACCCGCGGCGCGCCCGCGTCGATCGAGACGAACGGGTCGAGCACGGGCTCGCGCACCTCGTACTGCACCTCGACCAGCGCGGCGGCGGCGCGCGCGGTGGGCTCGTCGTCGGCGGCGACCGCGGCGAGCACGTCGCCGACGCACCGCACCTCCTCGTCGATCGCGACGAAGCCCGGCCAGTCCTTGTAGAGCAGGCCGTACCAGCGCTCGCCCGGCACGTCGGCCGCGGTGGCGACCGCGCGCACCCCGGGCAGGGCCCTCGCCTTGCTCGTGTCGATCGCGACCACGCGGGCGCGCGGGTGCGCCGAGAGCACGAGCGCGCCGTGCAAGAGGCCCTCGCGGGTCATGTCGGCCACGTAGGGGCGTTGCCCCAGCACGAGGTCGTGCCCGCGGTAGCGCGCGTTGGAGACGCCCACGCCGCCATCGGCGACGGGCGCCGGCACCTCTTCGCCGCGCCGCAGCTTGGCGAGTAGCTCGATCGCGTCGAGGATCTTGTCGTACCCGGTGCAGCGGCACAGGTGCACGTCGATCGCCTTGGCGATCTCGGCGCGCGTGGGGCTCGGGTGCTTGTCGAGCAGGTGCTTGGCCCGCAGCGCGATGCCGGGGATGCAGAACCCACACTGGAGGCCGTGCGCGGTGACGAACGCGCGCGCCGTGAGCTCGCGCTCGTGCTCGGAGAGGCCCTCGAGGGTGACGATCTTCTTGCCGCCGCACCCCTCGGCCCGCGTCGCGCAGCTCACCTTGGGCTCGCCGTCGACGAGCGCGAGGCAACACCCGCACTGGCCCTGGGGCGAGCAGCCGTCCTTCACCGACGTCGTGCCGAGGCGCTCGCGGAGGGCGTCGAGCAGGGATTCGCCGGGAGCCGGATCGATCCGGACCACCTCGCCGTTCAACTCGAACTCCACCGCCATGGGGTCACCTCTGGTCGACCATCATAGTGCGACCGACACGCTCTGCGGACGCGGGCTTTGCGCTTGCGCGAGGCTCGTCCGCGAGTGCAGTCTGCACCTCCCACCGCGACGAGAGGCGAACCCATGGCACGACTCGGCCTAGAGAGAGAAATCGTCAACTCCAAGGTGTATGGGAACACCGTCGGGTGGTTCCGCGAGGCCAAGATCACGCTGCCCACGTTCGCCGAGCTCGCCACGCCGAGCACCATCCCGGCGGCCGTCCGCGAGGCGCTCACGGGCATCGAGCCCGACGCCGCGCACCCGCTCAACCTCTACCGCGTGCACTGGTACAACGCGGCCGACCGTCGCGGCCTCGCCGCGGTGCCGCAGCACTTCGTGGTGCCCTCTTCGGTGACCGGCGTGCGCGCCAAGATCGTCGTCGCGCTGGGGCGCCATTTCCCCATGATCGAGGCGCACAAGGTGCTCGCCGCCTACGCGTGCCTCGCGCCGCGCGTCGTCACCGGGCAGTTCGACCCCACCACCGACCGCGCGCTCTGGCCCTCCACCGGCAACTACTGCCGCGGGGGCGTCGCCATCTCGCGCATCATGCGGTGTCGCGGCGTCGCCATCCTGCCGGCCGAGATGAGCCGCGAGCGCTTCGACTGGCTGGAGCGCTGGGTCGCCGACCCGAGCGACGTCGTCAAGACGGTGGGCTCCGAGAGCAACGTGAAGGAGATCTACGACAAGTGCGCGGAGCTCGACCGCGACCCGCACAACGTGATCTTCAACCAGTTCTGCGAGTTCGCGAACCACCTCGCCCACTACCAGGTGACCGGGCGCGCGCTCGGCCACGTGTTCGAGTCGCTGAAGGCCAAGGAGCCGGGGCTCCGCCTGCGCGGCTTCGTCTCCGCGACCGGCTCGGCGGGCACCATCGCCGCGGGCGACTACCTGAAGGACACGTACGGGAGCCGCACGGTCGCGGTCGAGGCGCTCGAGTGCCCGACGATGCTGACCAACGGGTTCGGCGCCCACAACATCCAGGGCATCGGCGACAAGCACATCCCCTACATCCACAACGTGATGAACACCGACGACGCGACGGCGGTCTCCGACAAGGCGACCGACGCGCTCGGCGTGCTGTTCTCGCACCCCGCCGGCCGCGAGTACCTGCGCACGCGCCGCGGGGTGTCGGACGCCGACCTCGATCAGCTCGGCGCGCTCGGCTTCTCGGGCATCTGCAACGTGCTCGCGGCGATCAAGGCCGCCCGCTACCACGACCTCGGCGAGGACGACGTGATCGTCACGGTGGCGACCGACGGCGCCGCGATGTACGGCAGCGAGCGCGACAAGATCTTGAAGGAGCGGTTCGGCGGGAGCCTGGACCTCGTGGGCGCGGCCGAGGTGTTCGGCCAGCACATGGCGGCCACCACGGTCGACCACTTCGCGGAGCTGTCGCACGTCGACCGCACCCGCATCTTCAACCTCGGCTACTTCACCTGGGTCGAGCAGCAGGGCGTGAGCCTCGCGGAGTTCGAGGCCCGCCGCGACCAGCGCTACTGGCGCAAGCTGCGCGAGGTGGTGCCGGTGTGGGACGCGATGATCGCCGAGTTCAACCAGAAGGTCGCCGGCGACTGACGCGCGGCGACCTGTAACGAGGCGCCGGACGCTGGTACTCATCCAGCGTGGCCAGTGTCCTCGCGATCGTGAGCAAGGCGCAGTTCGAAGACCTCTCCCGGAAGAAGGGCGGCGCGAAGCTCGGCACCGTCCTCGGCCTCGCGCGCTACGACAGCACCCATCGCGCGCTGTCGCCGCTCGAGGGCGGGGGCGATCTCTTCCTGGTCACGATCCGACCGGACGACGTGATGTGGCTGGTGGGGGTGCTCGCCTCGCCGGAGCTCGCGACCGACCACTGGAAGGCCGCACCGAGCACCGTCCCGATCACCGACGCGACAGGCATCAAGGCGCGCCTGCGGTTCGCGAACGGCAAGGGCGTGCCCACCGAGCCGGGCAAGCTGGCCATGAGCATGCAGACCCCGCGCGCGCTCACCGACGGCGACGTGACGCTGCTCCGGGGGTTGTTCTCGGGCGAGGGGGTCGCCGACGCGCCCGCCCCGAAGGCCGAGGCGAAGAAGCCCGAGGCGAAGAAGCCCGAGGCGAAGAAGCCGGCGGCCACCCCGAAGCCCGCACCTCGGCCCGCGCCCACGGAGATCACGAAGGGGTGGATCGGCGACGCCGACCATGCCCTCCGCGGCGGCGACGGCAAGAAGGCGCTGACGATCCTCCTGAACGCTTGGCGCGAGCTCCGTCACCCGGCGATCGCCGAGGCCATCGAGAGCGTGTCCGAGCTCGTCACCAAGGACGTCCCACCCATCACCGGCAAGCTCCTCAAGGACAAGGTCGCGATGTGGAACGCGCGCGCCAAGGCCGCCGATCCGGCGGATTTCGGCGTGCTCGCGCAGTCGCTGTTCCTCGTGAACTCGGGCAAGGACGTGGGCGAGCACCTCGAGCAGCTCGCCACGTGGCCGGCCGATCCGCGCCTCGCGACGCTCTGTCACCGGCTCGCGCGGGAGATCCCCTTCACCTCGACGTCGGCGCGACCGTTCTGGCGCTCGCTCTTCGCGGTGATCCCCAAGGTCGGCGATCCGCGGACCAAGGGACTGCTCGACGCGATGGACGCGGGCTTCGCCAAGACCTTCGAGGGCCGCGAGGACTACCTCTCGTACCTGCCGAACCAGACCAAGAAGATCCGCGCCGCGCTGGCCGGCACGTTCGAGACGGCGCTCGACGAGCAGACGCTCCAGGCGCTCGAGGCGATGCGCGGGTTCGTCGCGCAGGAATCCGCGCCCACCCGCGGCGCGGAGCAGATCGGGTCGCTGCTGGCGGCCGTCTACGCCGACCCCACGAGCGACGACCCGCGCGACGTGCTCGCCGATGCGCTCCTCGAGGCGAACGATCCGCGCGGCGAGTTCTTCGTCCTCCAGCTCGGCGAGGCGCGCGGGCGCACGCTCACGCGCGAAGAGAAGCGGCGCGAGAAGGAGCTGCTCGAAGCGCACGCCGAGGCGTGGCTCGGTCCGCTCGCGGGGTGGGTCGGCAAGGGCGAGCGCGTGTTCCGTCGGGGGTTCCTCGCCGAGTGCGTGGTCAAGTCGAGCGGGCGTCACGCCGGGCCGTTCCCCGAGGTCGACGCGTGGGCCACGGTCGAGCGCGCCACGATCCACGAGCGGCCGGACGCGTTGCCGTGGTTCACCGGCGCACGTGCGATCTTCGGCGCGGGTTGGGGGTGCTTGCTCGCGACCGAGCAGACGTGGAGACACCTGGTCGAGCTGCACGTCTTCGGAAGGTACGAGCCGGGCTCGCTCGAGCGGCTCGGGCTGCTGGAGCACTTCCCAGCGCTGCGCAAGCTGTCCTTCGCGTCCGACGACCGCGCAGCTCCCGACGCCGAATCCCTCCTTGACCTCTTCGAGCGGGTCGCGCGGCTCGAAGCGTTGCGCGCGAACCTGGCCGTTGACAGCCCACGCCCTTCCTTCCAAGGGCCGCGCGTCACCCTGCGCCGTGGAGCGGCCATCACCGTCCACGTCGATCTCTCGTCCGGCTCCGGCGATCCTCTCGGGCCGTCGTTCGAGGCGCTCCGACGACTGGCGAGCCGGGCGTCGGGTGCGGAGCGGACCACGGTGCGTGTGTGGGACTCGGCAAGCCACCACCCTGGCGCCAGGGTTGACCAACGGCGGCACCTCGAGCAAGCGGTCCCGCGGGAGCATATCGCGGAGCTGGGGTTTCGCGGGCTCGCGGTCCAGTACGCGCTCCTGCAGCCCGATGTTCATTGGGGAGAGCTGTGACGATTGTGCGCGGGTCAGACCCCGCGGGCCGCGTTCTCCTCGGCGCGCATCACCGCGAGCACGCGCTCGAGCTCCTCGACGAAGCGGCGGGCCCGCGCCTGGGTGCCGACGGAGTTGCCGATGGTCCCGAAGTGCTCGCCGTCCCTCAGGATCAGGATCGGTTCGTAGCTTGCGCCACCCTTGCTGCTGTAGGTGACCCGCAGGAACGCCGACTCGATCTCGTCGAGGCGGAAGGTGCGGCGGCGCGGCGGGAACGGGAAGCGCTGGCCATGGAAGCGGAGCACGCGCCGGTGGAGATCGATCTCGACGCGCGCGGTGCGCGTGAACAGCAGCATGACCGACCCGATCGCGAGGGAGAGCAGCCCGACGAAGAACCCGCCGACCGGCGCGGAGTCCTGCGTGGCGAGCGTGGTCTCGCCCGGCTCGGGGTCGCGGAGGGCGGCGAGGACCCGCGTGCGCATCGACTCGGCCGTCGTACGCGACGTCGGTCGCAGGAGCTCGATGGACGATCCCTCCTTCGAGACCAGGTCGACGCTGAAGCTCGAGTTGTTCTTGCCCCGGTGGGTGTTCACGACGACGCCCTGCACCCGCTCGATCGGCACGGTGGTGCGACGGGTGAAGGGCCCCCAGCTGCGACGCACCTCGCAGGCGTTCGGTCCGCCGCGGGTGCAGGACAGCTCCACCGCGGCCACCATCCGTTCGGTCTGCCCCAGCGTGACGAGCGCCATGAGCGAGAAGAACGCGGCGGCCAGGACCACGATCACCGGGTGCAAGGGGCGATAGCGGAGGGTCTCGATCCGCTCCTCGATGCGGGGCGCCGCGCGGTAGTTCATCCGTCCAGGAGGCGCCGCATCGCCTGGAGGAGATCGCTCGGTGAGAACGGCTTGGAGAGCAGGTGCGGGTGGGAGAGCCGCAGCGTCGTCGGCGCGTATCCGGACAACAAGAGGACGGCGGGCCCGCCCGTCGAGGCGAGCTTCTCGAGGAGCTCGTCGCCTGACATGTGCGGCATCACGAGGTCGGTCACGACAGCGTCGAAGCGCTCCGCCTGCGAGGCGGCGAAGGCCTCCTCGCCGTCGGCGGCGACGGACACGCGGTAGCCGGCCTTGGCGAGCACGCGACGGAGCATCTCACGGACCTGCGGGTCGTCGTCCACCACCAGCACGCGCTCGGTTCCGCCGATCGAGGCGGTGAGGGCCGTCGACGCGACCGGCACCGCGGGGCGCTCCGAGCGCGGCAGGTAGATGCGGAACGTGGTCCCCCGCCCTTCTTCGCTGTAGAGGTGCACGAAGCCGTCGTGGCGCCGCACGACGCCCTCCACGACCGCGAGGCCGAGACCCGTGCCGATGCCAGCCGGCTTGGTGGTGAAGAACGGCTCGAACACCCGGCCCTGCAGCTCCGCGGACATGCCCCGGCCGTCGTCGCTCACGCTGAGCACGACGTAGCTCCCGGGCCGCGCCCAGGGGTGCTGCGAGACGTAGTCGGCGTCCAGGTGCGCCGGGGAGAGCGACACGTCGATCGTGCCCTGGCGCTCGATCGCGTCGCGGGCGTTGACCACGAGATTGAGGAGGACCTGCTCGAGCTGGCTGGCGTCGGCCGGGGTGGACCCGAGGTCGCCGGCGGCCGAGACCCGGAGCGCGATCGACGCCGGCAACAGCGCCCTCAACATCGGGGCGAGGCCCTCGACGATCGACCGCAGGTCCACGTCGCGCTGCGCGAGGGGCTGGCCGCGCGAGAACGCGAGGAGCTGCCGCGTGAGACCGGCGGCGCGCTCGCCAGCCAGGCGGATCTCGTCGATCACCTCCGAGACCGCGGGGTCCACGACCATGCTGGACGCCATCGCCGCGTTCCCCAGGATCGCGACCAGCAGGTTGTTGAAGTCGTGGGCCACCTCGCCCGCCATCCGGCCGAGCGCTTCGAGGCGCTGGACGCCACGGACCCTCTCCTCGCTCGCGGCCTGGGCTGCCTCGGCGCGCACCCGCCCCGCGACGATGGAGACCAGGGTGGCGACCTGCACGATGAAGTCGAGCTCCGCGCGGGTCGGCGGGAGGACCCCTTCGGCGGCGAAGGTGCCGACGACGAAGACCCCGATGCGCTCGCCCACCCGCAGCATCGGGACGTTGATCGACGTGCGATTCCCGAAGTGGGCGACCTGCGCGGGGTCGGCCTCCGCGCAGAGGCGCAGATCCTCGATGACGCATGGCTCGGTGGTGGCCAGCAGCCGCTGCAGGAGGCGGTCGGCGACCAGATCGGTCTCGGCCATCCGGAGGGCGACGCCCACCCGATCGGGGAGCGCGTATCCGACCACCTCGAGCCCCTTCGTCGGCGACAGCGGCAGGAGGAGCCAAGCACGCTGGTAGCGGGTCTCCCGCGCGACCGCCTCGACGACCCGGTCCATCACCGCTGACAGCGTGGTTGACAGGTGCAGCTCGCGGGAGAGTCGCAGCAGTGCCTCGGCCGACATCCGGGGGATTCTACGCCCCCCGGAGCGCCCTGTATCGCGAGAGACGAGCAGCCGCTCCCGACGGCTCCCTGTTCCCCCAGAGCGTCCCGCGCTACCGAACGCGACACGTGGGCCGGATTGCGAGCGTCGTCGACACCGTCGAGGCCCTCTACTTCGAGCTCTCACGAGAGGACCCGCGCAGCTGGCTCGAGCGCGTGCTCCGGCACGTCGAGTGCTGCGTCCCCGACGCGACGGGGGGCTTCGCCTACGCATACGACATCGCCGGTCCCGCGCAGAGCTGGCGGATCTCGTTTCCGGTCGTCCATCGCGCTCCGTCCGCCATGGCGACCCACATCTTCGACGCCTTCACCGGCACCTCCCCGGACGCGCGAGCGCAGGTCATCCCGCGGCTCGGGTCGACCGGCACCTTCAGCGCGGTGACGGGCCAGACGCTCACGATGTACGGTCCGCGACAGGCGGCACGCTTCCGGGCCATGGACGCGGTGCACGTGAACGGCCTCGACGCCGACAGCCGGGGTGTCCTCGTCGCGATCACCATCCCCGAGCCGAGGCGGCTCCGACCGGCGGAGGCGCGACGTCTGCGGCTCCTCTCGGCCCACCTCACCGCGGCCTATCGACTGTGGATATCGCCCAACCGCCACCCCGTCGCCGTCTTCGACCGGCGGGGCAGAGCGGCCCACGTGGAGCGCGGCCACGAGCCGGCCCTGGCGACGCTGCGACAGCACGTCCTCTCCATCACCGCGCGCCAGCAGGCCAAGGCCCAGCCCGAGGAGGTGCTCGAGGCCTGGCAGGCCCTCGTACTCGGGCGCTACTCCCTCGTCGCGCGCTTCGACTCCGACGGCCGCCGCTTCCTGGTCGCCATGGAGAACGCTCCGACGGTGCTCGATCCGCGCGGCCTCACGCGCAGCGAGGCGGCGGTCTCGGCGTTCGCGCGTCATGGCCACTCGCTCAAGCAGATCGGGTACGAGCTCGGCCTCTCCACGGGGACGGTGTCCGGGTTGCTCGCCCGGGCCTTCCGGAAGCTCCGCGTGCGCACCCGGACGGAGCTGATCCAGCGATTGACGGAGCCGACGCGCCTGGTCCGACTGGACCTGGGGCGCGAGCGGCTCCTGGTGTTCTCCGAGGATCGGCCGCAGGTCCGCGGCGTCGATCTCACCGCGGCCGAGCAGGACGTGGCCGACCGCCTGCTCGCCGGCCAGCCCAACGCGCTGATCGCGTTGCACCGAGGGACGAGCCTGCGGACGGTGGGCAACCAGGTGGCCAGCGTGTTCCGCAAGGCCGGCGTGTCGTCGCGGGTGGAGCTCGCCGCGAAGATGCGCCGCGCCGTCAGCCCTTGAGCTTGTAGGTCGTCGTCAGCGACTTGATGGCCTCCTTGGCGCGCTTGGAGACCTCCTTGTTGGCGTGGTTCTCGTACTTGCGCATCAGCTTCAGCGTCTTGTCGTCGCGCCGCTGGTAGTAGATGTTGAACAGCGCGAGACCGCGCGTGGCGTCGTCCACCGCGCCATCGTTCACGACCTTCTCGAGGAACGTGAACACCGCCTCGCACTGCGTGTCCGCCGCCGCCTTCTTGGTGATGTCGGTGATGAACTCGAAGCAGGGTTCCCGCATGACGCTCGAGAAGGGCTCCTTGAACTCCTTGTTCTTGAGGCGCGTCTCGGCCTCGGCGACCAGCGCGTCGATGTACTCGCCCTTGCACACGACCATGTCCCAGCCCGCCTTCGCCGCGGCCTGCGCGTCGGTGCTCGCAAGATACCCCTTGGCCCAGGGACACACGGCCGCCTTCTCGTCGGGTGTGGGGCTCGCCATCCGCGGGACCGCGTCGAGCGCCGCGACCACGTGCTCGGGGCGCTGGGCGACCAGCTTCAGCTTGGGCAGCGCCTTGAGCCGCCCGTACACGAGCAGGTTGCGATAGACGTTGTCCCGGGCCTCCTTGACCGAGTGGGCGTCGACCACCGCGTAGAGCTCGTCGAACGAGCCCGCCAGCGTGGCGAGCTGGGTGACGGGGTTCGCGAGCCGCGTGGCGCGGTTGCCAGCGTTGTCCTTGAGCGCCTCGAGGCCGGCCTTCACCACGGCGGGCGTCGCGTTCTTCCGCTTGCCGTCCTCGCCCAGGTAGTCGAACTGCTCGGCGAACAGCGCCACCGCCGCCGCGGAGACCTTCGCGTCCTCCGTCTTCTTGATGAGGGAGAGCATCGTGCTCGCGAAGTCCTCGGGCTTCTTCTCGCGGACGTACTTGCCCATGGCATCGGTGATGCCGCTCTTGCAAGAGTACGCCTGCCCGGCCTCGACCGAGACGGTGCAGCCCTCGGCGTGCGCCTTGACGTGGTCCACCAGCGTCGCGTCGAGGGACAGCTTGACCACGGCCGGGGCCACCGAGGCCGACCCCGCCGACGACGCGGTCGTGGATGCGCTGCTCTTGTCGGGATCCTTCTTCTGGTCGCAGGCGAGGAGCGTGAGGACGGCGATCGCAAGCAGCGGTCTGTGCATGCAGGGATGCTCGTCGACCGAGTGTGCCGGCGTCCATGAGCGGTTTGCTTGCGCTCACCACCGCGACCCGGCGCTCTCGAGGCTCAGCGCTGGAAGACGCGCACCCAGTCCACCCGCAGCTCCTGCGGGAACACCGTCGTCCCGTCGGGATCGCCGGGCCAGCCGCCGCCGACGGCGAGGTTCAGGATGAGGAAGAACCCGTGGTCGTAGACCCACTTGGTGCCCTTCGGCAGCTCGCTCGGGGTGCGCGTCGCGTAGAGCGCGTCGTCGACGTAGAACCGGATCACGTCCTTCTCCCACTCGATCGCGTACTCGTGGAAGGCTTCGGCGAACGGCGCGGTCGACGTCTTCGGCGAGCCGATGCCCGCCCCGCCCGAGTAGCCCGGTCCGTGGATGGTGCCGTGGATGGTGGTCGGCTCCTTGCCGATGTTCTCCATCACGTCGATCTCGCCGCACGCGGGCCACGCGTTCTTGTCGATGTCGTCGCCGAGCATCCAGAACGCGGGCCAGATCCCCTGCCCGCGCGGGAGCTTCATGCGCGCGGCGACGCGCCCGTAGGTGAACGCGGCGAGTCCCTTGGTCTTCAGGCGCGCCGAGGTGTGCGTACAGGGGCCGTACCAGCAGGTCTTCCCGCCCTCCTTGCGCGCGGTGATCACGAGCTCGCCCGCGCGCTGCACGGCGTTGGCGGTGCCGTCGGTGTAGTACTCGCGCTCGGCGTTGCCGAAGCCGCCGCCACCCACGTCGTGGTTCCACTTCTTCGGGTCGACGGCCGCGCCGTCGGGGCCGTCGAACTCGTCGTTCCACACGAGCTTCCAGCCGGGGGGCGAGGGCACGCCGGTGTCGGTCGCCGCGTCGACGGGCGCGGACTCCTTCGCCGTGTCGGTGGCGGCGTCGGCGATCGAGGTGTCGGGCGTGGCGTCGAGGCCCGGGGTCCCGGTGTCGACGCTGGCCTCCTCGCCGGCGTCGTCGGCCGGCTCGACCGGCCCCTCCGAGGAGCCCGAGCAGCCCAGGAACACCCCCACGAACACGGCCAGGGTCGCGCGCATGCCGAGGGACTAGCAGCGGGCGGGCCAAGTCGCGCATCATGGCGGAGTGCGGGCATGGTGGGGCCTTTTCGCGGCGATCGCGCTCGCGGCGCCGACGGCGTCGGGGAGCACACACCCCGCGGTGTCACTCGGGGTGGACACCTGCGCCGGCGTCGACGAGGCCGGCGTCGCTGCGCAGGTCAAGATCGAGCTCGGCGCCGACCTCGCCCCCGAGGCCAAGGACGTGACGCGCGTGAAGGTGCGCTGCGAAGGGCCGCTGCTGGTGCTCACCGTGGACGACCCGATCACGGGCAAATCGCTCGAGCGGAAGATCGACCTCGGGAGCGCGGCGCCCAAGGCGCGCACGCGCCTGCTCGCGATCGCGATCGCGGAGCTCGTGTCGGCGAGCTGGACCGAGCTCGAGACCAACCCCACGCCGGTGGTGGCGCCCGCCGGGCCCGCGCCCGCGCCGGAGGCGAAGGCCGCGGTGCGCGACTCGGTGGACGGGCGCGCGTTCGCGCCGCGGATCGCGGCGAACGTCGCCTTCGACGCGCATGTCTTTCCCGGTGCGAACGGCACGGGCCTCCTTCTCGGCATCGGCACGCGATTCTCGACGGCCCACGCGGGCCTCGGGCTGTCGCTCGATCTCGTCGCGGTGCAGGGACACGGCGCGACGGACCTCGGCGACGTGAGCGTGGACCTCGTCGGCGTCGGCGCGTTCGCGACCTACGCCGCGCGGACGGGGCCGGCGCGGCTGCAGGGAGGGCTCGGCCTGAGAGGCGGGAGCGCGCGGCTCGGCGGCGTGCCGCGCGACGGGACGGTGGAGGGGCGCTCGCTCCGCGGCGCGTTCCTCGGACCCGCGGTGTTCGTGGGGCTCGACGTGCGGCTGTACGGGCCGCTGGTCGCGGTGGTCGGCGTCGAGACGGGCGTGGCCCTCGTCAGCGTGCGCGCGCTCGCGGACGGACAGCGCGCGACGACGATCGGCGGCCTGTGGCTCGGCGGCCAGCTCGGCCTCGGCGTCGCGCTGTGACTCAGTCCCGTGGATCGGACTGCAGGATGATCGACTCGCCGACGACCACGAACGTGCCGTTGCCGAAGGCGGCCGCGAAGAACGAGCCGATCGCGCCGGGCACCTCTCGGGTCCACGTGACGCCGTCGGGGGACCCGAGGATCCCGTCCCACATGCCGAAGGCGACGAACGACTTGCGTCCGAAGGCGACCCCAGAGAGCCGCAGCGTCGTGGGCTTCGAGGTCCAGGCGATCCCGTCGGTGGAGGTCAGGATCGCCGCGCCCACGGCCACGAACCGACCGCCGCCGAACGTCACGCCGCTGAGCGCGGTGCCGGTGGCTCGCTCGGTCCACGCAACGCCGTCTTTCGAGGTCAGGAGACTGCCGCCCCCCACGTCGTCGCTGCCGACGGCAACGAAGGTGCCGGCGCCGTGGGTCACCCCCGCGAACTGGACGGTCGAGCCCGAGGCCCGTGGGGTCCAGGTCACGCCGTCGCTCGAGGTGACAATCGCGCCGTGGTTGCCGGTCGCGACGAAGGTGCCGTCGCCGTGGGTCACCGCCCACAGCCCCTCGGTCGTCCCGGACGCCCGCGAGGTCCACGTGACGCCGTCCGGGGAGGTCATGAGGGCGCCGCCGTAGCCGACGGCGACGAACGTGCCGTTGCCGAAGGCGACCGCGTTCGCGAAGAGCGAGGTGGCGCCGCTCGCCCTCTCCGTCCACGTGCGCCCGTCGAGCGAGCTCACGATCGTCCCGTGGAGGACGCCCACGGCGACGAAGGTGCCGTTACCGTAGGCCACGCCACGGAACGACTCGGCGAACCGCTGCGTCTGCGAGGTCCAGGCCTTGCCGTCGCCCGAGGTCGCGATCGCGCCGTGCGATCCGACGGCGACGAAGGTGCCGTTGCCGTGGGCCACCCCGAAGAGCCCGAGGCCGTCGCCATCGACCGACGTCCAGCCGACGCCGTCCGGCGACGCGAGCGCCCCACCCCGCTCGTCGACGGCAACGAAACGGCCATTGCCGAAGGTGATGGCGGGGAGTCCAGCGCGGCGCGACGGCCGCGAGGAGGCCTGGATGGTCCAGGTCGCGCCGTCGGGGGAGGTCACGATGGTCTCGGCGTCACCGCCGGGCAGGAACGCCATGCCGCCCACGGCGACGAAGCGACCGTTGCCGTAGGCGACGGCGCGCAGCAGCATCCCTCTGCCGGGGCTCCTCGGCGTCCACGTCGCGCCGTCCGGCGACGTGAGGACGATGTCGTAGCCGACCGCGACGAACAGGCCGTTGCCGTGGGTGACGCCGAGGAACCGAGCGCCGGTCGGGCTCGCGGTCCAGGTGATGGCGTCGTCGGACGTCACGATGGCCCCGTCGCTGCCGACGGCCACGAACCGGCCGTTGCCGTGGGTCACGGCGTCCAGGGCGCCCGTGGTCCCCGAGGCCCTGAAGCGCCAGCCGACGCCATCGGACGACGTGAGGATCGTGCCGCCGGCACCCACGGCGACGAACGTTCCGTTGCCGAACGTCACCCCGGCGAGCGTGGCCATGGTGCCCGTGAGGCGGGTCGCCCAGTGGATACCGTCGCTCGAGGTCAGCGCCGCCCCGTTGCCGCCGACGACGACGAACGTGCCGTTGCCGAAGGCCGAGGCCGCGAGGTTGTTGCCCTGCGGCGAAGGAATCCTCCAGTGCCAGCCGGCGATGGGGTCCGTGGGGGTGGGCAGCGCCTCGGGATCGTCGGTCTCGCGATGGCAACCCGAGAGGAGGAGCGACAACCCGAGGAGCGCGAGGACCACCGCCCAGAGGTTGCCGGACTTCTTCAAGGACATGCTCCACCTCCTCGGTCGATGACCACATCGTACGCTTCGTGCCTCCGGGCAGGCAGGCACGGCAAGATGTGCGGCTGCCCGCGGCCGGCGAGCCGACGGATGGCCTGTGGATGACGGCGTCGGGCCGCGACGCGCGCCCCTCGACGCACCTCGAGCTCGCGCGCGCGTCAGGCCGGCGACTCGTCGGGCGAGAGGAGCCCGTGGCGCCGCCACCCGACCCTGGCGAGCCACGTGTGGGCCGCGGCGACGGGCGCGCCCTCGAGCGGGGCGGGACGGCGATCGCGCAAGCCGTCGCACCAGGGCGCCGACGAGCAGGGATCGAGCCGCGTGGGCACGCGGACCTGGTGCTTCTTGAAGTTGAACAGCACGTAGGCGAGTGCGAACCGGACCTCACGCGGCGTGCGCAACGCGCGCGTGTGGTAGCGGTCGTCGAGCACGCGGCCCCGGCGCCCGCAGGCGCGGTTGACCGCGCGAGCGAGGCGAACGCCGAGCGAGCGCGCGCCCGTACGCAGAGCCGTGGACTCGTTCGCTTCGACGAGGAGATGCACGTGGTTGTCCTGCACCGAGAAGTGCACCACGCGGAAGGCCGCGGCCTGCGCCGAACGGATCGCGCTCACGACCGCGGGGAACACCTCGATCGAGCGCAGCGAGGGCAATCCTGACATGCACCGGAGCGTGAGGTGAACGGGTGCCCAGCCGACGTGCGGCGGTCGGGGGCGGTGGGGGACGAGCGGCCGCGGCGCGAGGCGCTTGCGGCCTGCCCCCACGCGCCGACCACCCCACCCGCGGGTGCGGGGGAGCTCCAGCTGCTCCAAGGGTCGGGCTCGCCTCGTCACTTGATTGAGCGTAGTTGAGCCGTTCTCGATGTCAAGGGCACGCACGGTGGGGGGGGGTCCGGTCTCGGGACATGGGTGACGGTTCGCGCTGGCACATGCTGACGGGTCCCGTCTCTGCCAAGGACATCGGTGACGGTTGCGACGAGGAGGCGGCCTTGCCCGGAAGGACAGGGGCGAGTGCCCGCCGACGCCCCCCTTTCCCGTCACGACCCCGTCAGAAGCGGACGGCCACGCGCAGCGAGGCGCCGACGGCCAGCGTGGAGGTTCCGCTCGCGAAGCGGCCCTCGACCTCGGGCAGACCGAGCTCGAGCTGCAGCGGCGAGTGATCGTTCGGCACGGGGCACCCGTAACAGACGGGGCGGGACGGGACCGAGAACGGCCGGAAGGCGAGCATCGGCGCGGCGCGCACGAAGAAGGCGTTCACGCCGTCCTCGCGGCGCAGGCCCGCGGCGACCGAGACGCCGAGGGTGAGGCGCCCGAGCTCGACCGGCATCAGGAGCACTTCGCCGAAGGGCGCGAGGACGCCCTTGCCCATGTCGAGCCCGAGGCGCACGTCGCCGAGGTCGCCGAGGCGATGGCCGACGCGCACGGAACCCGCGACCTGGGTCCGATCGGACGCGCGGAGCACGATCGCGCCGGCGCCCACGATCCAGGGCTGTCCGTCGCCCAGGTAGCCGCGGTCGGACGCCTCGGCGGCGGTCGCGACAGAG
>JAEUKC010000056.1:0-15445 GCA_016794445.1 Myxococcales bacterium
ATCGTGCGCGACCGGCACCAAGCGCCTCGTCGAGATCGGGGAGTGCATGCCCAAGTGCTACCCGAACGAGCCCCGGCCCAAGGACGAGCCCGACAAGCTCGAGGGGGTCATCTGGACCCCGCCCTCGGCGTCGGCGAGCGCATCCGCGAGCGCCGCGCCGTCGGTGTCGGCGTCGGCCTCTGCGCCGGCCTCGGCGAGCGCCGCCAAGAAGGCCGGTCCGTGAACGACCCGATCACGCGCGCCGCCGAAGCGATCGCCTCGGCCGCGGGGCTGCTCGTCACCGCCGGCGCCGGCATGGGGGTCGACTCGGGGCTGCCCGACTTCCGCGGCAACGAGGGGTTCTGGCGCGCGTATCCGCCCTACGCGAAGCTCGGCCTCTCGTTCGCCGAGCTCGCCAACCCGCGCTGGTTCGCGCGCGACCCGGCGTTCGCGTGGGGGTTCTACGGCCACCGCCTCGCGCTGTACCGCAGGACCGTGCCCCACGAGGGATTCGCCATCCTCCAGCGCCTCGCGGCCCGCACGCCGCGCGGCGCGTTCGTCTTCACCTCCAACGTGGACGGCCAGTTCCAGCGCGCGGGGTTCTCGCCCGAGCGCATCGTCGAGTGCCACGGGGCGCTCGACCACCTGCAGTGCACCCACGGCTGCGGGGTCGGCATCGTCACGGCCGACGGCTACGAGCCCGACGTCGACGAGGCCACGTTCCGTGCGCGCGAGCCCCTGCCGCGCTGCCCGCGGTGCCAGGCGCTGATGCGCCCCAACGTCCTCATGTTCGGCGACGGCGAGTGGGAGAGCGACCGCTCCGACGCCCAGGAGCAGCGCTTCGCCGCGTGGCTCGGCGCGCTCGACGGGCCGCTCGTGATCGTCGAGTGCGGCGCCGGCACCGCGGTCCCCACCGTGCGGCGGCTCGGCGACGGCCTCGCGCGCAAGGGCACCCTCGTGCGCATCAACGTGCGCGAGCCCGAGGTGCCGGCTGGACACATCGGGATCGCGGGCGGCGCGCGCGAGACGCTGGCGGCGATCGAGGCCGCGCTCGGCCCCGCGGGTTGACCCATGCCCGTCGTCGCGCTGCTCCCGCTGCTCTTCCCCGTCGTCCTCGCGCGGAGCCGCTTCGAGCCCACCGACCTCGAGCTCGAGGAGTCCGGGGTGGTGGAGCTCGACACCCAGGTCGGCACGATGCGCGGCGACCCACGCCGGTTCTTCGTCCTCGACTGGGAGCTCGACCTCGGCCTCTCCTCGCGCGTGGAGCTCGGCATCGACGGCGCCGTGTCCTGGGTGGGCGACGCGGGCCAGCCCTCCAGCCGCGTGTGGGATCCGCTGTGGCTCTCCACGAAGATCGGGGTGTTCGACGCGCGGGATGCCGAGCAGCACACGGCGTGGGCGTTCGGCGTACAGCTCGGACCGCGGCTCGCGGTGCAGGGTGCGCGCGGCATCGGCGCCGAGGGGCTGCTCCTGCTCGGCCGCACGGTGCGCAGCGTCACGGTGGTGGTCAACGCGGGGATGCTCGTCGACGCGCGCACGGTCGATCTGCCGCGCGCGGTGGCCGCGCAGGTGGGCCTCGACGCCACGTGGGCGCTCTCGGAGGCGTGGGCCCTGCTCGGGGAGATCGCCGGCCAGCGGTTCCTCACCGACGACCCGCACCAGCTCGCGGCGACGCTGGGCCTCGCGCGCACGACCGAGTGGTGCGACTTCAGCCTCGTCGGCTTCGCCGGCTTCCTCACGCCCGGCGATCGCTTCGGCGTGTTGCTCGGGGTGTCGCCGAAGCTGCGCGTGTTCTGAGCGGGCTTTACGCGCCCGCGCGCCTCGGGTGCGCTCTCCGACATGGCCCAGACCTCGGCAGCGGTGGCGCTCGTGCGCGGCGACGGCGAGGCGCGCGAGATCCTGCTCGTGCACCCCGGCGGCCCTTTCTGGGCGAAGAAGGACGACGGCGCGTGGAGCCTGCCGAAGGGGCTCGTCGAGGCCGACGAGGACCACCTCGCGGCCGCGCGGCGCGAGCTGAAAGAGGAGCTCGGCGTGGAAGCACCGGAGGGGCCCTACGTCGATCTCGGCAACGTGCGGCTCAAGTCGGGCAAGACGGTGCACGGGTACTGCGCGCGCGGAGACCTCGACGCGACGAAGATCCGCTCGAACGAGATCGAGATCGACTGGCCGCCGCGCTCGGGGAAGAAGCTGCGCATCCCGGAGGTGGACCGCGCCGCGTGGTTCGGGCGGGAGGCGGCGCTGGTGAAGATCCACGAGGGCCAGACGCGGCTGGTGACCGCGGCGTTCGCGGCCGAGTTGCCCCCCGCGAACCCCTGACGCGCCTTGACCCCTTGCGTCATGCTTACCATGTGGTAAGCACTGACCAACCAGATGGTTGCGCAGGTGGAAACCCCCGACGTCAAGAGCGGCGCCCTCGCGGCGGCCCTGCGCCTCTTCGCGGCGCGCGGCTTCGACGCGACCCCGATCCAGGCCGTGGCCGACGAGGTCGGCGTCACCAAGCAGGCCGTGCTCCACCACTTCCCCACCAAGGAGCACCTGCGGCGCGGGGTGCTCGAGGGCATCCTCGCCCACTGGAACGAGACCCTGCCGCGCCTCCTCCTCGCCGCCACCGCCAGCGAGGACCGCTTCGACGCGGTGTTCGGCGAGCTCGTGCGCTTCTTCGCCGAAGACCGCGACCGCGCGCGCGTCGTGCTCCGCGAGGCGCTCGATCGCCCCGACGAGGTGCGCGCGCTCCTGACCGGGCCCGTGCGCCCCTGGCTCTCGGCCGTCGCGCAGTACATCCGCGCGGGCCAGGAGGGCGAGCGACACTTCCCCGACGTCGACGCCGAGGTCTACGTCGTCCACGTCCTGCAGCTCGTGCTCACCGCCGTCGCCTCGTTCCCGGTGACCGGCGCGCTCGTCGAGAAGGACGCCCGCAGGCGCTACGACCGCGAGCTCGCCCGCATCGCCAAGGCGAGCCTGTTCCTCCCGCACGCGACCGAGAGTGAGAAGCCCCGACGCAGGGGCAAGAGGTAGTCATGGCCAGCTTCTTCCAGGACAACGACGATCTGCGGTTCTACTTCGAGCGCGGGATCGACTGGGCCTCCCTCGTCGAGGTCACCGAATACGGGTACCGCGCGCCCGAGGGTTTCAAGAACCCGAAGGAGGCCGTCGAGTTCTACCGCGAGGTCGCCGAGATGGTCGGCGAGCTGTCGGCCGAGCAGATCCACCCGAAGACGCCGGCCATCGATCGCGAGCACCCGCACATCGAGGACGGCGAGGCGGTGGTCGGGCCCGCCATGACCTCGGTGTTCGCGGCGATCGGCGGCGCCGAGCTGCACAAGCTGTGCATCCCGCGGGAGCTCGGCGGGCTCAACGCGCCGCTGCTGCTCTACTTCCTCTCCGCCGAGATGATCGCCCGAAGCGACGTCTCGGTCATGACCCACTTCTCGTTCCACGGCGGCATGGCCATGGCGATGCTCGCCTACTCCATCCACGAGGGCACGACGAAGTTCGACCCCGCCGCGGGCAAGATCGTCGAGACGCGCTTCGCCCCCGAGATCGCCGAGATCGTCGCCGGCGAGGCGTGGGGCTGCATGGACATCACCGAGCCCGACGCCGGCAGCGACATGGCCCGCCTGCGCGCGCGCGCCGTGCAGGACGAGGCCGGCGAGTGGTTCGTCACCGGCCAGAAGATCTTCATCACCAGCGGCCACGGCAAGTACCACTTCGTCATCGCGCGCACCGAGGAGGCCAGGGACCCGGACGATCCGTTCGCCGGCCTCGGTGGGCTCTCGATGTTCCTGGTGAAGACCTACGACGACCTACCGGATGGTAGCCGCCGAAGGTACGTGACGCTCGAGCGCGTCGAGGAGAAGCTGGGTCACAACGGGTCGGTCACCGCGGCGCTCGCCTTCGAGCACGCGCCAGCTCGGCTGATCGGCCAGCGCGGCGAGGGCTTCAAGTACATGCTCACGCTGATGAACAACGCGCGCGTCGGCGTGGGGTTCGAGAGCCTCGGGCTCGCCGAGGCGGCCTACCGGTGCGCGAAGGCCTACGCCGAGGAGCGCCGCTCCATGGGCAAGGTCATCGCGCGCCACGAGATGATCGCCGACTACCTCGACGAGATGCGCACCGACGTGCAGGCCGTCCGCGCGCTGGCGGTCGCCTCCGCGTACCACGAGGAGATGGCGCAGAAGCTCGGCCTGCTCGAGCGCTTCCTGCCCGAGGCCACCGCGGACGAGCGGGCGCGCCTCGAGCGCGAGCTGCCCCACCACCGCGCGCGCTCGCGCCGGTTCACGCCGCTCCTCAAGTACCTCGCGGCGGAGAAGGCGGTCGAGATCGGGCGCCGCGCGGTGCAGATCCACGGCGGCGTCGGCTACACCAAGGAGTACGGCGCCGAGAAGCTGCTGCGCGACGCGCTCGTCCTCCCCATCTACGAGGGCACGAGCCAGATCCAGTCGCTGATGGCGATGAAGGACACCCTGATGGGCATCCTCAAGCGCCCGCAGGCGTTCGTGACCCGCATCGGCCAGACCCGCTGGCGCTCGGTCTCGGCGCGCGACGCGCTCGAGCGGCGGGTCGCCAAGCTGTCGCTGCTGTCGCTCTCGGCGCAGCAGTTCCTCCTCACGCGCACCGCGGCCGGCAAGCTGCGCACGCTCGCCGACGTGCCGGTGAGCACGTGGCGCGAGGTGCTCACCAAGCAGTGGGACCCCAAGCGCGACTTCGCGCTCGCCATGCTGCACGCCGAGCGCCTCACCCGCATCCTCGCCGACGAGGCGGTGGCCGAGCTCCTGCTCGAGCAGGCCAAGGCGCACCCCGACCGGCGAGAGCTCCTCGAGCGCTGGCTCGACCGCGCCGAGCTGCGGTCGAAGGCCCTGCACGAGGAGATCACCACCACCGGCACCCGCATCCTCGCCTCACTCGCGGGCGAGTCGGTCGCACAGGCGGCGGAGTGAGCGTGTCGCTGCGTCACCTCGTCACGCAGGCGCCCGTGCTCGCGGCGCTGGGTCGCGTGGCCTTCGCCGCCGCGCGCCCGAAGACCGGCGTGGCCCCGTCCGTGCCCGGGCCGTGGATCGAGGAGGAGCTGCCGCCGCGCCCGACCGACCTCGTCACCGCGTACCTCCGGCACCTCGGCGCCGACCCCGCGTGGTATCGCGGCACCGTCCCCGCGCACCTGTTCCCGCAGTGGGGCTTCCCGCTCGCCGCGCGTGGGCTCGTGGGGCTCCCCTACCCGCTCGCCCGCGTGGTCAACGCCGGGTGTCGCCTCCGGGTGAACGCCCCCCTACCGAGCGGTAAGCCCCTGCTGGTGCGGGCGCGGCTCGAGTCCGTCGACGACGACGGGCGCCGCGCGATCCTCACGACCCGCATCGTGACCGGCACCCGCGAGGTGCCCGACGCGATCGACGCCGAGCTGCGCGCGCTGGTGCCGCTGAAGAAGAGCGACGGCCCCCGCGCGCGCCCCACCGTGCCGCTCGACGGGCGGGAGCTCGCCTTCCTGCGCCTGCGCGCCGACGCGGGGCTCGACTTCGCGCTCCTGACCGGCGACTTCAACCCCATCCACTGGGTGCCGGCCTACGCGCGCGCCGCGGGGTTCCGCGCGTGCATCCTGCACGGCTTCGGCACGCTGGTCCGTGCCGCCGTGGCTCTCGACCGCGCGGTGCTCTCCGGACGCCCCGACCGGCTCGCCGAGATCGACGTGCGCTTCACCCGCCCCCTCGTGCTGCCGGCCTCGGTGGGGGTGTACCTGCGGGACGCGGACGGCGGGCTGTTCGTCGGCGACGCGCCCGGCGGCGGCGCCTACCTCGAAGGCCGCGTGGCACTGCGGGAGACCTCACCATGAACGATCTGTTGCTAGAGCTCGGCAAGAACAAGAACGCGCGCCGCCTCCTCGGCTCGCTGGGCCTCCCCCTGCCGCTGCCGGAGTCCCTGCGGCGCGAGCGCGGTCCGCTCGTCGCGCGGCCCCTCGCCGACCGCGCGGTGGCGGTGGCCGCCCCGCGCGGAGGCACTTTGCTCGCGACGATCGCCGAGACGTTGACCGCGGCCGGCGCGGACGCGTGGTTGCTCGACGCCGCCGACGACGCCGTCTTCCAGGGCCCTGGCGAGACCTTCGGTCGGCCCGCGCGGCTGCTCGCCGCGAGCCCCGAGCGCCTGCGCCTCGACGCGGTCGTGATCGACGCCAGCGCGCTCGCCGACGCCGCGAGCCTGCGCGCGCTGTTCGACGCGCTCTCGCCCCTCATGCCCCGCCTCGCGCGGTCCGCCCGGGTGGTCGTGCTCGGTCGCGAGGGTCTGACCGAGCGCCGCGCCGCGGCCGCCCAGGCGGCGCTCGAGGGCTTCGTGCGCAGCGTCGCCAAGGAGATCGGCCGCGTGGGCGCGACGGCCAACCTGGTACGTGTCGTCGCCGGCGCGGAGCTCAGGCTGCCCGCGGTCCTCCGCTTCGTGCTCTCCGCGCGCTCCGCGTTCGTGACCGGTCAGCCCATCGTGGTGGACGCGATCGCGCGGCCGCTCCCCGAGCCGCCGTGGGTGCGCTCGCTCGAGGGTCGCGTGGCGCTGGTCACCGGGGCCGCGCGCGGGATCGGCGAGGCCACCGCGCGTCGCCTCGCCGAGGAGGGGGCGCACGTCGTGTGCCTCGATCGCCCCGCCGACGACGGTCCGCTGAGCCAGCTCGCCCGCAGCCTCGGCGGCAGCGCGCTCGCCGTCGATCTGCAGGACGCCGACGCCCCGGCGAGAGTGGCCGCGCACCTCGGCGCGCGCGGCGTGGACGTCGTGGTGCACAACGCGGGCATCACCCGCGACAAGACCCTGGCCCGCATGAAGCCCGAGCTCTGGGACGCCGTGCTCGACGTCAACCTCGGGGCGGTCGAGCGGCTGCACGAGGCCCTGCTCCCGCACCTGCGCGACCAGGGGCGCGTGGTGTGCCTCTCCTCGATCGCGGGCCTCGCCGGCAACATGGGGCAGACCGCGTACGCGGCGTCGAAGTCCGGCGTGGTCGGCTGGGTACGCGCCGAGGCGCAGGCCCTCGCCTCGCGCGGCGTCACCGTCAACGCGATCGCCCCCGGCTTCATCGAGACGCGCCTCACCGCCGCCATCCCCCTGGCCATCCGCGAGGTCGCGCGGCGGCTCTCGGCCCTCGGCCAGGGCGGGCTCCCCGGCGACGTCGCCGAGGCCATCACCTTCCTCGCGACGCCGGGCGCGCAGGGACTCACCGGTCGCACGCTCCGCGTGTGCGGCGGCGCCTTCGTAGGGGCCTGACAGGAGATTGGCAGCAATGGCAGCATCGAAGAACAAGGGCCGGGCGGTCATCGTCGCCGGCGCGCGCACCCCGTTCGTCAAGGCGTTCGGCGAGCTCACCAAGGTCGACACCATCGCGCTCGGCGTGGCCGCGGCGCGCGGGCTCCTGAAGAAGACGGGCCTCGGCCACCGCGACGTCCAGTCGATCGTGTGGGGCGGGGTCATCCTGCCGAGCGGCGCCCCGAACGTCGCGCGCGAGATCGCCCTCGATCTACGGCTCGATCCGGCCTGCGAGGGCATGACGGTCGTGCGCGCGTGCGCCTCGGGCCTGCAGGCGATCACCCTGGCCGCAGCCGCCATCGAGCGCGGCGAGGCGGACGTCGTCATCGCGGGCGGCAGCGACTCCACCAGCAACGCCGAGATCAAGCTGCCGCAGAAGGTCGTGCACGCGCTCGCGCCGGTCGCTCTCGGCAAGCCCACCGCGGCCGACTACCTCGGCGTGCTCGCCCAGCTACGACCGTTCTCGGAGCTGCTCCCCCAGCGCCCGCGCATCGCCGAGCGCACGACGGGCGAGATGATGGGCGAAGCGGC
The DNA here is from genome assembly GCA_016794445.1 of Myxococcales bacterium. Taxonomy (GTDB): domain Bacteria; phylum Myxococcota_A; class Polyangia; order Polyangiales; family JADJMO01; genus JADJMO01. The sequence continues at coordinate 7,780 of JAEUKC010000056.1, forward strand.
CGAGAAGATGGCGCGCCGCAACGAGATCTCGCGCGAGGACCAGGACGCCTTCGCGGTCCGCTCGCACGTGCGCGCGGCGGCCGCGATCGAGAGCGGTCTCCTGGCCGAGGAGATCGTCCCCGTCGAGACCCCGGACGGCCGCTGGGTGCACGCGGACGGCCTCGTGCGCGCCGACACCACGGTGGAGAAGCTCGCCAAGCTGCGCCCGGTGTTCGCCAAGGACGGCACGCTGACCGCGGGCAACTCGAGCGCGCTCACCGACGGCGGGGCCGCCGTGCTGCTGATGCGCGAGGAGAAGGCGCGCGCCCTCGGCCTCGTGCCGCTCGCCGCGTTCGCCTCGTGGTCGTACGTGGGCGTCGATCCGGCCGACCAGCTCCTGATGGGGCCGGCGCTCGCGATGCCGAACGCGCTCGAGCGCGCGGGGCTCTCGCTCGCCGACGTCGACCTGGTCGACATGCACGAGGCCTTCGCCGCGCAGGTGCTCTCGATCCTCAAGATGCTGGCGAGCAAGCCGTTCGCCGAGCGTCGGCTCGGTCGCGGCACCGCCGTCGGCGAGGTCGACCCGGCGAAGCTGAACGTGCACGGCGGCTCCCTCGCGCTCGGCCACCCGTTCGGCGCGACCGGCGCGCGCATGGTGACCACCATGGCCAACGAGCTCCACCGGACCGGCAAGCAGCACGCGCTCCTCGGCATCTGCGCGGCGGGCGGCCTCGGCGCGGCGGCGGTGCTCGAGCGCTGCGACTGACCCTCCGGGTGTACCGCCGACGCGACGTACCTACATCGACGCCGAAATGCGCGTGTGACCTCCACACGCGAGTCGCCGCCGGAAATCAGGCAGTTGCTGCAACGTCGTGCCTGGTCCGCGGCGTGCAGGGTGGTCGGGCATGCCCACGCTCCGCCTCGCGCTCACCGCCCTCCTCGCCCTCTCCGTCGGCCCCCTCGCCGGCTGCGCCGTGCAGAACGCCGAGCCCGAGGACGGCGAAGACGAGGAGCAGGCCCCCGAGCTCGACGGCCGCGAGGCGGAGGCCGCGGCGGTCGGCGTCGACTGCAGCAACCGTCGCTCGGACACGGGCTACAAGAGCGGCTCGGCGTTCGCCATCACCGTGGTCGACGCCGACAACAAGCCGGTCGAGCTCGCCACCGCGAGCGCCTACGCGCGCATGCAGAAGGCGGCCGCCGCGGCCGGCGTGCACATCCGCGTGGTGAGCGGCTTCCGCACCATGAGCCAGCAGAAGTACCTCTACAACTGCTACGTCACCAAGAGCTGCAACGGCGGCAACCTCGCGGCCAAGCCGGGGTACTCGAACCACCAGAGCGGCCACGCGCTCGACCTCAACACCTCCTCGGCGGGCGTCGGCTCCTGGCTCGCGGCGCACGCCGACGAGTACGGCTTCAAGCGCACCGTGCCGTCGGAGCCCTGGCACTGGGAGTACTGGGGCAGCACGGTCGGCGGGTCGTGCGTCTCCACCGTCACCGGCGGCGGCGGTGGTGGCGGCGGCTCCACGTCGGGCTGCTACTCCTCGACGCTCGGCAAGCAGGTCGTGCTCAACACCTGCGTCCAGAGCCGCGCCGACAGCAAGTGGTACCAGTGCATCGCCGGCGGCAAGTGGGAGATCCGCTGGGACGTCCCGGCGAAGTGCGTCTCCGAGCACCCGCTCTGATGCCACCGGCCACGGGGCGCGCTAGGACGGCCCCGTGATCGTCCTCGTCACGGGCGCCTCCTCGGGCATCGGTGCCGCCGTCGCGCGGCGGTTCGCGCGCGAGCCGGGCGCGAAGCTCGTCCTCGCCGCGCGGCGCGCCGACCGCCTCGAGGCGCTCGCGCTGCCGGTGCCGACCCACCTGCTCACCCTCGACGTGCGCGACCGCCACGCCGTCCGCGCCGCCATCGAGGGGCTGCCCGCCGAGTTCGCCGACGTGGACGTGCTCGTGAACAACGCGGGCCTCGCGCTCGGCCTCGCGCCGGCGCAGGAGGCGTCGCTCGACGACTGGGACGCGATGATCGACACCAACGTGCGCGGGCTCGCCTACGTCACCCGCGCGGTGCTGCCGGGCATGGTGGCGCGCGACCGCGGGCACGTCATCCAGCTCGGCTCCGTCGCCGGCACGTACCCGTACCCCGGCGGCAACGTCTACGGCGCGACGAAGGCGTTCGTCGCGCAGCGCTCGCTCGACCGGCGCGCCGACCTGCTCGGCACGCGCGTGCGCGTGACCTCCGTCGAGCCCGGCATGGTCTCGGGCACCGAGTTCAGCGACGTGCGCTTCCACGGCGACCGCACGCGCGCGGCCGGCGTCTACGAGGGCGTGCAGGCGCTCACCCCGGACGACGTGGCGGAGGCGATCGCGTGGTGCGCCCTCCAGCCCCCGCACGTGAACGTCAACCGCATCGAGCTCATGCCCGTGGCGCAGGCCTTCGGGCCGTTCGCCGTGCGCCGCTCTTGACCGCGCTTTGCCCCGGCCCATTGTTTTGCTAGGACTCCGCGCCCCATGTCGTCCGTCGTAGCCGCCACCCGAGCGGGCGAGAGCGCGAGCTCCGCCATGGGCTACGCGCGCGACCTCGTCACGCTGACCAAGCCGCGCATCACGATGACCGTGCTGATCACGGCGGCCGCGGGAATGAAGCTCGCCCAGCGTTTCCTCGGCGGCGCGGCCGGTGCTTCGTCCTCGGGCGGCATGCGCTGGCTGTGGACGCTGCTCGGCACCGCCCTGGTCGTCGGCTCGGCCAATGCACTGAACATGTGGCTCGAACGCGACGTCGACCGCCACATGGCCCGGACCCGCTCGCGCCCGCTCCCGGACGGGCGGCTGCCCTCGGCCGTGGCCCTCGTGTTCGGGCTGCTGCTCGGCGTCGTGTCACTCCCGATGCTCTGGTTCGGGGTCAACCCGGTCACCGCCGGGCTCGGGGCGTTCGCGCTGTTCAGCTACGTCTGCGTCTACACGCCCCTCAAGCTGCGCTGGGTGCGCGCCATGTGGATCGGCGCCATCCCGGGGGCCATCCCGCCCTTGCTCGGCTTCTCGGCCGTCACCGGGCGCATCGACCTGGCGGGCCTCGCGCTGTTCACCATCCTGTTCGTCTGGCAGATCCCGCACTTCCTCGCCATCACGGTGTTCCGCGCCGACGACTACGCGCGGGCAGGCCTCAAGGTGATCCCGGTCGAGATGGGCGACCGGGTGACCGACGGCATGATGCTCCGCTACTCGGTCGGGCTCCTCGCCGTCACGGTGTGGCCGTTCCTGCTGGGCCTCGGCGGCAAGGTCTACCTCGGCGTCGCCATCGCGCTCGGCGCGGCGTTCGTGGCGCTCGTCGCGCGGAGCTTCCGGCAGAACCTCGCGAGCGTGGAGGGCGGGCGCGCGCGGTGGGCCCGCTCGGTGTTCGCCTACTCGATCGTCTACATCGTCGTCCTGCTCGCGACGCTGGTCCTCGCGGCCGCCTGAAGCTGGGCCGAGCGCGATGCCGCGGTTCCTGAAGGTCCTCATCGGAGCGACGACGCTGGTCTTCGCGTTCCTGGTCGTGCTCGTGGCCGTGCGCTTGCGGCGGCCCGCGGCGCTCCCGGTGCTCGCGACCGTCCCCACCTTCACCATGAAGGACCAGCTCGGGCAGCAGGTCACCGACGTCTCGCTGCGCGGCACCGTCTGGATCGCCGACTTCTTCTTCACGAGCTGCCAGGCCTCGTGCCCCAAGCTCACCGCCCGCATGAAGGGCGTGCAGGACAAGCTCGTCGCGCTCAAGGCGCCCGTGAAGCTCGTGTCGTTCACGGTCGACCCCGAGAACGACGAGCCCACGCGCCTGCTCGGCTACGCGCAGAAGTACGGCGTCGACGCGAGCCGCTGGTCGCTGCTCACCACCCACCCCGCCGAGCACCCGAACGCCGAGCTCGAGCGCGTGATCGTGCAGGGGTTCAAGGTGCACTTCATGCCCCGCGCGCCCGGCAGCACCAAGGTCGAGGAGTCGGTCAACCTCATGACCATCATGCACGGCGACTACTTCGTGCTGGTCGATCGTGAGGGCCGCATCCGCGGCTACTACGACACCAAGCTCCCCGAGAAGGTCGATCAGGTGGTGGTCGACGCGCTCCGATTGACCCACTGACCGAGGCACCATGACGACGACGACCGACCAGGAGACGCGGCGGTTCTGGACCTTCAACGGCACCGTCAGCGCGGCGGCGCTCGCGTTCCTCGCGTACATCCTCCTCGTCCGCAAGGTGTCGCCGGGCACGGGCGCCGACCTGTCGTTCCTGCCCGCGGTGAACGCCTCGCTCAACGCGACGGCGGCGGTGCTCCTCACCCTCGGCTGGGTGGCCATCAAGCGCGGCCGTCGTGAGCAGCACCCCTACTACATGGTGGGGGCGTTCGCGGCCTCGTCGCTCTTCCTGATCTCGTACCTCGTCTATCACTGGGCCCACGGCGACACGAAGTACGTGGGCGCGCACCGCGGGCTCTACCTCGGCCTCCTCGCGAGCCACGTGCTCCTCTCGGTGCCGGTCGTGCCGCTCTGCCTCGCGGCGTTCTACTTCGCCTGGCGCAAGCGGTTCGTCGCCCACCGCCGCATCACGCGGGTGCTCGCCCCCGTGTGGTTGTACGTGTCGGTGACCGGGGTCTTGGTGTTCTTCTTCCTCCGGCGCTAGAACCAGGGGGTGGCAGCTCCCTCCGCGCGCGACCAGGGCCCCGAGCACGCGCGCGCCCGCGAGCAGGCCGAGGGCCGCGTCGGCACCGTGCTGCGCGGCAAGTACCGCCTCGATTCCCTGCTCGACGTCGGCGGCATGTCGGCCGTCTACGCGGCCACCCACCGCAACGGCGCCCGCGCCGCGATCAAGCTGCTGCACCGCGCGCTCTCCGAGCACGAAGACGTGCGCGAGCGGTTCCTGCGCGAGGGCTACGCCGCCAACAAGGTGGGCCACCCCGGCGCCGTGCAGATCACCGACGACGAGGTCGCCGAAGACGGCGCAGTGTTCCTGGTGATGGAGCTCCTCGAGGGCGAGTCGCTCGACGCGCGTCTGCGCCGGCTCGGACCGCTCGCGGCGTTCGAGGTGCTCGCCTTCGCCGCGCCGGTGCTCGACGTGCTGGCCTCGGCCCACGGGCAGGGCATCGTCCACCGCGACGTCAAGCCGGGCAACGTGTTCCTCGCGCGCGACGGCCGCGTGAAGCTGCTGGATTTCGGCCTCGCCCGCGTGCGCGAGGGCACGTTCGAGCAGCGCCGCACGCGCGACGGCGTGGTCATGGGCACCATCGGGTACCTCGCGCCCGAGCAAGCGCGCGGCCTCTCCACCGAGATCGACGCGCGCACCGACCTCTGGGCCCTCGGCGCCACGATGTTCACGGTGCTGTCCGGGCGCCACGTGCACGAGGGCGGCACCCCGATGGACCGCGTGATCACGGCGGCCTCGGTGCCCGCGCGCAGCCTCGCGACCGTGGTGCCGCAGGCGCCACCGCAGCTGGTCGCCATCGTCGACAAGGCGCTCGCGTTCAAGAAGGACGACCGCTTCCCGTCCGCCGACGCCATGCGCCACGCGGTCCTCGCGGCGACCCATGCGCTCGAGCAGTCTCTGCTGCGCACCGCCGACGAGGCACCGCCGGTCGATCTGGATTTCGGGGGCGAATCGTCGTCGCCGAGCGTGATGCTGGTCGAGGACGACCCGGGCATGTCGTTCATCGACGCGGTCATCGGCCACGGTCGCCGCTGAAGTTCGTCTAGACTCGGGAGCATGCGCCGATCCCTCCTCGTCTTCGCGCTCGGTGTGCTCGCGGCCTGCGGTGGCTCCAAGAATCCTCCCGCCGGGTCGGGCGGTGGTGGCAGTGGCACCGGTGGATCCGGTGGCGGCAGCGAGTCCGGTGGCCCCGCGTCGAGCGGCGCCGCAGGAGCCTCGTCGTCCTCGGCCGGTCCCGCCGGCACGGCTGCCACCACCACGCCCAAGGCCGATCCGATCGACGCGGCCACGCCCGAGACCAAGGACGCCAAGCCGTTCGCGCGGCGTCAGGTCTGCGAGAAGCCCCCCTGCCCCTCCGCGATCGTCTTTGCGGGCATGGACCAGATCGACGGCAAGCCCGCGCCGATCGCGATGTTCGAGGTCGTCCTCGGCCGCAAGGTGATGTGGTCGATCCCGAAGAACGCCAACGTCGTCGTCTACGGCTTCCTGCTCGACGGCGAGGTCTCGGTGATGGCCGACGACATCAAGGACAAGCAGAAGCGCTGCTGGAAGCTCGACGCGTTCCGCGCGCCCGGCGGCGGCGTGAACGTCTTCGCCAAGGAGCCGACCCGCATCCTCGTCGGTGTCGGCGCGGTCGGCGACGCCAAGACGGTGACCGACGCGCTCGCCAAGCCCGCGCCCTGGGCCAAGCGCCCGTCGCCGGTCGAGTCCGTCGAGCTCGGGCGCAAGCCGCAGGTGAGCTGGGGCGGCGGCGCCTACCACGCGCGCATCGGCTTCGAGGACCCGGGCGCCCCGAGCTTCACGCTGCTCCTCATGTCCAAGAACGCGCCCGTGGCCGAGCACGTGCACGCGACCGAGTGGGAGTTCCTCGCCCTCATCGACGGGGACGGCGAGCTGACCCGCAAGGAGGGAGGCAACGTCAAGACGGCGAGCGGCACGTTCGTCGCGATTCCCCCCGGCGTCGCGCACGGCTATCGACCGAACGGCACGACGCCGACCCTCGCCGTGCAGATGTACTCCCCCGCAGGGCCCGAGCAACGCTTCAAGAAGCTCGCCGAGAAGCCATGAGCATCCCCACCTTCGACGACGCCGCCCTGACCGCCCTCTGCGACCTCGGCTTCGACTACCTGTGCGGCCGCCCGTTCGGCGAGGTCGTCGACGCGGACGAGGTCCTCGCCGCCATCGACGCGACCCACGACCCCTCGGTCGTCACCCGCGTGCTGCAACGCTGGGTCACGCCGAGCCGCGAGCGCCTGGTCGCCCGCGCGGCCGCGAGCACGCTCACCCTGAGCGTGTGGCTCCCCGAGCCCCTCAAGGACGCCATCGCCGCCGAGCTCGGCAAGCCGGCGCCGATCCCGCAGAAGCTGATCGACGAGGTGGTGGCCTCGGAGGGCGTGCGCGACGCCGTCCGCGAGATGCTGCGCGAGCAGCTCCAGAGCTTCATCACCCGCGTGAGCAACGCTGGCAGCAGTGGCAGCAGTGGCAGCAGTGGCAGCAGCGGTGGGGGCGGCCTCCGCGGCGCCATCGGCCTCGGGGCGCGCGCCTTCGGCGCCGCCGGCAAGTCGCTCCTCGGCGGCCTCGCCGAGCAGCTGCAGGACAAGGTGCGCGAGTTCGTCGACGGCTCGGTCGAGGCCCTGCAGGCGCGCATCGCCAAGCAGCTCGCCGACCCTTCGACCGCCGAGGCCCTCGGCAAGCGCCGCAAGAAGGCCTTCCTCAAGTTCCTCGAGACCAAGGAGTCGAAGGCGGCCGAGACGGTGAAGAAGGCCCCCCACGACCTCATCCAGGGCTACGTGCCGCAGGTGGTCGCCCACAACCTCGCGCGCACGGAGCTGCGCGAGGCGGTGCGCGGCGAGGTCGAGGCGGTGCTCGCCGATCTCGGCAAGGGCACGGTCGGCGACGCGCTCGACGCGCTCGGCCTGCGCACGATCGCCCGGGACGCGCTGCGCACCCACGGCCTCGTCCTCGCGCGCGGCTTCGCGGCGAGCCCCGAAGTGGCCGCGTGGTGGGCCACGCACGTGAAG
>JAEUKC010000064.1:0-20682 GCA_016794445.1 Myxococcales bacterium
GTCGGCGAGCGCCCAGCGGAGCTCGTTGATCATCTCGGGCCCGATCGCGTTGCGGCGCTCGGGGTTGTTCAAGGTGATGGTGGTCACCTTGCCCGCGGTGCCGACGATCAGCTTGCGGTAGGCGCGGGCCTCGCTCACTGCGGCGCTCCGAGCCCGAGGATCTTGCGCGCCTCCTCCACGGTGGCCGGGCGGCGCCCGACGTCGCGGACCATGCGCACCGCGGTCTCGACGAGCGTGCCGTTGCTCTGCGCGATCTCGCCGTTCGGCAGGTAGAAGTTGTCCTCGAGGCCGCAGCGGATGTTGCCGCCCATGACCAGCGCCGCCGCGATCATGCGCCACTGCGGGCGCGAGATGCCGATCACCTCCCACTCCGAGCCGGGCGGCATGATCTTGGTCTGTAGCTGCAGCGACTCGAGGGTCGGCGGGATGCCGCCGAGCACGTTGAGGATGAACGAGAACTGGAGCGGCGGCTTGAGGATGCCCATGTCGAGCAGCGGCCAGATTCCGTGGGTGTGGCCGGTGTCGAAGCACTCGAGCTCGGGGCGCACGCCGGCCTCGTTCATGGCCGAGAGCAGCTTGATGATCTTGCCGTAGGTGTTGGAGAACACCATGTCGAAGACGAAGTTCTTCCGCTTCTCGGAGTACTTCGCGTAGTTCATCGTGCCCATGTTGAGGGCGGCGATCTCCGGGCGGCTCTCCCGGATGTAGGTGGCCTGCTCGCTCACGTCGTCGAGGATCGTGCCGGTCGAGAAGTTGAGGATGATCGGCGAGCGCTTGCGGACCTCCTCCTTGATGCGCGCGAACACCGCCGGGTCGAAGGTGGGCGAGCCGTCGTCCCGCCGCGCGTGGATGTGGGCGACCGAGGCGCCGGCCTCGTGCGCGCGCCGACACTCCTCACCGATCTCCTCGGGCGTGTACGGGATGTTCTTGCACTGGTCGCGGTTGGCGAGCACGCCGGTGACGGCGCAGGTCACCACGCAGACATCGCGCGGTTCGTGGTTGGGCATCTTGCCGAGACCGGCGAGCGCATCGGACATGGAGTCCTCCGGGATACGTGGGCGTTGGGTTTTCGACGAAAATCAGTGTCCGTTGCTGCGGCCGTTCTGGCCGTCGACGCGGCTGCGCACGTAGGTCGCGAGCTTGTCGAGCAGGGTCACGAGCTCGCGGAGCTCGGCGGGGGTGAGCGCCTCCTCGAAGGCCTCGCGGAAGATCTTGAACGGCTCGAACGACATCGAGCGCGCCAGCTTCTGCCCCTTGTCGGTCAGACGGATGTGGATGACGCGACGGTCCTCGGCGCTGCGCTTGCGGTCGACGAGGCCCTCGCGCTCCATCCGGTCGACGATGCCGGTGACCGTGCTGTTCTGCGCGTTGATGCGCTCCGAGAGCTCGGAGAGCGAGAGGTCACCGAGCTGCTCGAGGAGCTTCGCCACCGAGAGCTGCGGGCCGGTGAGACCGACCTTCTGGGCCTCGTCCTTCGTGAGCCTCCGCGACTCGGTGTACAGGTAGATGATCGCCTCGGCGATGCGGTCGACCTGCGCCTTCAGCTCGTCTGGGAACCCACGGCTCACCCCCCGATATTTCGCACACGAAAGAATATGGGTCAAGGGGCTGTGGGCGACCTCGTGACAGGGGCCTCGGCGACGGGTGACGACGGCTCGGGGAGCACGAGCTTCACCACGGGCCAGGCGAGCAGGAGCCCGGTGAGGATGCGCAGCGCAGGGACCCGGTCCTCGAGGACGAGCGCGTCGAGGGCCATGAGCGCGGCCGCCGCGAACAGCCAGACCCGCAGGACGCTCGGCGCGAAGCGCGGTCGAGGCAGCGCCGCGGCGAGGGCGAGGCCCAGGTAGATGCCGGTGCACCGCGAGCAGACCGGCAATTGGTGGCCGAACACCGTCAGCACCCGATCGACCAGCCCGTGACACTGGAGACGGAAGAAGCCGAGGAAAGGGGCGGCCATCGTCGGCGGCAGGAAGGCCACGACCAAAGGGGATAAACCAAACGATATCAGTAAGATGCGGACAGCTCGACGCATCGGGACAAGACCTCTGTTCTACACGGGTGTCGAAAACGGTCGCCCCGTGACGTATCTAATGGGAGAGACCTTACCCCAGCGAGGGCAGCGGCCGTACGGCCCTGGTCTCGCTCTGGAGGAAGCCATTCCCGCCACGCCCCGCTCGTCGACCCTGAACCAAGCCCAGAGGGCGCTCCTCCAGGTGCTCGAGGATGCCTTTGCCGGCGATCCAGGGGCACGGGTCTTCGTGCAGGCCGCGCTGCGCACGGCGCGCCGCACTTCGTTGCCGGCGGAGCCCGCGGCCATCCTCGACTTCGCGCGCGCGCACCTCGTGGGCCCGCTGACCGAGGAGCTCGGACCCCGCGCGGTGGCCGAGTTCCTCGACAACCTCACCAACGCGGTGCGACCGCGCGAGGCCAGTGGCGTCGAGGTCTCGGAGTCGGGCGTGCGCTCGATCGACGCCGACCTCACCGCGCTCGACTCGCCGTCGGTGCCCCCCGCAACCTCATCGGCCACCTCATCGGCCACCGCACCGGCCACCTCGCGCCCCGCGACGAGCCGGCCCGACCCGCGCAGCGAAGAGCCCGCGTCGTCGAGCAACCCTCCGCGCAGCTCCGGCTCGCGCGTGCGCATCCGCACCCTCCTCGTCTACAGCGACCGCTTCACCCGCGCGAGCCTCGCGCGTCAGCTGGTGGCCGCGAGCTGCGACGTCACCGTCATCGACAGCATCGTCGACATCGCGAGCGTCGAGGAGTTCCCCGGCGTGGCGATCGTCGATCTCGCGGCGCGCGAGGTCGACCTCGTGCTCTCGGCGATGGTGGCGCGCAACCCGCAGCTCCGCGTGGTCGCGTTGCTCGGTGGCGACGCCCTCCCCGACGACGTGCTGACCGCCGCCCGCGTGAAGAAGTTCCAGGCCGTGCCGCGCTCCATGCGCGCCCCGGAGCTGGTCGAGATGCTGCGTCGGCTGGTCGGCTGAACTACTTCGTCTCGACGCCTTCGGCGATCGCGCTGAACACGCGCTCGAGGCGGTGCAGATCTTCGGGATCGGGGGAGCCGGTGTCGTCGACCTTCGAACGCACGACGGCGCTGACGCCGAGGGCGACGCAGCGGCCCCCGACGAGCACGTACGTCCACGAGGACATCAGCGAAGCGGGCCGCGCCGCGTCCTTCGCGTCGAGCGGCACCGCGTAGTGCACGCGCGGCACGTGCTTGCCCTTGCGGACGTCGTCGTCGACCACCGGTGAGGTCATGGCGACGCCGCCCTTGCTCGCGGCCACGGCGATGCGGGAGGCGTGGGCCGCCGCGCAGCTGCCGAGGGCGCGGGGGGTCGGCGCGTCGGGCACGTCGGTCACGAGGACGACCGTGGGCCCCTCGCGCGCGGCGACCTTGAGCAGCGTGCCCGGCGCAGCCTGGGGAGGATCCCAGGCGAGGCCGGCGACCAGCGGTATGCGCACGTGCCCGTCGCTCGTCTCTTCCCACCGCGCGATCTCGCCCACGCCGCCGACGAACGTGTCCTTGGGCGGCGAGCACCCGAAGAGCAGCAAGAGCGGGAGCGCCCGCCTCACGCGCTGCCCTCGAGGCCGTAGCCACCCGAGACGTCCAGCGCGGCGCCGTTCATGTACGCGGCCTCGTCCGACAGCAGGTAGCCCACCGCGCCGACGACGTCCCGCGCCGTGCCGAGGCGCCCGACGGGGATCTTGGTGTCGATGTGTGCCGGCAGATCGATCGAGGTCTCGAGCACCCCGGGGTTCACGAGGTTCACGGTCACGCCGAAGGGCCCCGCGAGGTGGGCGAACGTGCGGGCCAGCACCGCGAGGGCCGTCTTGGACACGTGGTAGGTGGAGTTGAACGGGCGCGCGAGCACGTCGGTGGCGCCGGCCTGGCCGATGCAGACGACCCTCCCCCACCCGGCGCGGCGCGCGAGCAGGCCGTCGAGGACCGCGCGCGCGACCACGAAGTTCGCCTCGACGTTGACGAGGAGCGACTCGGCGAGCTCGGCAGCGCTCACCTCGAGCAACGACTTGGTGACGTAGTGCCCGACGTTCGCCACGAGGACGTCCACCGCGCCGAGCGCCTGCTCGACGGCCGGCACGAGCGCGGCGGTGCTCGCGCGGTCGCTCAGGTCTCCGCGCACCGCGACGAACCGCTGGCCCGGGTGGGCGGCCGCGAGCGCCTCGCACTGCTCCACCGCGGCGCGCTCGCTCGCCCGGTAGTGGATCGCCACGTGGGCCCCGCGCGCGGCGACGTGCTCGACGATCGCCTTGCCGAGGCCCCGCACCCCACCGGTCACCAGCGCGACCTTGCCACGGAGATCGTGCGGTCCGGTCGGTCCCGCCACGGGGACGGCGCCCCGACCGCGCGCCACGCGCCGCTGCTGCCACTCGAGCCGCGAGAGCTTGCGCTCCACGCCGACCCACGCGGCCGTGGGCACCTCGCGCGAGAACTTGCGTACCGCGATGCGGAACGACTGGGCCGGGTACTGCTCGAACACCAGGTCGGTGACGTTGTCGACCAGCACCTCGAGGTAGCCGAAGTTCTTGCCGTGGAGCAGCGCCTCGACCTTCTTGGCGAGGTCGGCGTAGTCGATGGTGTCGACCAGGCGTCGCGACTCGATGACGGGCGAGAAGTCGAACCCGAGCTCGAAGTCGAGCTGCAGCTTCTGGGCGACGCCCTGCTCCCACTCGAAGATGCCGATCTTGCACAGCACCTCGAGGTTGTGGACGGCGACGGTCTCGAGCACGTCAGCCTCCTCGCAGGTCGAGCACGAGCGCGCGCGCGGCGTCGCCGCCCTTCACCTCGACCTTGGCCGCGCCGAAGGCGAGCGTGCCCGGCCCGACCACGTGCGCCTTCACCTGGTCGGTCTTCTTGTCGAGGCACGGCGCGACGGGCGTGGCGGCGCAGGCGGCGAGCGCGGCGCCGTTCCAGGTGGCGCCCGCGGCGTCGGCGAGCCTGGCGGTGCCGGTGAGCGCGTACGAGAGGCCGCCCACCTCGGTGAAGCTCGCGTCGGCGCCGAGGAACACGAGCACCACGCGGTCGTCCTTCACGTCCTCGACCCGCACGAGGCCCTTGGCCTCGGAGAGCACGGTGCGCACCGTGTCTGGCAGCAATGGCAGGATCGTCCCGGCGCGCACGAACACGGGGATTTCTCCCAGCGCCGCGGTCACGTCGCGGGTGCCGCTCGCGACGCCGGGGCCGGGCTCGAACGGGAGCCAGCCCGCGGCCGGCGGCAGGTACACCTTGCGCGACGTCGCGCCCTTCACCATCACGGGCGCCACGAGGATCGAGGGCCCGACGTAGTACTGGTCGCCGACGCCCCACGAAGCGGCGTCGTCGGGGTGGGCGAGGGCGAGGTGGCGCCAGATGGGCAGGCCGGTGTCGTGGGCCTGCTTGGCGAGCGACTCCCACACCGGCAGCAGCTGCTGGTGCAGGATGGCGTAGCGCCGGAAGTGCTGGGTGGACTCCTCGTCGCGGTCGAGCGCCCAGTTCTTCTTCGGCGAGGTGCTGTGGTGGGTGCGCATGACCGGCGACCACGCGCCGACCTCGGTCCAGCGGAAGAAGACCTCCTTGGTGGCCGGGACGGTGAGCGCGGTCTGGTAGCCCGCGATGTCCGAGCCGTAGGTGGAGATGCCGGCGATGCCGAGGCCGAGGCCCATGGCCACCACGGTGGGCAGGCCATCGTCCGCCTGGAGATCGGTGCGCTGGTCGCCGGCCCAGATCACGTCGGCGAGCGGCGCGACGCCGAGCCACCCGGAGCGCAGGAACGCGACGCGGCGCTCCTTGGGCGAGGCCGCGGGGCCGAGGCCGTCGGCGTCGACCGCCGCGCGCACCGCCTCGTGCCACAGCTGCGGGTAGAGGTCGTGGGTGGCCCACGGGTCGCTGCCGTCGCGGAGCTTGCTGTCGAGCGGGAGCCACTCGCCGTAGTCGGCCATGAAGCCGTCGACGCCGCGCGCGAAGTGCTCCTTCATCTTGCCGGCCATCCACGCCTTGGCCGCCGGGTCGGTGAGGTCGACCATGCCGGTCTGCTTCTGCTTCACCCCGAGGTAGGTGTAGGGCGCGCCGTCTTGCTTCTGGACGAGGTAGTTCTTGGGCTGCGCCTCCTTCCAGACGTTGTTGTCCTGCTCGACGAAGGTGTTGAAGTAGCTGAAGAACGCGAACCCCTGCTGGTGCAGGTCGCTGACCATCTTGTCGAAGCCCGGGTAGAGGGTCTCGTCGACGGCCCACTCCTCGGAGAGCTTGTAGTCGTCGCCGACGAACGCGCCGCCGCGGAAATCTTCGGTCCAGATCGCGCTAGAGGGGATGTCCTTGTCGCGCAGCAGCTTGGCGAAGGCCTGCACCGCGGCGGTGCCGAAGATGGCGTCGTTCCACGGCGCGAACGCGAGGCGCGGCGGCACGCGCGGGCGACCGAAGCGCAGCGTGGCGCGCTCGAGCGCCTGCGCGGGGCGCGGGCCGTCGAAGATGCGGAACACGAAGCGGCCCTTCGGCGAGGCGGTGGAGTCCTGGGCGATGCGAAGCGCGTCCTCCTCGGCGCACACGCCGAAGATGGCCCGACCGAAGCCGTCGAGCGCGCCGACGTAGCCGCGCTTGGAGAGGTAGATCGGGGCCGGGAACGAGCTCGCGTGGCGCGTGCCGGAGATGAAGTAGATCGGGGTGGGCAGGTCGTCGTCGCGCTTGCCGATCCCCGGCTCGCTCACGAAGAGGGGCACGACGGTGCCGCGGTGCTCGACGTCGCGGGCCTGGCCACCGAAGCCGAGGAAGCGCTCGTCGGCGGCGCAGCGCGCGCCGAGGTTGGTCCAGGTGCGGCTGCCCGCGGGCGGTGCGGCGGCGGGCTCGACCTCGATGGCGACCTCGCCCGCGGCCTTGGTCGTGACGGCGACCCTGGCCACGAGGCCGTTGCCGTTCAGGGCGTCGAAGGTCACGGTGTCGGTCGCCGCGACCACGCGATCGGCGCGCGTGGCCACGCGCCACGGGGTCGGCGTGTCCTTCAGCTGGAACGAGCCATAGGCCATCTCGACCTTCGTCGCGACGTCGCGCACGGCGAACCCGGTCAGCGGCGGCGGATCGGTCTCCTCGGTGGGGGCCTCGATGGCGCGCGGGGGCAGGCCGTCGAAGAGGACCCGGCCGTCGGCGGCCGTGATCACGAGGCGCAGCGGGTCGGGCTCGAGCCGCACGCTCATGCCGCCGACGGTGGTGACCACGGGCGGGGGCGGGGGCGCCGGATCGCTCGTCGACGAGCAAGCGGCGAGCGCGACGAGGGCGGCGAGGGCGATGCGACGCATGTTCTCGGTCAGGATAGCGCGTCGTCGAAGGGCACCCGAGCGCGGAACACCGAGGCGTCTCCTTCGAGCACGTAATGGCCGTCGCTGTCGGGCACGAACGCCGCGGCGCCACGCGGTAGCGCGACCGTGTGGGCTTGCTTGGTCGGCCGGATGCGCGCCTCGCCCTCGGTGCACAGCAGGATCTCGGGCCCGGTGACGGCGGTGGCGAACGGTGTGTCCCGGGTCACGTGCACCCGGGAGAGCAGGAACTCGCGCGCCCCTGCGCGCGTGTCCCACACGGTCTCCCGGGCATCGGGCGGCGAGAGCGGCCGGGTGCGGGGCGCCGAGAAGTCGAGGGTCGCGAGCAGCTCGGGCACGTCGACGTGTTTGGGCGTGAGGCCGCCGCGCAGCACGTTGTCCGAGCTCGCCATGATCTCGATGCCGACGCCGGACAGGTAGGCGTGCAGGTTGCCCGCGGGGAGGAACACCCCCTGACCAGGCGCGAGCTCGAGCACCTCGAGCAGCAACGAGACGACGATGCCAGGATCGCCGGGATAGAGCGCGGCGATGCGCTCCGCCCAGCGCAGGCCGGGACCGAAGGGCCCTCCGTCGTGGCGCGCGCACCCCGCGAGCACGGCCGGGACGTGGCGCGGATCGGCGACGACCGCGCGGAAGGTGGCGGCGAGCCCGTCGGCGTCGGGCCGCGCCGCGAGGGGAGCGACCACCTCCGGCACGCCGATCGTCGAGAACAGCGCGAGCAGAGCGGGGATGGGGCGGAAGCCACACAGCGCGGCGAACGGCTCGAGCGCGACCAGGAGCTCGGGCTTGTGGTGCGGGTCCTTGTAGTTGCGGTGGGGCGCGTCGCGCGGGATCCCCGCGGCCTCCTCGCGCGCGAACCCTTGCTGCGCTCGGGCCTCCGACGGGTGGGCCTGGAGCGAGAGTGGGGTCTCGGCGGCGAGGACCTTGAGCAAGAACGGCAAGCGGTCGCCGAAGCGGGCCTGCACCCGCGCGCCGAGCGCGTGCCCGGGGTCGCGTCGCACGAAGGCGTCGAGGCGCTCGCCATCCGGCAACCCGGAGGGCGCGAGCGGGTGGGCGCCCATCCAGAGCTCGGCCTCGGGCGTGCGCGACGGCGTCGGACGACCCTGGAGGCGAGCGATGGCGGTGTGCGAGCCCCACGCGTACGGCTGCACCCGATTCTCGAGGCGGAACGCCATGAGGAGACTCCCCGGAGAAAAGGAAAGGCGCCCGACCCCCCGCCCCTCCTTCGCGGAGCTGAGCTGAGGAGGACGGACGCCCGACCAGAGAACGGAGACGGGGCAGAGCGAAGGCGCTCTACCCGGGGACGCTCACTTCTCGTCCTTCTTGTCGTCCTTCTTGTCGTCCTTCTTCTTGTCGTCCTTGCCGCCCTTGCCGAAGTCGCACTTCATGGCTTCGTCGAGCTTCTTGGCGTCCATGACGCAGGTCGCGGTCTTCTTGTACGCGTCCCCGTCCTTCTCCTTCTCCTTCGTCGCCTCCTTGACGCAGTCTTCCTTGAAGGCCTTCATCATGGCCTCCATGAACTTCTTCTCGTCGTCCTTCTTGTCCTTCATGTCTGCTTCGGCCAGCTCGAGGACCTTGGCGCAGACCTTTTCGGGGCTCGGGGTACAGCCCGCAAAGAACGTGGCAGCGACGATCGACCCGACGGCGAAGAACACCTGCTTCATGTGACCTCCAGAATTGCGAGGCCGCGAACGTAGCACCTACTGCCCGCTCGATGGCAAGGGTCAGCTGCTGTCAGGAGACGAACGAACGATCGGGGGAGCTTTCCACAGGAGCCAGAGGAGGCATCCAGGCACGAGCCATGCCGCGAGGGACATTGTCGCCCAGGCAAAGGTGTGCGTTCGCTGGACGCTGCGGCCGATCAGCGGATTCGCGACGATGTATGCGAGGGATTGCGCCGCGGCGGTCAGGCCGCCGGCCAGCGAGACGGCGCTGGGCGGCACGCGGGCCAGCATGTCGGCGGTGAGGATCGCAAAGAGACCGCCCCCGCCCGCCATGGCCACTCCGCAGAGAAGAGTCGTGCCCCAGGGGGTCCGCGGGAGCCCGAGCGCGCCGATGGAGCAGGTCAGCAACATCGCCACGAACAGGAGGGCCCGGGGCGAGTCGCTGCTCTTGCGGCGCGCGGCGAGGTCGCCGAACGCCACCGAGCCGAGGTCGTAGAGCAGGGGCGGCATCCACAGGTAGCGGCCGACGTCCTTCTGGACGAGGTGGTGCTGCGCCACGAGGAACTTCGCCCCCCACAGCAGCAGGAACGCCATCACGGGCGCGCTCGCGAGCACGAGGACGATGCCGCGCAGCACCGCCGGGTGGAGCAGGACCTCGGCGATGGGGGGCGCCGGCTCCTTCGTCTCCTGCTCGGTCCGATCGAGCACGGCGCGCGCGTCGGCGCCGGAGGTGACGAACAGCCACAGCGGGATCCACACGAGGCCGCCGAGCATGGCCACGCCGACGAACGCCCCGCGGAAGCCGAACCGCGCCTCGAGCACCGTGGAGAGGGGCGCCGCGATCATCGCGCCGATCGACGAGCCGGTGAACAGCACGCCGAACCCGCGCGCGCGATCGGCGGGGGGCAGCACGCGGTGGATGGTCTGTGCGGCGCCAGGGAACGAGGGCGCCTCGGCGAACCCGAGCGCGATCCGCAGCGCGAACAGGGCGAGAAACCCCGGCACGAGGGCGTGGCTGGCCGCGACGACCGACCACACGAGCACGGCGAACAGGAGCCCGCGCCGCGCCCCGACCTTGTCGATCGCCCGCCCGGCGACGGGCGCGCCGATCAGGTACGCGAGCGAGAACGCCGCCGCGAGCCAGCCATAGGCCTCCTCGCCGATGTTCAGCTTGGCGGTGACCGTCGGGGCCAGCACCGACAGCGTCTGGCGATCGACGTAGCTGATCGCCATCGTGAACGTCGCGACCAGCGCGATC
This sequence comes from Myxococcales bacterium, assembly GCA_016794445.1. Classification (GTDB taxonomy): domain Bacteria; phylum Myxococcota_A; class Polyangia; order Polyangiales; family JADJMO01; genus JADJMO01. The sequence continues at coordinate 10,228 of JAEUKC010000064.1, forward strand.
GCCCACGCTCGTCTCCGCGTCAGGCGCGGCACCGAATCCCTCCGAGCCCGAATCAGGGCGCGGGCTTCGGCGTCGGGTCGATGCCGAGCTCCTTCTGACGCTTCATGATCAGCTCCTTGACCTTGGCGTAGTCGGTGACCGACTTGCTGTAGGCCTCGAGCTTGGCCTGCCGATCGGCGGCGCTGGCCGGGTAGACCTTGAGCAGCACCGGCGGCGCGTCGCCCGAACCCTCGGGATACGGCTTGTCCGGGTTGTCCTTGGCGAAGTCGGCGTACTCCTTCCAGGCGACCTTGGCCTCGTCGGGCTTCTTGAGGGTCTCCTTGATGGTCGCGACGACGAACAGCGCCTTGCCGTGCCAGTTGGCGAAGTTCTTGAGGTCGGCCTTGCTGCGCGAGACCGCGGTGGTGGCGGCCTCCTCGGCGCTCGCGAACTCGCCCTTGTGATAGAGCGCGCCGGCCAGGAACAGGTGCCCCTCGGGGCGGGTCGGGTCCATCGTGATCGCCTTGCGGTACTTGGCGATCGCGTCGTCGGTGGCGCCGCCGGCCATGCCCGCGGCGAACGACTTGTTGGCGTCGTTGATCTGCCCGTCGTACTCGGAGACGCCCTTGGGCTTGGCGGGCTTGGCGTCCTCTTTCTTGTCCTTGGCAGAGACCCAGCGGGCGGTGCCGACCGCGGTGCCGAGCAAGGCGGTGCCGAGGCCGAGGAGGACGAGGTGCTTCCGACGCATGAGGACGATGGAACCACAATCGGCTATCGCTCGTCCATGCCGTCGCCGCTCTCGCGCGTGCTCGAGCCCGAGTTGATGGACACCGCCGAGGAGGCCGAGGCCTACGACGCGATGGACCACGGGCCGGTGAACCGCCGCTTCGCCGAGGATTTGCTGGCCCTCTCGCCGCGCCCGGGGCGGGTCCTCGACGTGGGGACCGGCACCGCCCGAATCCCGATCCAGCTGTGCGACCTCGAGCCCACCTGCACGGTCCTGGCGACCGATCTGGCGGCGCACATGCTGGCGGTCGCCCGCGGCAACGTCGCCCGGGCGGGGTTCGAAGGCCGCATCACGCTCGAGCTCGCCGACGCGAAGGAGAGCAGGCTCCCCGCCGCGGGCTTCGACACGGTGATCAGCAACTCGATCGTGCACCACATCCCCGAGCCCGCGCGCGCGCTCGCCGACATGGTGCGCTGCCTCCGCCCTGGGGGGCTCCTGTTCGTCCGCGACCTCGAGCGACCCGCCGACGAGGAGGCCGTCGCGCGCCTCTCCGCGCTCCACGCGGCGAACGACACGCCGACGCAGCGCGCGCTCTTCGAGGCCTCGCTCCGCGCGGGGCTCACGCTCGACGAAGTGCGCGCGATCGCCCGCGATCTCCAGCTCCATCCCGCGTCGGTGACCCGGACCAGCGACCGCCACTGGACGCTCGCCGCGAGGCTCCCGTGATCGCCGAGGGGCTGGCCGCGGTGAAGGCGCGCATCGCCGTGGCGTGCGCGCGGGCGGGGCGCGATCCGGGCTCGGTGACGCTCGTGGCCGTCTCGAAGCTGAAGCCGCTGGCCGACATCGAGGAGGCCATCGCGGCCGGACACCGCGTGTTCGGCGAGAACTACGCGCAGGAGCTCCGCGACAAGGCGGCGGCGCTCGCCCACGTGCCCGACGTGGAGTGGCACGCCATCGGCCCCCTGCAGACCAACAAGGCGAAGTACGTGGCCAAGGTGGCCTCGGCGTTCCACGCGCTGGATCGGCTCGAGGTCGCGGAGGCGCTCGGCGCCCGACGCCAGCAGCCGCTCGACTGCTACCTCGAGGTCAACGTGGCCGACGAGGCGACCAAGATTGGCGTCCCGCTCGCCGAGGTGGGGCGTCTGTACGAGCAGGTGCGCAGCGTGGCCGGGATCCGGGTGGTGGGGCTGATGACCATGCCGCCGATGATCGCGCCCGAGGCCTGTCGCCCGCACTTCCGTGCGGTCCGTGAGGCCGCGCACGCGCTCGGGCTGTCCGGACTCTCCATGGGGACGACCGAGGACTTCGAGGTGGCCATCGAGGAAGGCGCGACGGTGGTGCGGATCGGACGATCGATCTTCGGCGCGCGCGTGGCATGATCCTCCGCATGCACCGGTGGCTCCTCGTTGGTCTCCTCTCCACCAGTGGCTGCGCGGGATCGTCGTTCGAGGTGGCCGCAACCGGCGACGGAGGCACGGACACGAGGCCCGTCGACGCCGTCGTGGACACGGGGACCTCGGCCGACGGCACGAGCGACACCGGCACGAGCCCGACCGACAGCGGGGTCGTCGATGGCGACGCCGTCGACGCCGGCCCGGCGTGCACCAAGAGCAGCGAGTGCGCGACGACCAGCTACTGCGTCCTCTGTGGCGGCGCAGCCAAGGGGGTGTGCAAGCCCAAGCCCGCCGCACCGGCCTCGTTCCAGCCGGTCTGCGGCTGCGACGGCATCACCTACTGGAACAGCGACTTCGCGGTGTTCTACAACGCCGACATCGTCGCGAATGCACCGTGCACCACCGGCGCGACCAAGTGCAACACGCTGACCGGCCCTTCCTGCCCTGGGGGCACGGTCTGCGTGCAGGGCCGAGAGATCCTCGCGGGCTGCGTCTCGTCGGAGGGCACCTGCTGGCGGACCAGTCGCAGCGGGACGCCGGGCGACTGCGCCACCGGCTTCAACCCGAAGGTGCACATCTGCGGCGAGAGCACCTGCACGATGGCCTGTCAGGCGATCAAGGAGGGCAGGAAGTTCTACACCGACGCCACCTGCCCGTAGCTGTCAGAGGGCGAGGGTCGCGGCGTGCTCGGGCACCCGCTCGAGGAAGCTCGCGCGCAGCGTCGGGTCGCCGATGCGATCGGCGCGCTCTTGGAGGCGTGCGACGGCGCTCTTCGCCGCTGCCAGCGCCTCGGGATCGGAGACCGCGGCGAGCGCGCGCGCGAACACGAGGCGGACGATGCCCTCGCCCTCCTCGATCTCGCCGAGCGTCACGAGCGCGGCCATCGCCTCTCTCGCGAGCCCGACCGCTTCCTCGTCCTCACCACGCGCGAGCAGCACCTCGGCGAGGGTGGCCTGCGCCAGCGGTCGCGCGGCGGGGCTCGCGGCGAAGGCCTCGAGGGCGGCGCGCGCCTCGATCTCTGCCGCGGTCGGGTCGGCGGCGAGGAGCGTGGCCGCGAGGTAGACCCGGGCGAACCCCTCCATGCGCCGGTTGCCCTGCGCGCGGATGACCTCGACGGCCTCGGTGGCGAGGGCCCGCGCCTCCTCGAAGCGACCCTGCTGCGCGACGGCGCGGGCGAGGTTGGTGCGCGCGCTGGTCGCGATGCTGCGCAGGCCCATGCGGTCGGCGGCGTCGCGCGTCTCGCGGAGCACGCGCTCGGCCTCGGGGTACATGCCGAGCCCCGCGTACGCGTCGCCGACGTTGCCGGCCTGCACGCACGCCGCGCGCAGGTCGCCGGCGCGCTCCATCGCCGCGCGGGCGGACTCGGAGAGCCGCAGGTAGCGCGCGATGTCGCCGGCCTGCGCCGCGCGCGAGGCGTGGGTGCGGTCCAGGATCGCGCGGATGGACTCGTCGACCTCCGGGAAGGCCTCCACGATGGCCTCCATGCGGGCGACGAGCGTGGTCGCCTCGTCGGAGCGCCCGGCGAACGACAGGTGGAGCACGGCGCGCGAGAGGGCGGCGATCGCCGCGCCGACGGAGGCGTCGCTGGGCGACGTGTCGCGCAGCAGCGCCGCGAGCGCGCCGACGGTCTCCGCGTGGCCGCGCTTGCCCGCCGCGATCACGCCGTCGCCCACCGCCGAGAACCAGCGCCGGCTCCCTCGCGGCAAGAGCGCGATCGCGGCCTCGGCGGCGCGCTCGGCCTCGGCCGCGTCACCGCGCCAGCGCCTCGCCTCGGCCACGACGCCGAACAGGGCGCCGAGGGTCTCGCCGGTGGCCCCGCCCGCGATGCCACGCTCGGCGCGCGCGACCGCCGCGAGGAAGTCGTTGGCCTCGAGCGACTGCTCGGCGGCGCGCAAGAAGTGGTCGACGGCGCGCGCGGGATCCTGGCCGCGCTCGTGGTGCTCGGCGAGCACGAAGGCGTCGCGCTCGCCCGCGCGCTCGAGCCACTCGGCCGCGAGCCGGTGCCCGAGGGCGCGGTCCTGATCGGTGAGCATGGCGTACGCGCCCTCCTGCACGAGCGGGCTCCGGAAGCCGTATTCGGCCTCGCCGGCGAAGCGGCGCTCGCCGCGGCGCACGAGGAGCTCGCGCTCCACGAGCACCTCGAGCCAGTCGTCGACGCGGCCCTTCTGCGACGCGCGGGGGGTGGTGGCCTCGTCGCCGCCGAGCAGCGCGCGCACGCCGGACGCCCACGAGGCGCCGCCGAACACGCTCGCGGCGCGCAGCACGCGGCGGGCCTCCGGCTCGAGCGCTTCGAGGCGGGACTGCAGCATCGCGAGCACGGTGTCGGGCAGCGCGTCGCCGTGCCCCTCGGCCACGGCGCGGATCAGCTCCTCGAGGTAGAACGCGTTGCCAGCCGCGCGCTCGACCACGCGCCCCAGCGTCTCCTTGCCGAGCGGTCGCTGCGCGAGGGCGTCGCTCACCAGGCGCTCGGCCGCGCGACGGGTCAGCGGGCCGAGGCGCACCTCCTGGACGTCGCGCTCGGCGAACAGCCGCGGGAAGCGGTCGTGGATCTCCGGCCGGGCGAGCGCGAGGACCATGAGCGGCTTCTCGGGGTCGGTGCGCAAGGCCGCGTCGACGAGCTCGATGGAGGGTGAATCCCCGTGGTGCAGGTCCTCGAGGACGAGGAGCAGGGGCTGCGCGCGCGTCTCGGCGACCACGAGATCGAGGAACGCGCGGCGCACCTGGTCGCCCATCAGCACCGCGTCCCGACGGGCCGCGCGGAGCTGCACGCTCGCCTCGTCCGAGAACGGGACCGCGACGATCTCTCCGACGAACTCGCTCACGCGCGGCACGTCCTCGGCGCGGACGTGGCGGGCGATGCGCGCGCGGAGCTTGCGCCGCTTGGCCTCGAGCGGCTCGCTCTCGAGGAGGCCCGCGGCGCGGCGCAGCGCGGGCGCGAGGACGGCGAACGGGGAGCCGGTGCGCATGGAGTCGGCGCGCCCGGCCCACACCTCCACGCCGCGGTCGGCGAGGCGCGCGACGAGCTCGTTGCGGAGGCGCGTCTTGCCGATGCCGCCCGGGCCGGTGACCAGCGCGACGCGGGTGACGGGCTCGGCGATGCACTCGTCGACGATGGCCTCGAGCGTGCCGATCTCGCGCTCGCGACCGACGAACGGCGTGGTGCGACCGAGCAGCTTGCGCGAGGTGTCGACGAGCTCGACCTCGCCGTGGAGCTCGAGGCGCTGCGCGTCCTCGCGCACGTCGAACTGTCCGTCGAGGAGGCCCGAGGTGGTGTCGTCGATGCCGACGTACGCGGCGCCCTCGCGGGGGAGGGCGCGCACGTGGGCCACGGCGCGCTCGATGACGTCGCCGACCGGCACGCGGTGGGCGAACACGCCGCGGCCCGTGGCGAGCACGATGGGCACGCCCTCGAGCCGCGCGCGGAGGGCGAGGGCGCAGCGCGCGGCGCTGCGGGTCTGCTCGGTGGCGCCCGCGCCGCCCGCGAAGGTTGCGACGAGCGTGCCGTCGACGAGGCGCTCCACGTGCCCGCCGAACCCCGCGGCGAGGGCGCGGATCGGGTCGGTGGTGGCGGCGCCGAGATCGAGCTGGGTGGCGGCGAAGGCCTCATCGGCGCCGCTCACCGCGGTCGAGGCCGTGGCGACGGCCGCGACGATGACGGCGACGACGCGCTGCTCGAACGTGCCGAGCGCGGGGGCGTGCGTGGTGACGGGGGCGACGGCGGCCCCCTCGAGCGAGCCGAGCGCGTCGAGGCGACGCAGGAGGTCGCGGCAGTCGCGCGGCCGGTCGGCCGGGTCCTTGCGGAGCATCGCGGTGACGAGGTCGTCGAGCACCGCGGGGACGTCGGCGCGCAGCTCGGAGACCCGCGGCGCCTCCTCGAAGAGGATCTTGGCGAGGATCGCCATCGGGTGGTCGCCGACGAACGCGGGCCGACCCGTGAGGCACTCGAAGAGCACGCACCCGAGCGCGAACACGTCGGCGCGCCCGTCGATGTCACGGTCGCCGCGGGCCTGCTCGGGGGCCATGTAGCCAGGGGTGCCGAGCAGGAGGCCCGTGCCGGTGCGCGGCGCGCCCGGGGCGCCGCCCGAGAGGCGCGCGATCCCGAAATCGAGCACTTTCACCGCGTCGATCGCGCCGCCCGGGAGGAACAGGTTCGGGGGCTTGAGATCGCGGTGCACGACGCCGCGCTCGTGGGCGACGGCGAGCGCCTCGGCGACGCGCTTGCCGAGGGTGACGCTCTCGTCGAAGGTGAGCCCCTGGCGCGCCAGGCGCGCGTGGAGGTCCTGGCCGTCGAGCCACTCCATGACGAGGAACGGTTCGCCGTCCGGCGTGCTGCCGTGCGCGACGTAGCGGACGATCGAGGGGTGGCGCAGCTTGGCGAGGATGTTGGCCTCGCGCTCGAAGCGATCGCGGACCTCGTGCGCCGCGACCTGCATCACCTTGAGCGCGATGACGTCGCCGGTCGCGCGGTCGCGCCCGCGATAGACGACGCCCATGCCGCCCGCGCTCGCGGGGCGCTCGATCTCGAAGCGGTCGTCGATCAACGCGCCGGGCAACATCGAACGGACCGAGCATCGCACGGATCGGGGGAGGGCGCCGTGCTACGCAGGAGGCGTGTTGCCGTGGACCCGCCGCCGCGCCGAGCCGGGCGACCGCGAGTTCTTCTGGCAGCTGCGCCGCGAGGCGTTCCGTGGGTACGCGGAGCCGCTGTTCGGGTGGGACGACGCGAAGAGGCGTCGCGACGCGGACGCCGAGTTCGCGAGCCTGCCGCTCGAGATCCTGGAGCAGGACGGAAGGTCGATCGGCTACGTGTGCGTGCTCCACTGCGAGGACCACGACTTCCTCGACGAGCTCGCGCTGGTCGCGGAGTGCCGTGGGCAGGGGGTGGGGAGCGCGGTGGTGCGCGCGGCGATGGACGCGGCCCGCGATCGCGGCGTGCCGCTGCGCCTGAGCGTGCTCGCGACCAACCCGGCGGCGAAGCTCTACGAGCGGCTCGGCTTCCGGGTGTTCACCGTCGACGCTTCGCGGATCCGGATGGAGTGGCCTTGAAGCCCACGCACTCGGGTCGGTAGGTCGCGAGGCGCGCGGCGGCGATCTTCACGGCGTCGGGGTTGTCGTCGACGAGCACGAAGCCGCGGCCGTTGCGCGCGGCGGCCTCGCCGGTGGTGCCGCTGCCCGCGAAGAAGTCGAGCACGGTGTCGCCCTCGCGCGAGTGCACCTTGATCAGGCGCTCGAGGACGCCGAGGGGTTTCTGCGTGGGGTAGCCGGTCTTCTCTCGGCCGTTGGTGGGCACGATGGTGTGCCACCACACGTCGGTCGGGGTCTTGCCGCGCGCGGCCTTCTCGGCGCCGACGAGGGTGGGTGCCATGTAGGGGATGCGGTCGATGGCGGCGAAGTCGAAGACGTAGTTCTCCGGATCGAGCGCGTACCAGAGGAGGGTGTCGTGCTTGGCCGGCCAGCGCTTCTTGGGGCGCCCGCCGTAGTCGTAGGCCCAGACGATCTCGTTGACGAACTTGTCGCGGCCCAGCAGGCGATCGAGGGCCACCTTCACGTAGTGCACCTCGCGGTAGTCGAGGTGCACGAAGAGCGAGGCGTCCTTGGTCATGCAGCGGAGGGCGGCCTCGATGCGCGGCAGGAGGAAGCCCACGTAGTCGTCGAAGTCGTCGGCGTACGTGCTGCTCGCGACCTTCCGCACGTCGTAGCGACGGCCGGCGAAGCCACCGCGTGTGCCCTGGCCCTCGGTGGCCTGCACGCGGATGCGCTTGCGTTCTTGCACCTTGCCGGTGTTGAACGGGGGGTCGACGTAGACGAGGCGCGCGAACCGCCGCGGCAGCGTGGGCAGGACGGCGGCGTTGTCGCCGAGCACGATGCGCTTCACGCGGGCGAGTATGGGCGAGCGTGCTGCTGTCTTCCAGGGCCTCGGACCCCGCAGGGGGTGAGAGCTTGGATCCGCGGGAGCGCCGGAACTCGCCCGCGAGGGCGCTGTCGGACGGGCCGTGTCGCCCTATCGACGATCGAACTCGGGCTGGGTCTGCGGGTGCGCGCGGGCGGCCGAACCGCTCGGTGTCTGTGCAGAGTGCGGAGACCTCGTGTGCGTGGAGTGTGTGCGCCTCGGTCGCGCGATCTACCGCTGCGAGGCGTGCCTGCACCGTCGACCGCCGTGGCTGCCGCGACTCCTGGTCGCGATCCACGCGTTCAACGCGCTGGTCTACGCGACGGGGCTGCCGATCCTCGCGCTGCGCTCGTACGGGGAACCCGTCGCGCGGCCGGTGACGGCGTCGGACTTCCCGGGGCCGCCCGCCAAGATCAGCGTGATGACGATGCGGGTGGTGTGGCCCCGCCCCTACTGTCCTTGCTCGACCAATGCCGGGATCGCTAGGCGGCGATGTTGCATCGAGGGAGTGTTACCGTAGCCCTCATGAGACTCGTCCTCGGCCTAGTGTTCCTGATCGGCGCCTGTGGCAGCAGCGAGGATCCGGGCACCACGCTCGGCGACAGCGCTTCGGCGGACGCGAGCGACGCGGTGGTCGAGACCACGCCGGACGTCGGCTGCACCACAGCCACCTGCGTCGGCGACGGCAAGAGCTGCCGCAAGGGCGTGTGCGTGCAGGACTGTCGCCCGAAGGACAGCAACCCGTGTGCGACCGGGGCGGCGTGCGACTACGGCGACGGCAAGTGCAAGGACAAGGCGGCGGCGTGCTTCACGACCGGCGTCTTCGACCCCTGTCCGAACCCCTCGGTGCCGGGTAGGGCCTGTGGTCCCGGCACGATGTGCGACGGGAAGGGCTCCTGCGTCGCCGCGCTCGGCGGCTGCATCGACCAGGAGTGCGACGACTCGGGGCGGTGCTGGGGCAAGGACTGCCCGTGCGATCGGCCCGCGCCGTTCTGCACGCCGGCGCCGCTCACGGAGCTCAACCGGGCGGATTTTGTGGGCTCGCTGGTGAACGGCGCGGACGGCGAGGGCGCGTTCGACCTCGACTTCGACGACATCTGCACCGCCTACACGGCGACGATGATCTCGGGGCCCGACTACCTGCGGCAGCTCACGCCCGCCGGCGTGCTGACGGAGTGGAAGAGCACGACCAACCTCAACATGGGGCAGGTCGCGGTCCTCAAGATCCCCGGCGGCGAGTTCAAGGATCTCGGCGACGTCGCCGCCAGCTACATCTGTTGCGCGGCGTGCGGGTGCGTGGAGACGGGCACCGACGGGCGGCTCGGGATCATCCACCTCGACCGCACGAGCGCCACGCGACCGCTGCCGAACGTGTTGCCCGCGAAGTCGACGAGCGGGGCGGGGCCGTTCAAGAACAGCTCGCTCGACACGGGGCCGTACGGGCTCGTGTGGGGCCCGGACAAGGCGCTCTACGCTGGCAACGTCGACGTGAACGGCGACTTCCAGCGGCTCGATCTCGCGACGTCGAAGACGACGACGGTGACGAAGCTGGCGTCGCGCATCACGGCGGCGGCGGTGTTCGACCTGCGCCGACTCCTGGTGGCGACGGAGGACGGCAAGGTGGTCTCGCTGGAGCTCGCGACGGGGACGACGACGCCGTGGGCCACGCTGGCCGGGCCGGTGACGAGCATGCGGCGCGATCGGTTCACGGGCCGCGTGTACGCCGAGATCAACGGCACGGCGCCGGACATCGTGGAGATCAGCGCGGACGGCGCCACGGTGACGAGCTTCGCGAAGCCGCCGCGGATCGGGCGGATCACGATCGCGCCGGACGGGTACGTCTACCACCTGTCGGTGTTCCCGAACGTGGGGTGGAAGGCGAAGACGGCGGTGGTGCGCTTCCCGCTGCCCGCCAAGCGGTGACCGGCGGGGGGTCTTCGGATTCTGCACGAAGGTCAGAGAAGCTTTGACCTTCGTGTGAACTTCATTCGGGACGACGCAAGATCAGAAGCCAAGATCGCGCTTGCGCTGGGTTGCGAGGGGGTGTCGGCGTGGTCGCGCTGGACTAGCGTCGGAGGATGGCGCGCGCGGGTGGGGATCGGTTCGTGTGGTTCCTCGTGGGGACGGTCGGCGTCGCCGGGGCGGGGTGGGCCGCGTGCTCGCTGCGCGCGTCGGGGCCGAGCGCGCCGACGGTCGCGAGCGCCAGCGCGAGCACCAGCGCCGTCGCCGAGCGACCGCTCGGGGCCATGCCGATGTTGAAGGGGGCGCACTGGTCGGCGCGACTCGTCGTCCAGCGTCTGCGCGGCGCTTCGCAGCTCACGGACCCGCTGTTGATGGCCGAGCCGTTCCAGACGCTGTTCGAGGACTTCCGCGCGGCCTGCGGCGTGAACCCGCTCGAGACGATCGACGACGCGGCGCTGAGCGGCGGTGAGGACTCGGTGGCGGCGCTGCGCATGGCGAAGGAG
>JAEUKC010000082.1:0-7227 GCA_016794445.1 Myxococcales bacterium
TCGGTGCCGGCGTCCTTCCCGAACGTGCCCGCCGGCCCCTCGTCCTTGGCGGGCGAGCACGCGGCGACGGTGGAACCGAGCAACAAGGCGACCCAGGGACCCAAGCGCGACATGGGCACAGGGTTGTCACGCCGCAGGGGCCCCAGCAAGATACTTCGTACACGAAACGTTGGGGCTGACCAATTCCGCCAGTGCCGTCCTTGTGGCGGCCCGCGCCGACCGCGGGTACCTCTAGCGCCCATGCTGAACATCCAGAACGAGACCATCGCCCGCCTGCGGGATCGGCTGAAGGAGCGCGGGGAGCGCCCCTCGTTGTTCGCCACGGATCTGAGCGCGATCGTCGCGGCGCAAGGCAACGACGTGCCGGCCGACGTGCTCCTGCGCTTCGATGCGCTCTGCGAGGCGATGTACCTGATGGCCACCGCCGATGGTCACCTCGATCCGGCCGAGGAAGACACGCTGCGCGGCGCGATCCGCGAGCTGTCCGAGGGCACGGTCCGCTCGGTCCACATCCGCTCCATGCTCGAGGGCGCGCAGCAGCGCCTCGCCAAGGAGGGCAAGGACGCGCGGGTCAAGGCCATCGCGAACAACCTCAAGGGCGACGAGCCCACCGCCGAGGCCGCGTTCGTGCTTGCCGCCGCGATCGCCTTCGCCGACAACGAGATCGCCGACGAAGAGAACGATCTCCTCAACGACCTCGCCGAGGCCCTCGGCATCGACGAGGACAAGGCCAACGCCCTCCTCGACGAGCACCAGATCGGCGGCAGCGAGTAGCGAGTGGGAGGGGGGCTCGCGCGCTCGCGGCCCCCCTCGGGTTTCAGCTGTCCTTCGCGCAGCGGAAGCCGAGCCACGCCGCGCGCTGGGTGCTCGACGCCGACGTGCGCCGGGTGGTCGAGAAGGTCTCCATGCCGTTGAGATCCCACGCGCCGCCCCGGACGACGTGGTCCGTGGAGCCGGAGACCGGCGTGGGAGGGCCGCTCGGGTTCGAGTAGGGATCCCACCAGCTGTCGGACACCCACTCCTCGACGTTGCCCGACATCTCGAGCGCGCCGTACGGCGAGGCGCCGAGCGGGTAGAAGCCCACCGGCGCCGTGAAGCCCCAGCCGTCGTCGCCGGTGGCCGGGTCGGGCCACATCGAGGTGTAGGTCTCGCCGAGCTGCGCCATCGCCTCGCGCTGACACGCGATGTCGCAGCCGTTCATGTGCTTGGCGGTGGGCGCGACGTCTCCCCAGGGGAAGGCGCGGCTGTCGGTCCCGCGCGCGGTGAGCTCCCACTCGGCCTCGGTGGGCAGGCGCTTGCCCACCCAGCCGCAGTACTTCACCGCCTCGTCCCACGAGACGCAGTTGATCGGGTGCTGCTCGAAGCCCGGCTTGTCGTAGGTGCAGATCTTGGTGTGGTTCGGCGAGAAGGTGTCGCCGTGGGTGAGCGCGTCGCACTGACCGGCGCTGACGCACGCGCGGTACGAACCGGCGGTCACCTCCGTGCGATCGATCAGGAACGACTTGACGGTGACCGAGATGCCGCCTGGAGGGTTGCCGTACGACTGACCGCCGGGCCACTTGGCCTCGGCGCCCATCTTGTACGTCGCTCCGGGCACGAACACCGAATCGCCGCGATGCTCGAGCTTGCCCTTCACGACCGGGGGCACGAAGGCCGCCGCGGGACCTGCCAGGGAGCCGACGAGGGTGGCGAAGCTGAACAGGGCGGCAAGCGCGAGCTCGGAGCGCACGAGAGCGAACGTAGCACCACCGCATCGCTGCCGCTAAGCTCGCGCCGTGAACATCCACCTCGAGCACGACATCCGCCTCGGCGAAGACGCCTTCTGGAAGACCTTCTTCGACCGTGGCTTCAACGAGCGCCTCTACCGGGATTTCCTGCACTTCCCCGAGTTCGAGGTGACCGAGCAGATCGAGACCGAGACCGAGATCCGTCGCAAGCTCCGGGTGCTCCCCAAGCTCGACATGCCGGGCGCGGTGCAGAAGGTCCTCGGCAGCTCGTTCCGCTACGTCGAGGAGGGCACGTTCGACCGCAAGTCCAAGACGTGGCGCTTCAAGACCATCCCGAGCCTGCTGGCCGACAAGACGAAGAACGAGGGCGTCCTGCGCGTGGAGGCGGCCGGTGACGACAAGGTCAAGCGCATCCTCGACGTGAGCCTCGAGGTGAAGGTGTTCGGCCTCGGCGGCACGCTCGAGAGCACGTTCGAGAAGGCCATCCGCGACGGCTGGAACAACAGCGCCCGGTACATGAACGAGCAGGCCGCCAAGGGCCTGTGACCCCGTGTGACGCCCGCGGCCGCGTCGGCTAGCGCGGTGCCATGTCGTCGCGTCCGCTCCTCGCCTCCGGCCTCGTCCTCGTCAGCGCCTGCGGGGCCGGAGACCTGCGCCCCGTGCACAACACGGTGGTGGTCGCCACGCCCACCGCGGCCACCACCGCGGCGCCCGCGCCCAAGGGGCCCACGGAGGAGGACGCGAAGAAGTTCCTCGTCGGCGTCGACAAGGAGCTGCGTCGCCTGTGGACCGCGCAGTCGCGGGCCGACTGGATCAACAAGACGTACATCACGGTCGACTCCGACGAGCTCGCGGCCGACGCGCAGGAGGCCCAGATGGCCTACCTCAACCAGGTCATCCCCCAGGCCACCAAGTTCGACGGCCTCGCCCTGCCGGAGCCGCTCCGCCGGCAGCTCACCCTGCTCAAGCTCGCGAGCCTGCCCACGCCCTCGCCGAACGACGCGAAGAAGCGCGCCAAGCTCGCCGACCTCACCGTCTGGCTCGGCAGCGAGTACGGAAAGGGCAAGTACACCCCCAAGGAAGACAGCAAGCTCCCGAAGCTCGCCAAGGCCTACGGCGTCAAGGAATCGGCCTGGAACCTCGAGGATCTGTCGCGTTTGATGGCCAAGGAGCGCGACGCCGCCGTGCTGCTCGAGGCGTGGAAGGGCTGGCACGCGACCGGGCATCACCTCAAGGCCAGGTACAAGGAGTACGTCGAGCTCGGCAACGAGGGCGCCAAGGAGATCGGCTTCGCCGACATGGGGGCGCTCTGGCGCGCCGGCTACGACATGACCCCCGAGGCGTTCGAGCAGGACACCGAGCGGCTCTACACCCAGATCAAGCCGCTCTACGAGCAGCTCCACTGCTACGTCCGCAAGCAGCTGCGCAAGAAGTACCCGGCCGAGAAGATCGGCCAGAAGATCCCCGCCCACCTGCTCGGCAACATGTGGGCGCAGGACTGGAACAACGTCTACGACCTCGTCGAGCCCTACCCGGGCGCCGCCAAGCTCGACGTGACCGCGGGCCTCAAGAAGAAGAAGGTCGACGAGAAGGGCCTCGTGCGGATCGCCGAGAAGTTCTTCGTGAGCGTCGGGCTCGATCCGCTCCCCAAGACCTTCTGGGAGCGCTCGCTGTTCAAGCGCCCCGAGGACCGCGAGGTGGTGTGCCACGCGAGCGCGTGGGACGTGAACTTCAACAACGATCTCCGCATCAAGATGTGCGTCGAGATCAACGAAGAAGACCTGCTCACGGCGCACCACGAACTCGGACACAATTACTATTATCATTACTACTACAAGCTCCCGATGCTGTTCCAGCAGGGGGCCAACGACGGCTTCCACGAGGGCATCGGAGATACGATCGCCCTCTCGGTGACGCCCAAGTACCTGCACGACATCGACCTCGTCCCCACCGTGCAGAAGGACGACAAGGCCGCCCTCGACTTCCTCATGAAGACGGCGCTCGGCAAGATCGCCTTCCTGCCGTTCGGCAAGCTCATCGACCAGTGGCGCTGGGACGTGTTCAGCGGCAAGACCAAGCCGGGCGACTGGAACAAGGCGTGGTGGCAGCTGCGCGAGCGCTACCAGGGCGTGGCGGCGCCGATCGCGCGCACCGAGGCCGACTTCGACGCCGGCGCGAAGTACCACGTGCCGGGCGGCGTGCCCTACGTGCGGTACTTCCTCGCGCACGTCTACCAGTTCCAGTTCCACCGCGCGCTCTGCAAGGCTGCGGGGCACACCGGGCCGCTCCACGAGTGCTCGATCTACGGCAACAAGGACGCGGGCAAGAAGCTCGAGGCCATGCTCCGCCTCGGCGCGAGCAAGCCGTGGCCCGAAGCGATGGAGGCGCTGACCGGCGAGAAGACCGCCGACGCGGCCGCGCTCCTCGAGTACTTCGCGCCGCTCTCGAAGTGGCTCGCCGACCAGAACAAGGGCGAGCAGTGCGGCTTCTGAAGGTCTGGCTCGTCCGGCACGGCGAGACGGACTGGAACCGCGAGGGCCGCTGGCAGGGGCACACCGACGTCCCCCTGAACGCGGAGGGGCGCGCGCAGGCCGAGGCCCTCGCCGAGCGGCTGCGTGGCCAGCGCCTTTCGGCGATCGCGACGAGCGATCTGTCGCGCGCCCGGGAGACCGCGCAGGCCGTCGCGCAGGTGCACGGGTTGCCGGTGCTCGGGCCGTACCGCGAGCTCCGCGAGCGCGGCTACGGCGTGTTCGAGGGGCTCACCCGCGAGCAGTGCGAGGCGCAGTATCCGGACCTCGTGCGTTCGGGGCCGCCGCTCGGGCTGCTCGAGCCACCGGGCTCGGAGCCGCGCAAGGAGGTGGGCGCGCGCCTCGACCGTATCGTGCGCGCGCTCGTCACGGCGCACGGCGACGAGCACGCGCCGGTGCTGCTCGTGAGCCACGGCGGCGCGATCCGCACGTTCCTCTCGCACGCGACCGAGGTGATGGTCCCGCCGGTCCCCAACACCGGGATCTACGCCGTGGACTTCGACGGCGCGCGCTTCGTCTCCCCCCGGCTGCTCCCTCCATGAGGTGGTTGTGCGCGGCGCGATCCTCGGCGATCCTCCGGCCATGAGCGTAATCGCGGGTGGGGCAGTGGCCGGTCTCCTGATCGCCAACAACATCGGACGCACGACCAGGGGGATCGAGAAGGCCAAGGAGACGTGGCCCGCGCTCGGCGAGCGTGGCCTCACGGTCGCCGTCGAGGAGACGAGCGGCTTCGCGATCGCCACGGGCAAAGATCGCCCGAAGGCGCACGGCGAGCTCGGCGGCCACCCGGTGGTCGTGCAGATCCTCACCGACTTCGTGCACTGCGCGCGCACCGAGATCGTCGTGCAGCGCGCGGGCGCCGACGCCAAGGTGGGCGTCTACCCGAGCCCGGGCGGCGTCCTCGGCCAGCTCCGCGACTGGCTGCAGAACGACATCGAGATCGGCGACGAGGGCTTCGACGCGGCGTTCCTCGTCACGGGCAAGCCCGCGGAGGCCGCGAAGTCGTTGCTCTCGAGCGCCGCGTTGCGCGAGAGGCTCGCCGGGCTCGCCGGCGGCTCGTTCGCGGGGATCGAGCTCGACGCGGAGCGCGTGCGCGTGACCCTGAGCGGCGTGGAGACCGACCCGGCGACGCTCGGGGCGGCCCTCGATCTCGCGCTCGCTGCCGCGGGCTAGCGACGTCGCCGCGCGGCGCGCACGGCGAGCAACAGGGCGAACGCGAGCCCGCTCGACCCCGCTGCACGCCCGAGGTGGCAGCCACAGCCCTCGTCGGCGGGAGGTGTGGTCGGCGTCGCGGGACCCGCGTCGACCAGCCCCGCGTCCGGCGTCGGGATGCCCAGCTTGTCGCGCGTGGCCGGCCATTCGCGCGGACACAGCGTGCGGGTCGGCGTGCCGCTCGGACACTCGAGCTGCGAGAGCTGGGCGAGCTTGTGGAGCGGCGCGAACGACGCCCCGTCGTCCTTGCTGAGCCCGAGCGTGAACCCGTCGGGGAAATCGGCCCCGCACGCGTAGAGGCCCGCCGCGGCCCACGTGAGGCACCGCGCGCCGACCGCGCTCTTCGCGGTGAACACGTGGTCCTTCGTGGCGGCGACCACCACGCCGTCGCTGGGCCCGCCGTACGCGATCTTGCTGCCGTCGGGGCTCAGCGCGAGGCCGAACATGTTGCCCTTGCTCGCCGCGATGCGGGTGAACGACCCGCCACCGTCGGACGAGAAGAGCAGCTGGTCGGTCGTGGTCCCGGACTTGGGATCGGCCGAGACGCGCACGTAGATCCGATCCGGGTCCTTCGGATCGACGGCGCTCACGAACGCGGCGAGCCCGCCCCCGAGGTCGACGGGGAGCTCCTTCCACGACGCGCCGTGATCGTCGCTGCGGTAGAGCAGGCCGACGCGTCCAGCGGGGCCCACTTCGCCGTCGGCGCCCGCGTCGGACGGCGTGACCGTGCGGCTGCCGCTCGCGTAGAGGCGCTCCTTGCGGCTCGCGGCGACCTCGATCGTCTCGGCGTTGAAGGTGGGCGGCAGCGCGGCGCCGAGCTGCGTCCAGGTGGCGCCCCCATCGACCGACTCGCCCACGACGACCGTGAAGGTCCCCCCGGCGCTGCCGCTCGAGGTGATCGCCACCACGCGCGAGGGGTTGCTCGGATCGACCGCGAGGTCGATGACGTAGAGCCCCGTGAACGGGGCCGCGTCGCTCGTGAACGTGCACCCGCGATCGGAGCTCGTGGCGACGCCCGCCCCGAACAGGCCCGCGAGCAGGCGCCCCTCGCCCGTGACAGCAATGGCAGGATCGAGCGTGCCGCCGTAGCCGATGCTCGTCTCGCACAGCCAGAGCCACTTGCCGCCGGCGTCGAACGACTGCAGCACGCCGTACGTGGTGCGCATCGTCAGGCGGGTCGGATCGGTGGGGGCGACCACGAGCTGGTTCGCGTAGGGGAACCGCCCGTTGGCGGCGGCCGTGGCCGGCACGAGGACGAGCGCGAGCGCGGCGATCGCGCGCTTCAAGACCCCGCGCCTCCTTGGAGCCGTGGCCCTGCGATCAGCAGGTACGCGCCGAACGGGCCCTCGGCGAGGATCTCGACGACGTCACCGCGCAGCCGCCCGCGGAGGCGCTCGACGGGGCCGGGGTCGTCGTCCGGGTCGCCGAGATCGGCCACGATCTCCGGGCGTCCGTCGCGCAGCACCGCGAGCGAGGTGGCGCCCGGTTCGTAGAGCGCGCACAGCTCGAGGCCCGCGAACACGAGCGACGCCGAGCAACCAGCGGGCGGCGAGTGCAGCGGAGGTCCGGTCAGGAACCCCCGGTCGCCGTCGGGCGGCAGGGACGAGACGACGAAGGCACGGTCGGCCCTCCTCGTCTCGCGCGCGAGGGCTGGCGCGAACCGCGCGTCCTCGAACCCCTCGTCGATCTCGGTGTCGCGCTCCTCGGCGAGCAGCGACGGATCCTCGACGACGAACGACTCCTCGATGCCCTCGGCGCCG
>JAEUKC010000273.1:0-3314 GCA_016794445.1 Myxococcales bacterium
GCCGCTCCCTGGACCAGGGGTCGTGGACCCCTCGATGGCGCGGGTGGTGTCGCTCGGCGACGAGGTCGTGCTCGCCAGGATCGTCGCGACCGCGACGCCCTTGCACGCGTCGTCGGTCACGCTGCAGGTGCGCGTGGCGCCCATCGATCGACTCCACGAGGGCCCTTGGCGCGTCGTCCTCGGTGAGGCGGACGTGAGAGGCCCGAAGGGTCTCCACCGAGGGCTCGACCTCGTCGCCACGGGCCACACCGCGATCCTCCTCTCGTACAACGACGAGGGCCTGTTCGCGATTCGTGTCCGCGCAGATGGAAAGCTCGCCGTGCCGTGAGCTACGCCGTACCTTCGCGCGCGGCCTCCTCCCGCCAGGCCCTCGCGAGCCCACCGTTGAGCGCGAACCGCGGGAACGTGATCAGCTGCTCCACGAAGATGCGCGCCACCACGTCGAGCGGTCCGCGGAACGGCTGCGGCGGCGTGCTCTCGAGCTTGTGCGTTCGCCCCTGCAGCGCGACCGCGGCCACCAACGCGAGCACCCCCGAGAGCGCCGCCCACGGGTGACGCCCGAGCGCACCGAACACCAGCGCGCCCAGGCCGACGTGGAACACGGGCACCGTGCACACGTGGACCAGGAGGTTCCGCCGGTCCTTGTGGTTCTCCGGGTAGAGGCGCAGTTGCCAGGCCAGCAGCGGTTCTCGTTCCATGAGAACAGCGTGACGCGCGGCGTCGCCGGTCTCTTGAACGAACTGGCTACGGCGTGGGTCGCAGCGCCGAAGGCGGCATGCCGAGCATGCGCCGGAACATGCGGCTCATGTGCGCGGCATCCGAGAACCCCGCCGTGGCCGCCGCCTGCGCGAGCGGGGCGCCCGAGACGATCGCCGCGGCCGCGCGCTGCAGGCGCAGCCACGAGAGGTAGGGCCGCAGCGGCAGCCCGATCGAGGTCGTGAACGCGTGCATCAGGCGGCCTGGCGACAGCTCCACCTCGGCCGCGAGGCTCGCGAGCGACACGTCGCCGTCCGGCAGGCGCTCGCGCAACAATCGCAGCACCTTGCGCACGCGCGGGTGCAGCGCGGGTCGGGGCGCTGGCGCGCGATCCCCCGCGAGCAGCGCGACCAGCCGCGCGGTCCAGGCGAGGCCCTCGGGCCCGAAGAGCGCCTCCGCCTCGTCGACCACGAGCGCCGTGCGGTGAGCGTCGTCGAGCGCGCGCACCGGGGCGCCGAGGGCGGGCAACAACGCCGCGCCGACCACGCTCTCCGGGTCCACGAACACCAGCAGGATCTCGCCCCCCGCCGCGTCGAGCGCGTGGGGCACGTCGGGCGCGGTGACGATCCCGGGGGCCTCGATCGTCTCGCCCTCGACCGAGAGCCGCAGCGTGCCCTGGCAGGCGAGGACGACGTGCATCGCGTGGTGCGCGTGTCCGTCGCTCTTGCCCCCCGGCCCGCGGGTCGCGAGCAGAGGGGGCCAGGGCGGCGGGTCGAAGGGGCTCTTGCGAGCGGCGGCGAGCCTCACGCTCTCGGTCATCCGTTGCCGCGGCGCGGGTGGCAAGGCACGCACGCGGTGCGGTGGCGCGCAGTCGCTTCGGCGGAGGTCGCGACACGCCACGGCTCGGCCCGCGTGCGCGCGCTGGCACCACAGTTGCTGCCGAGATCCTGCCTCCTCACGCGACAGGAGGGGGTGGAGAGGTATCCCCATGAGCATGATCCGTCGCAATGATACGTGGGATCCGTTCCGTGACCTCGACGACGTGGGCGCCCGCCTCACCCGTTTGTTCGGGCGGAACGGTGGCAATGAGCAGCTCGCCTTGGCCGATTGGTCGCCCGCCTGCAACGTGAGCGAGACCGACGCCGAGTACCGCGTGCACGCCGAGCTCCCGGGCGTGGACAAGGCCGACGTCAAGGTCGCCCTCGAGCAAGGCGTCCTCACCATCCAGGGCGAGCGCAAGCAGAAGCGCGAGGAGAAGAACGAGAAGATGCACCGGGTGGAGACGGCCTATGGCCGCTTCGTCCGTCGCTTCGCCATGCCCGACGACACCGATCCGGAGAAGGTGCTCGCGACGTTCGACAAGGGCGTGCTCGACGTCCGCATCGCCAAGCTGCCCGCGCCGAAGAAGGCCGCGCGCGAGATCCCTATCCAGTGACCCGTCCCTGGCCGCCGAGGGTGGCCCAGGTCCCGAGGAGCAAGCCGCCGCTGCTCGCCAGCGAGAAGGCGAGCACGGCGTGCGCAGGCGAGAGGGCCGCGACGAGCGCCGCGGGCAGCGTGGCCAGGAGGGCCACCGCGGTCCGCCGCTCGAGGAGGATCCCCGTGAGACCCACGCACAAGCTCGCCAGCAACAGGTCCTGCGTCAGGATCGTCGCGGGTGAGAGCCCCCTCGCGTGCGCGAGCGCGCGATGGGCGGTCAGCGTGGACACCAGCACGACCAGTACGGACGCGCCGCGCCGGTTGATCGTCGTCCGCAGCTGGTGACGAAACGCGAGCACCAGGCCGACCGCGACGCCGAGCGGCAGGAGCGACTCGAGCAGGAGTCCGCGCGACGTGACCTCCCCGCCGCGGGCCACGCCGAGGACCCCGAGCACCACCGCGAGCGCGCTGAGCGTCGCTGCGATGCGCGCGCGCTGGGCGCGGGACACCCCGGGATCGAGCTCGTGCGCCAGCCGCTCGAGC
Source organism: Myxococcales bacterium (assembly GCA_016794445.1). GTDB lineage: Bacteria > Myxococcota_A > Polyangia > Polyangiales > JADJMO01 > JADJMO01. The sequence goes on from JAEUKC010000273.1 coordinate 2,656, forward strand.
TCGGCGAGCCGCGTCCGGCGCGCCGCCATCAACGCGTCCAGCTCCGCGAGGGCGGCGAGCGCGGGGGCGTTCCCGGGCCACTCTTCGAGCGCGTGACGCAGGGCGAGGCGCGCCTCCGCGCCGAGCACCTCGACCTCGTGGTCCTGCCGGCGGGGATCCTGTTCGCGCAGCGCGGCCACGCGCTCGATCGCGCTCGCGGCGAGGGCCACCGAGCTCTTGTGTCGGAGGTGCTCGAGCAGGCCCTGGCGAAAGGCCGCGGCGCTCGCGGGCCGGTCCGCCGGGTCCCTGGCGGTGGCCGCGTTGGCGAGCTCGGCGAGGTGGCGCGGCGTGGTCGAGGGATACTCGATCGGCTTCGACTCCGCGGCAGCGAGCAAGGTCTCGCGCACCGACGGTCGCGCGTGGCGCGGCTCGCCGGTGAGGACGTGGTGGAGCGTGGCGCCGAGCAGGTACACGTCCGTGCGCTCGTCGAGCGCGCCTCCGACCACCATCTCGGGCGCCATGTACGCCGGCGTACCGGACATCGGCAGCCGATCGTGGTTTGCCTCGAGGCGCAGCGCGATGCCGAAGTCGCAGAGCTGCACCTCGCCGTACGCGCCGACCATCACGTTCGCGGGCTTGATGTCGCGGTGCAGGATCCCCTTGCTGTGGGCGAACTCGAC
>JAEUKC010000311.1:0-17617 GCA_016794445.1 Myxococcales bacterium
AGCGCGTCGACGGCGACACCGTCGAAGCCATCCGTCGCCGCCTCGGCGGCCGACTGCCCCTCGTGCCGAGCCTGCGCATCGCCGAGGACGTGCTCGAGTTCCTCGTCGCCTGCCACGCCGCGGGGATCCTCCACCTCGACATCAAGACGCCGAATCTCCTCCTCGACGAGCACCTGCCGTGGGGCGCCGAGGGGCGCGTGCGCGTCGTCGACTTCGGCGTGGCGCGGGCCGCCGATCTACCCGACACCTGCGGCGACACCACGGTCGGCACGCCATCGTTCATGTCGCCGGAGCAGGCCGGCGCCCACGGCGGAGCGATCGACGTCCGCGCCGATCTGTTCTCGGTCGGCGCCGTGCTCTTCACCCTGCTCACCGGCCAGCGCCTCCATCGCGGGCGTACCCACGACGAGTCCCTGTTCCTCGCGGCCACGCAGCAAGCCCCCCGCCTGGCCGAGCTTTCGGAGGTGCCGAGCGCGGTGGCCGACCTCGTCGATCGCGCCCTCGCCTTCCACCCGGACGACCGGTTTCCCGACGCAGCCACCATGCTCGCCGCGCTCCGCCAGCTGCGCGAGCGCGAGGAGCAGCACCTCGCCACGGCCGCCCACGCGGGCGAGGACACCGACGACGGCCTGGTCGATCGCGCGAGCGGCGCCCGCTCGATCGCCTCGATCCCGGCCCAGCGTGCGCCGGACGCGCGCGGCAACCTCCGGGAGACCCCCCTCCCCCACCTGCTCACCCACGTTCTCGCGCGCGGCCTCGACGGGCGTCTGCTCGTGGTCCACGGCGAGAGCCGCGAGACGATCGACTTCATCCAGGGCGCGCCCGTGCGCCGCGGGGCCCGCGTCACCGACGATCCGATCACCGGAGCGCTGGCGCGGGTCGCGACGTTCCCGGCGCAGGCGCGGTGGGCGTTCTTCATCGACGACGAGCTCCGCGGGGCCCTCGGCGACGGCCCGTGGACCCGCGTGGAACCGCTCGAGGCGATCCTCACGACCACCCGGCGCGCCTGCCGCGACCCGCGCTTCCTCGCCCGCGTGCGGGCGACGCTCGAGAAGCTGCCGAGGAGGCCGCTCCGGCTGCATCCGCAGGCGGCCATCGGGCGTTTCGCGCTCGCGCCCCTCGAGCGGGCGGCGCTCGAGGCCGCACTCGATTTCGGGCTCACGTTTCCCGAGCTGCTCAGCGCCGCCACCGCGCCCGCGGAGGTCGTCGAGCCGCTCATCTACGCGCTCGGCACGACCAAGCACCTCGACGTGGGCGTGGCGAGCGCCTACCCGATCGGGGTGCCACGGCGCGAAGAAGTGGACTGATTCAGCCGCGCGCGCCGGCGGCGGACCCCGAGCGCGGCCAGCGCGACGAGCGAGGCCAGCATCGCGGGCGCAGGACTCGGGCCGACGGCGCACGACGCCCCGGCAGGCCCCGCACTGGCGGCCGGGTCGCAGCTCGCCGTGTCGAGGTTGCAGACGTAGCCCACCCCGCACTCGCCGGTCGACGCGCAGGTGGAACGGCACCGCCCGCGCTTGCCGCCTTCGAGGTCCTCGCAGAGGTAGGCGCCGCAGGAGACCTCGACGCCGTTGTCGGTCTTCGTGCGGCTGTGGTCGGTGGTGCACTTGGCGCCGTTGTCCGGCTCGCACTTGCCCCTGGAGCAGAAGAACCCGGCCGCGCAGTGGGTGTCGTCGGTGCACGACGCGCGACAGACGCCACCCACCGTCGGCGGCGGAGCGGCGGTGCACGCGTAGCCGTCGCAGGTGTGGCCGGCGCGCGGCGAGCCGCTCGTGACCGCGGTGCAGGCGCCCTTCTCGTTGCAGGCCTCGCACGAACCATCGCACCGCGTGTCGCAGCAGACGCCGTCGCGACAGAAGCCCGACTCGCAGGCGCTGTTGCTCTTGCAGGCGGTGCCGAGCGCCAGCGCGGTGAGGATCTCGCTCGAATCGAGCGCCACGGTCCCGAAGCCCCCGGCGATCAGCGTGCGACCGTCGGGCAGTCCGAAGACCGTCGGTGCGGCGCGTGGGGTGCCCATCGGGTCGAGCTCGAAGAAGTTGCCGGTGGCCGGGTCCCAGCGCTCGACGAACGGCGAGTTCGGCCGCAGGAGGTTCTCGGGGTTGCCGCCCGCGACCATGACCGCGCCGCTCGGCAGCAAGATGGCCGAGTGGAAGGCGTGGACGTGCGCCATCTTGCCGACCACGGTGAAGGTCTTGGTGTCGGGGTCGAAGAGCTCGGCGGTGTCGAGGCGGTCGTTGCCGATGATGCTCTTGGACGACCCGCCGACGATCAGCACCTTGCCGCTCGGCAGCAGCGTTGCGGTGTGCCCCATGCGCGCCGTCGACATCGGCGTGATCTTGTTCCAGCTGTCCTTCGCGAAGTCGTACAGGAACGCGGTCGACTCGGCCTTGTTCCAGTCGTCGCCGCCCCCCGTGACGAGGACCTTGCCGCTCGGCAGCAAGGTCGCCGTGTGCATGCCGCGGTTCGACGGCAGGCTGGCACGGTCGCTGAAGGTGTTGGAGACGGGATCGTAGAGCTCGACGTCGACCCGCGCGAAACCGCCGACGATCAGGAGCTTCCCGTCCGGCAGCGGGACCGCCACGTGCCCGGCGTGGTTGTACTTCGTGGCCGGACCAGGTTCCCAGGTCTCGGTCTTCTCGTCGAAGATCTCGGTGGTGAACGTGGCGGTCGTGAAGCCGGGCGCGCCGCCGATGATGAGGACGCGACCGTCGGGCAGCGGACTCGCCGTGAAGAGCATCCGCTTGGTCGTCATCGGCGGGACGGCACGGAACGCCATGGTCTTCGGGTCGAAGACCTCGGCGGTGTTGGTGACGACGATGTTGAGACCGCCGATGATCGCGGTCGCGCCACCCGCGACGAGGGTCTTGCCGCTGCCGAGGCGGGCGTTCTGGTGGAGCGCGCGCTGGCCCGTCATGCGCGGACCGACGGTGAAGAGCGCGGCGCTCGAGCGCGCGAGCCGGGCGTCGGAGGGAGCGCTCTCGCACCCCGCGACGGCGAGCGCCAGGGCGAAACCGAGCTGCGACGTCCGGGTCATCGGCGGCCTCCCTGCCGGCGCCGCAGCCGTCCGAGCCCGGCCAGCGCGAGCGCGAACGCGAACACTCCGCGCGGCGCATCCGAGGAGCCGCTCGCGACGCAGCCACCCTCGCTCCCGCTCGTGCTCGCCGGCTTGCAGGCGCGCGCCGCGAGGTCGCACACGAACTCGGGCGCGCAGTCGCCGGTGCCCACGCAGCTCGACTTGCAGCTCCCGTCGCTGCCACAGCGGTAGCTGCCACAGCTCGTCGTGATGCCGCTCGTGTCGATGCTCCCGAGGCCGTTCGGCGCGCACTCGCGGGCGCCGCGCGGCGTGCACACCCCGCCGCTGCAGCGGAACGCGGGCGCGCAGTGGCTGTTCTTGGTGCAGGTCGAGCGACAACCGGCGACGCCGCACGCGTACGGTGAGCAGGCGTTCGCGTCGCGCGGCGGCGGCCCCTCGCCGACCGGCGCGCAACCGCCCTCGCGCCCCTTGACGTTGCAGGCCTCGCACGGGCTGTCGCACTTCTGCTCGCAGCACACGCCGTCGGCGCAGATGTTCGAGGCACAGTCGCGCCCCGCCTTGCTCGGCTGGCAGAGCACGCCGAGGGCCTTGCGGGGCTGGCACAGCGCGCCATCGCAGTAGAAGTCCTGGTTGCACTCGTCGTCCGTCGTGCAGCTCGTGGCGCACGCCCCGCCCTTGCACCGCGCGTACGCGCCGGGGCACGTGCGCGGCGAGGACGGAGGGCCGTCGGGCACGGTCTTGCAGACGCCGAGCGTGCACGACTCGCAGTTGCCGTCGCAGATGCGGTCGCAGCAGAACAGGTCGACGCACGCGCCCTCGCACTGCAGGTGGACGCCGTCGGTGCCGGGGATGCACGGGGAGCCGCCGGGCAGACCGGTGAAGATATCGACGTCGGCCTCTGCAATGCGCTTGGTCAGACCAGCGCTCGGCAGATAGGGCTGGAAGGTGCCACCGATGGCCAGGATCCGCGAGGGGCCGAGCTGGACGCTCGCCGAGTCGAACCGGAACTGCGACAAGGAGCCCACCTCTATCCACTCCTCGGTGGAGAGCGAGAAGAGGTTGGTCACCTTGCGACTGAACCCTCCGTCCTGCCCGCCCGCGACCACCACGCGCCCGTAGGGCATGGTTCCGAACACGAAGCGACCGCGGTTGCGGTTCATCACCTGCGGGGTCGCGCCCCACACCCCGCCGAGCCAGCGCTCGCTGGAGTCGATCGAGGTCTGCGCCACGAGATCCACCATGCCCCCGATCGCGAGGACCGTGCCCGCCTTGTCGTCGAGGACCACGAGGCCGAGCCCGGCCCGCGCCTTGGCCATCGAGCCGCTCGCGGTCCAGGTGTCGCTCGCAGGGTCGTAGATCTCCGCAGTGGAGAGCGGGGTGCTGCCACTCCTGCCACCGGCCACGAGGACCTTCCCGCTCGGCAGGAGCACGGCCCCGTGCTCGGCGCGCGCGATGCTCATCGGCTTCTTCGCCACGAGGGTGCCGGCCGCCGGGTCCCACAGCTCGACGCTCGACAGCGAGGCGGTACCGTTCTCTCCACCCACCACGAGCACCTTGCCGCTCGGCAGGATCGTCGTCGTGAACGTGGCGCGCGCCGCGGCGAGCGGCGGTCCTGGCGAGAACGTGCCCGTGGCGGCGTCGAACAGCTCGGTGCTCGAGAGCGCCGGCGGGTCGGAGAACGCGGACGACGACGAGCCGCCGAGGACCAGGGTCTTGCCGCCGCTCGTGACCACCCGGTGGCGCCAGCGCGCGGTGGAGAGGGTGCCGACCGCGGTCCACGCGGTGGTCGCGGGGTCGAATCGCTCGGCCGTGTTCAAGAGGACGGCCGAACCGGTGGCGCCGCCCGCGACCAGCACCTTGCCGTCGGGCAGGACCGTGGCCGCCGCGAGATCGCGCGCCGTACCGAGGCTGGTCGTGGCCTCCCAGAGCGGGTCGACCGCGAGCGGGTAGCGAGCGCCGAGGGATGGTTGCGGTGCGATGGAGAGCCGGGCCACGCGCGCGGCCACGGTCAGGGACAGCGTGACGGGGACGTCGGTCCCCTGCGCGTCGCGCGCGACGATGGGCCGCGTGCGCAGGCGGACCGAGCCGTGGGCATCGGCCGCGTGCAGCGCGCCCCGCTCGAGCACGACCGACGCGACCGCCGGGCCGAGCGTGATCTCGTAGACGATCGGTCGCACGGCGAGCGGCGAGCGGACCAGGTGCTGATCCTCGAGGACGCCGGGAGACGCCGTGACGAGCCAGTCGACGCCCGGGTGCACCTCGCGGTACGTGAGCACGCCGCGCTCGAGCGCGCCCGGCGCAGGCTTCGCGTGCTCCTCGCGCACCGCGAGCGAGAACCCCGCGGCAAACCCGTTCTCGAGGCGGAGCGCGCCGTCGGCCCGCGTGGGCAGCGCGACCCGCAGCGCCTCTGCGCCGAGAGGGTGGAAGCCGTGCACCTGGTCGAGGCCCTCGACACCGAAGCCGTCTGCGGTGGCCACGATGCGCGCCTCCGACGCTCGTGTCGCGGCCGAAGGCGCCGCGGCGAGCGGGGCCGTCGAGCTCGCGGGCTCGGCCGTCGAGCAACCAACCGCCGCCGCGCAGGCGAGGAGGGCGAACGAGCGCATCAGAAAGCATACCTCACGAACAGCGTGGCGTTGCCGAGGACGGTGATGGCCGTGGCGCTCTCCGGCTGCGCGCGCTGGCTCGGCACGTAGCCGACGAACTTGCCGTTCGACGTGGGGTTCGCCGGCTGGCCGTCGGTGAGGTCTTGCGGGCTGCCCTTGGCGGTCTGCAGCACCCGCGGGCGGATCTCCGCGAAGCCCAGGAACAGGCCCAGGCTGCCCCCGATCTGGAAGTGCTCGTCGAGCGGGAACGAGATGCGGAGCTCGGGCAGCACCACCGGGACCACCGTGACGGCGGCCTCGGAGGACGCCTCGTAGAGGGGCCGTCGCTTCGGGTCGGCGTCGACGTCGACCACGCCGTCACGGCGCAGCTGGGCGCGCGCGAACCAGACGCCGCCCGCGACGCCGATCGACACGCGCGGCTCGCGAACGACCGCGAAGCCGATGCCCGCGGTGAGGAGCGGTCCACCCATCGAGAACGACTCGACGAGCTCGCCCGCGACCGGGCCACCCTCGGCCGCGAGGCGCTTGCCGCCGGGCGCCTCGAAGTTGCGCGTGACGCCGAACGCGGCGCGCGCGTAGCCGAAGGTGAGCTCGAGGCCGACGCGACTCGTGAGGTCGTAGCCGCCGCGGAGGAAGCCCCCCGCGAGCCACGGGCGCGTGCGTGCGCTGCATTCGACGCCGTCGCCGCAGCTCGCCTCGATCTCGCCGCCGAGGGAGGCGCCGAAGCCGAACGCGCCCCCGAGGGCGAGCGACCAGCGGTGGCGCAGCACCGGCTCGGCCCAGATCGACGACGCCTCGTCGCGCTCGAGGGTGATCTTGACGCTGGCGCGGTGGTTGGCCTCGACCTCGAACGTCTTGCGGCCAGGGAGGTAGCCGTCGGCCGTCGCCGAGAGCTCGTGCTTGCCCGCGGTGAGGCGGCCGGTCCACGCCCCGTTCCCCAGCGGCACGCCGTCGAGCGAGACCGCGGCGAACGCCGGCGTGGGCTCGAGCTGGGCCTCGCAGGGGAGCGGCACGACCGTGAGCCGCATGACGGCGGTCTGGTCGACCTCGACCTTCACCGCCTGGGGCTGCGTGCCGTAGTTGCCCTCGCCACGGAGGACGACCGTGTGCGTGCCCGGTGCGACGACCGTCTCGCTCGGGGTCTTGCCGACCACGACGCCGTCGACCTGCACCTCGACCGCCTGGCCCGCGGTCTCCATGATCCGCAGGCGGCCGACGCGCGCGAGCGCCTCGAGCTTGGCGTCGACCTTCACGGTCGACTTCCCCGCGACGCTCGGCTTGGCCTCGAACGGGGCGAAGCCCTCGCGGACGACGCGCACGTAGCGGGTGCCGGCGCTGACGGCGAGCGGGCCGGCGAGCGGGGTCTGACCTCGATCGCGACCGTCGACGACGACCGAGGCGCCCTCGACGTTGGCCGTGATGACGAGGTAGCCGACGAGGGGCTTGAGATCGAGGAGCGCCTTCTCGGTGAGCTCGCGCTCGGGCCCGGGCATCGAGGCGCCGAACTCCTTGAGGCGCGCCTCCCACATCTCGATCGCCTCGTCGTACCGGCCGAGCCGCTGCAGGCAGATCGCCGCGTTCTTGCGGGTGTTCGACGTGGGATACGCGACCAGCGCGGCCGTGAACTCCGCGAGCGCGGCGTCCCACTGCTCGGACTGCATCAGCTTCACGCCGGCGAGGTAGTGGTTCTTCGCCTGCTCCTTGCGATCCTCGAGCGAGCCGGGGACTGCCGACCCCGAGGTCGACGCGGAGGCCGACGCCGACGGCGCAGGCCCCGTCGGTGGCAGCGCCTGCCCCCACCCGAACAAGGGCACGAACGTGGAGACCGTCGTGAGGACGACGGCCGTGGTGACCCGACGGCGGGAGGATCGGAGCCGCGCAAGCATGCGGCCGCAGACTACACCGCGTGGGTGTCAGCCGTCCCAGCTCGTCGCGCCCGGCGCAGGCGTGGACTTGCTCGGCGCTGGCGTGACCTTGACGTCCGGCCCCTTGCTCGGCGCAGGCGCGCTCGTCGAGCCCTTGGGCGGCGGCTTGACCGCCAGCGTGCCCTTGGAGACGTCCCACTCGTCCGGGACCAAGAAGCCCTGGGCCATGAACACCTTCTGCGGCAACACCTCGCCGTTGGGCTTGGTGACCGTCAGGTAGAACGTCGTGTCGACGGGCCCGGTCAGCTGGAGCTTGCCGTCGTCGACCGTGGCCGCGACGTTGTTGACCTTGACCGAGCAGCCGGCGGGCATCTTGAGCCGCAGCGTGGCCGTGAAGGAGTCGCTCACCGGCGGCGGCGTGGACGCGGTGACGGACGGCTTGGCGCTCGCGGTGGTGCTCGGGGCGCCGGTCGCGGTGGCGATCGGCGGCGGCACGGGGGTGGGCTTGTCGAGGGCCTTGCGCGCGATCACGACCGAGCCCAGCAGCACGAGGACCCCGGCGCCGAGCAGGAGGGCGAGCGGCGGCCCCTTCCTCGGCTCGACCGGGGCGCTCGCGACGCCGGCCGCGGTGCCCGGCGGCACGGCGGTGGAGCTCGCCGGGTAGGGACCGGACTGCGAGCCGCTGCCGCGGCGCGTGACGACCGGCGTGATGGCGCCCTTGCGACCCTCGGGGGCCGCCGCGAGCCCGTCGTCGCTGCGCATGTCCACCACGATGGGCCCCTCGGGCGGGTTGTCGAAGGTGGGCCGCCAGACGACCTGCGCGTCGGGGCTCGCGAAGGGCAGGATCGCCGCGCCGAGCTGGTAGACGTTGGCGTAGCGGTCCTTGAGATCGCGCGCCATCGCCTTCATCACGACCGCCTCGAACGCCTCGGGCAGGTGCGGGTTGTGCTGACGCGGCGGGACCACCTTCTCGCTCACGATGGTGAGGAGGAGGTTGTACAGGTTGTCGTCCTCGAACGGTCGGTAGCCGGTCGAGCACTCGTAGAGGATGACCCCGAGGGCGTAGAGATCGCTGCGCGAGTCGACGTTCTTGGCGCCTCGCACCTGCTCGGGCGACATGTAGTAGGGCGTGCCGAGCAGCGAGCTCGTCTTGGTGAGGTCGTTCGAGCCGGCGATCGAGGCGGCCACCTTGGAGATGCCGAAATCGAGCAGCTTCGGGATCGTGCCGCCGCGGGCGTTCGCGAGGTAGACGTTCTCGGGCTTGATGTCGCGGTGGACGACGCCGGCGTCGTGCGCGGCGCCGACGGCGGCGATGACCGGCAGGATGATGTCGGCCAGATCCATCACGGGCAGCGGCCGCGCGCGGTCGAGGAGCGTGCCGAGGTCTTCTCCCTCGAGGAACTCCATCACCATGTACGGCGTCGAGTCGGCGACGCCGACGTCGGTCACGTCGACGACGTTGGGGTGTCGGATCCGGGAGGCGAGCTGCCCCTCGCGCACGAACCGGGCGTGGACCAGCGGGTCGGAGGACACGCTCTGCGGCAGGATCTTGAGCGCGATGCGCTTGTCGAGATCGGTGTGGACGGCCTCGTAGACCGCGCCCATGCCACCCTTCCCGATCAACCGGACGATCCGGTACTTGCCGAAGAGTGAGTTCGGCTCCAGTTGCGCGTCCGCCGACATCAGGTGCTGGCGCACATTGTCGGTTGCGGGGGCGGGCGGTCAACCGTTTCTGCGCGTCCGGCTCGCCTTGAGCTACGCTCACGGCATGTCGCGGCTCATTCCGCCGACGCAGTTTCCCCCGCCACACCCCTCGGACCCCGAGCCGGTGGGGTGGGCGCTCTGCACGGCTGCGGCCCTGTGGAAGGCCAAACGGTACGGGGACTCGGTCGCGTGGATCCAGAAAGCCGCCGCCAACGCGGCGTCGCTGCACGGCGACGGCGCGGACTCGAACGTGCGCGTGGTCGAGCTCACCATCGCGGCGACCGAGCTCGCCCACTACGTGCGCAAGTGGGAGCACGGCGACGACGACGCCGACCCCTCGTCCATCCCGGTGTCCACCGACTTCCAGGAGATCGACCTCGAGGTGGAGTCCGTCGATCCCGCCCAGCTGGCCCCGCGCAAGAACGCGACCGCGGCCCCCGTCGTCATCAAGCCGGCGATGCCCCCGCGGCGGCGCGCCGAGACCCTGCAGCAGGAGCAACGCGAGGTGCCGCTGCCCCGGACCATCCCCGTCGCGCGGCCGCTCCCCGCCGCGCCGCGCGTGGTGATGAAGGGCAAGCGGGCGATGCTGAGCACCACCCTGCCCGAGGCCGTGCCGGCGCCGAGCATCCTCGGCCGCCAGCCGCCCCCTTCGATCACCGCCACCGAAGAGGTCCACCCCGTTGCTGTTCACGGGCCCCCGACCAAGCCGCTCCACCTCGACTTCGATCACTCGATCCTCGCGCCTGCGCCGCGCGAGGACGGCGAGCGGGTCGACCCGACCGACCGCGAGCCCCCGATGGCGCCCTCGCAGGCCGACACGGTGGTGGCGCCCGACCTCGGCAGCCTCGGCCTTCCGGGGGGCACGCTCCCGGGCGCGGCCTATCTCGTGCGCGCGAAGGACGAGCCCGAGCGGAAGTGAGTGGCCTGTTGCGGGGGGGCGCGGGGCTCTTCTACCTTGCGACGATGGACAACCCCCTGCGCCAAGGCCTCTCGACCGAGCGCGCGCCCGCGCCCTGCGTCGTCGTGATCTTCGGTGCCTCCGGCGACCTCACCAAGCGCAAGCTGCTGCCTGCCCTCTACAACCTCGCCGTCTCGAGGCTCCTCGGCCCGGGCACGAGCGTGGTCGGCGTCGCCCGTCGCCCGAAGAGCGACGAGGAGTTCCGCGCCGAGCAGCGGGAGAACGTCGCCCGGTTCTCGCGACGCAAGCCGCTCGACCAGACGGTGTGGGACGACTTCGCGCAGGGGCTCTGCTACTGCCAGGGCACGTTCTCGGACAGCGAGACGTACGTGAAGCTCAAGGTGCTCCTCGAGCGCCTCGATCAGGAGCGCGGCACGCGCCAGAACCGCCTGTTCTACCTCTCGGTCCCGCCGAGCGAGTTCGTGCCGATCGTCGAGGGCCTCAAGAGGGCCGGCCTCGTCGCGGACCCGAACGCGCCCGAGCAGGGCTTCTCGCGGGTGGTCGTCGAGAAGCCGTTCGGCATCGACCTCGAGAGCGGCGAGGCCCTCAACCAGTCGCTGCTGCGCGTGTTCGACGAGCGGCAGGTGTTCCGCATCGACCACTACCTCGGCAAGGAGACGGTGCAGAACCTGCTCGTCTTCCGCTTCGCCAACCACATCTTCGAGCCACTCTGGTCGAGCGCGCACGTCGACCACGTGCAGATCACCGTGGCCGAGGACATCGGCGTCGAGGGCCGCGGCAGCTTCTACGAGCAGGCCGGCACGATGCGCGACGTCGTGCAGAACCACCTGCTGCAGATCCTGTCCATCGTCGGCATGGAGGCACCGGTGGCCTTCGACGCCGACGCGGTCCGCGACGAGAAGGTGAAGCTCCTGCGCGCGCTGCGGCCGCTCTCGGGCACGGAGGTGGCGCGGCACGTGGTGCGCGGGCAGTACGCGCGCGGCCTCGCCGACGCGGGGGCCGCCGCGCCGGGCTACCGCGAGGAGAAGGACGTCGCGCCCGACTCGCGCGTCGAGACCTTCGTCGCCCTGCGCGCGTTCGTCGACAACTGGCGGTGGGGCGGCGTGCCGTTCTACCTGCGCGCCGGCAAGCGCCTCAACAAGCGCGTGACCGAGGTGTCGCTGCACTTCAAGAAGGTGCCGCACGCGCTGTTCTCCGGGGCGATGGAGCCCGACGTGCTCTCGGTGCGCGTCCAGCCCGACGAGGGCATCTCGATGCGCTTCATGTCGAAGGTGCCCGGGCCGCTCATGGCCATGCGACCGGTGGCGATGGACTTCCGGTACGGCACGGCGTTCGGCGACGCGGGCCCCGAGGCCTACGAGCGGCTGATCCTCGAGGCGATGCTCGGCGACGCCACGCTGTTCGCCCGCAACGACGAGGTGCGCGCGGCCTGGGCGTGGTGCACCCCGATCCTGCAGCGCTGGCAGCAGACGCACGACGAGCCTCACCTCTACCCCGCCGGCAGCTGGGGACCGGTCGCGGCCGACGCGCTGCCCGGGGACGACGGTCGCTCGTGGAGGCGCCCGTGACCGTCGCCGCCTTCGCGCCCTCGAGCCTCGCCCGCGTCGAGGCCGACCTGCGCGCGCTGTGGGAGACCGAGCGCCCGGGCGGGGCGCACCTGCAGACCATGAGCATCGTCGCGCTCTGCGCCGACGACGCCGCCCCGCAGCGCGCGGCCGACGCGCTCGACCACGCCGCGGCCCACCACGGCGCGCGCACCGTGCTCGCCCGCTTCTCGCCGGCCGACGCGCCGAGCATCGACGTCGAGGTCGCGCTGCACGGCGAGAAGGGCCGGCCGGCCGCGGAGGCCATCCGCCTCGTGGCCCACGGCGCCGCGCGGGGCTACCTGCCCGACGTGGCCGCGCGCCTGTGCACCGGCGACCTGCCGGTGGTCGCCTGGTGGGTCGGCGACCTGCCCGACCACGACCCGCTGTTCGACGCGATCAGCACCACGCTGCGCGCCGACCTCGCGGTCGTCGACAGCAACGACATGGACCTGCGCGATCTGCCGGTGCTCGCCGGCCTCGCGCAACGCTTCGCGCTCGCGGATCTGTGCTGGCGGAGGCTGCGCACGTTCCAGGAGCTCTGCGCCCGGTTCTTCGACGAGGGCGGCGTGGACGCGCGACAGATCGACGGCGTCACCGTGCGCTTCTCGCCGCGCGCGCGCGACCCGGAGCCCGCCTCCACGCAGGCGGCCCTGTTCGCCGGGTGGATCGCCCACGCGCTCGGCCTGCCCGACGCGGCCGTGGTCTTCGAGTCGACGCCGCGCGAGGGCATCCGCGAGGGTGGGATCGTGCACATCGACCTGCGCGGCCCCGGCATCGAGCTGAAGCTCGAGCGTCCGGAGGACGACCCGTTCGTGCTCTGCTGGTCCGGCGTGCACCCCGTGCTGCACATCCCCAAGCAGTGCCTCCGCATCCACCTGCCGGACGACGGTCGCCTGCTCGCCGGCGCGGTCGAGCGTCCCGTGGCCGATCCGCTCTACGTTGCGAGCCTGCGGCGCGCCGCCGCGCTCACGGCCAAGATCGCCCACGCCGCCCCGCCCCGGTCCTAGAGCGATGGAGCTGGCGATCGTCCCCGCTGCGTCGTTCGCGGAAGCCGCGGCGGACCGGTTCGTCGCCGCCGCCGAGGCGGCCCTCGTCGCGCGCGGTCGCTTCTTCGTCGCGCTCACCGGCGGCTCGACGCCGGTCGCCATGCACGAGGCGCTCGCGCGCCGCTCGCTCGACTGGGCCCGCTGCGTGATCACGGTCGGCGACGACCGGCTCGTGCCCGACGACGACCCGCGCAACAACCTCCGCGCGGCGCGCGCCGCCCTCCTCGATCACGTCCCCGCGCGGGTGATCCCGCTCCGCATGCCCGCGCTGTCCGGGTCGCCGCGGCGGTTCGCGCGCCGGGCCGAGCGCGCCGCCGCTGCGTTCTCCAGGGTGATCTCGCGCGTCGGCGACCTCGATCTCCTGATCGTCGGCCTCGGCGCCGACGCGCACGTCCTCTCCCTCTACCCCGGCTGTCCCTACCTCCTCGAGCGGCACCGGCTCTGCGTGCCGTGTTTCGACCCGCCCATGAACCCTGCCGTCTCTCGCCTCACCCTCACGCCCGTCGCGCTCCTGCGTGCCCGCCAGGTCCTCGGGCTGGCCGCGGGGGCCGGCAAGCGCGACGCCGTCACCCGCGCGCTCGAGCCCGGGTCCTACGCCCACGTGCCGGCGCGCCTCCTCCAGCACGCGCGCGACTGCACGCTGCTGTGCGACACCGAGGCCGCACCGCGATGAGCGACCTCCTCGACCGCGGCAAGCCGGTGCGTCCGGGGGAGGAGCTCGACCTCGAGAAGCTCTCGGCCTGGCTCGACCGCACCCTCGGCATCCGGGGCGCGCTCACGCTCACCCAGTTCCCCGCCGGCCACTCGAACCTCACCTATCTGCTCGAGATTCGGAGCGGAGGACCGGACTGGGACGGTCCGGGAGCGACCAGAGCAATCGAGGGCGACCGGGAGCTCGTGCTCCGCCGCCCGCCGTTCGGCAGCAAGGTCAAGACGGCCCACGACATGGGGCGCGAGCACCGCATCCTGTCGCGGCTGCACGCGGTCTACCCGAAGGCGCCGCGGGCCCTCGCCCACTGCGACGATCTCGAGGTGCTCGGCGCGCCGTTCTACGTGATGGAGCGGGTGAAGGGCACGATCCTGCGCCGCAAGCTGCCCGAGGCGCTCGGGCTCGACGCGCCCCGCATGCGCGCGACCTGCGCGGCGCTCGTGGACGGCCTCGCCGAGCTGCACGCCGTGGACTACGCCGCGGCCGGCCTCGCCGACCTCGGCAAGCCCGAGGGCTACGTCGTGCGCCAGGTGGAGGGGTGGACCAGGCGCTACGGCGACAGCCGCACCGACGACATTCCCGAGGTCGAGCACGTCGCGGCCTGGCTCGCCGAGCGCATGCACGGGATCGCCCAGGAGAGCGGCGCTGCGCTGGTGCACAACGACTGGAAGTTCGACAACCTCGTGCTCGATCCGGGCGACCCCACGCGCATCGTCGGCGTGCTCGACTGGGAGATGTCGACCCTCGGCGATCCGCTCATGGATCTCGGCACGGCGCTCTCGTACTGGGTCGAGGCGGGCGACGCCGACGAGGCCAAGATGTTCGCGTTCGGCCCCACGTTCGCGCCGGGCGCGTACACGCGGCGCGAGGTGGTCGCGCGCTACGCGGAGCAGACCGGCCGCGACGTCTCCGACATCCTGTTCCACTACGCCTTCGCCCTCTTCAAGACGGCCGTCGTCGCGCAGCAGATCTACTACCGATACAAGCAGGGGCTCACCAAGGACGAGCGCTTCGCGATGATGATCGTCGGCGTGCGGATCCTCTCCGCCCAGGCCCGGAGCGCCATCGAGCGGGGGACCATCGACCCGTAGGGGTCACCGTCGGCGGCGCCGCGCGACGAGCGACAGCGCGAGGCCGAGGGCGCCGAGCGAGGCGCCCGAGGCGATGGGGCGACCCGGGGTCTCGCAGCCGCAGCTGCCCTCGGCCGAGGCCTGGACGTCGATGGGCACGAGCCCCTCGGGGCCGGTCATGCGCAGGTCCTCGAACGTGACGGTGCTCGTGCCGCTGGGGAGCGGGTCGATGCGCAGCCGCGTGATCGTGCCCTTCCAGGCGGGGTTGCCGCGCAGGTCGACGCCGAACTCGCGGGCCTCCGCGGCGCCCGGCAGGTCGAAGCTCACCGAGCGCGCCTCGTCGAAGCCCGGCGCGTCCTTGGTGGAGAAGTAGACGCGGGCGCCCGCGCTGCCGCCCTTCACGCGCAGGTGCAGCACGGGGTACGTCGCGGCGTCGAACTCGGTCTCGGGCCCGACGATCTGCGGGTCGTCGCCGGTCGTGTCGACCACGAGCGCCTTCGCGTCGAGCTTGGCGGTGGCCGCGCCCCCGGCGACCCAGCCCTCGAAGGTGCCGCCGTCGAAGCTCCAGTGGATCTTCGAGAACACGTCGAGGCGCTCGGACGCCCGCAGATCACCGCCGTTCCAGGTCTGGCCGCTCGGGTTGGTCGGGGCCGTGTCCCACTCGGCCTTCTCGTAGACGCCCTCCACCTTCTGCACCCACTCGCGCACGTCGGGGTGGTCGGCCGTGCCGATCGAGTACTGCGCGGCCTTCACCTTGAGGCGCACGCGCTTGGTCTCGCCGACCGCGAAGGCGTTGAGCTGGAAGGTGAAGCGCTTGCCCGGCGCGGTGCGCGAGGGCTGGTCGGGGCGGGCGTCGGCGTCGTTGACCGCGAACTTGCCGGTCGCGTCGGACTCGATGGTGAAGCCACTCGCGACGACCCACGGGTCGGGCACCGAAACGCCGAGCGAGACATTCGGCGAGGACTTGTCGCCGGTGTTCTTGATCACGAGGTCGACGGTGTGGGTGTCGCCCTCGAGCAGGTCGGCGATGGCCTTGGACGTGCCGTCGTTGAAGCGATCGTCGGCGTCGACCTCGGTCGAGAGCTCGTAGCGCGGGCCGGGCGCGGGCGGCGGCGGGCCCCCGCTGCCGGGGCAGTCGCTGACGTGGGTCGGCGAGGGCTCGGGGATGTTCGCGGTCGGCTTGCCGCAGCTCGCGCAGATCTTCGAGCGGTCGGGGAAGCTGATGGGGTAGGCCTTGTACCCGGCGACGCCCGCCTTCTCCTTGAGGCCGTAGGGCACGCGCACGTAGCCCCAGATCTTCTCCTGGTAGGGATAGTTGCCGCCCGAGAGGCCGCCCGGGTCGCGGTACGGCTTGCGGTCGGCCGGGTACGCCGGGTTGTTCGGGTTGTTGCTGAACGCGAAGCCGTTGTAGGCCCAGGTGGCGAAGTACCAGTCCTCGATCACGTCGAGCTGCCGGTCGCCGACGGCCGGCCCGTAGTTCCACTTGGCGCCGAGGATCTGGCTGCCGACCGAGGCGTTGTAGGCGGCGTCACTCGCCACGCGGTTCGGATCGTAGGCGCTCGTCTCGCCCATGTTCATGCCGCTCGTGACCTGCATGAGGCCGTAGCCGCAGTCGCAGGCGACGATGGTCTGCTGCTTGCCCGTGCAGACGGGGCCTGTGGGCTGGCAGAACTGGTTCCAGCCGACCGACTCGAGCGCGCTGATCGCCTTGAGCAGCACGCACGGGAAGTGGACCGGGACCTTCTTGGGGGCGGCGACCCCGACGGTGGCGTCGAGGGAGTAGCCCCACCCGAGCGCGCCGTACTTGGAGGGACCGACGGCGATCTTGTCGAACAGATCGGAGAGCTCGGCGAAGGTGGGGTTGTCCTTCACCACCGGGTCGACGCGGCAGCGGATGCCGCTCTTCCACGGGCACGAGTGGAGCTCGGTGCCGTAGCTCGGGCAGTAGGTGGGGCCACAAGGCGCGGCCTCGGCGCGCGTCGGCGCGAACGCGAGCAGGGCGAGGGCGACGGCCGGAGCCGAGCGAAGGAGCCCCTTCACGACGCACCTCCGCGGAGGAAGCCGAGTGACTGCACGAAGTGCCCGAGCGGCACGTCGACGGGCACGAACTGCCCGGTGTCGACGTCGACGACGATCAGCGAGGGTGTCCTCGAGCCACGGAAGCGCGTGGTCGGCGTGTGGCGGACGGCGAGCCAGCGGCCCTCCTCGTGGGTCGCGGCGTCGGAGCCGTCGCCCGCCGGCGACAGCAGGTTCTGGCGCACGACGGCCGTGCGCGCGAGGCGCAGCAGACCATGGTCGCCGTCGCTCGAGAGCACGACGTCGCCGCCCGCGAGCGCGAACGGCATGGGGTGGTCGCCCTGGGTCTCGAGGAGGACCGTGCGCGCGCCGCTCCCGAGGTCGAGGCTCTGGACCTGCCAGCGATCGGCGACGCCGAGGTCGGCGAACACGAGCGCCTTCCGCACCGGATCGACGCTGAAATCCCGGGCGAACGGCGCCACCGCCCCGAGCTTGCGAACGGCGCCGGTCGCGACGTCGAGCGCGAACACCGAGGCCCCCGACGCCTGCGAGAAGTACACGAACGCCTCGTGGCCGAGCGCGCCCGCGAGGAACGCCTGGTAGCCCACGCCACTCCAGAGGGTGCGCGTGGTGCCCGTCGCGGGGTCGACCTCGTCGATGGTGAGCGCGTCGGTGCGCAGCGCGAGGGCCTCGGTCGCCGGCCCCGGGGTGGGCTCCGGCCCGTCCGTGCCGCGCGAGACGAGCACGCGGCCACCGACGACGAGCGGCCCCGTTGCGCGGGTGAGGCCGCCACAGAGGCGCTGCGCGCCCGTCGCGTCGAGGCGGTGCAGCGCGCCCGCGTACGAGGTGCCCTTCGGCCCTGGCTCCTCGACCGCGACCAGCACGGCCGCACCCAGCACGGCGCCGCGCACCGCGGACCCACGTACGTGCTCGACCGAACCGACGGGCGCGAGCGGCGGCGTGCCGCTCCCGAGGCCGATCGTGACGAGCCCGACCTCGGTCGTGGTCCCGTCGAGCGCGCCGTGCGCGACCACCAGCGTGGCGGGTGCGGCGGGGGCCTTGTCG
>JAEUKC010000335.1:0-13874 GCA_016794445.1 Myxococcales bacterium
TCGGTGGAGCTCGGCGCCTCGGTCACGATGGCGCACGACGGACCGGGCCTTCGTCCCGTCGTGCCCCCGGCGTTCAGCGTCTCGAGTGGCGCCGACAGGGTGGTGATCACGGTCAGCTCCGGTGCGGCGGCGAAGCCCGAGCTGTTGCCGAGCGGTCGCGTCGGCTCGATACCCGCTCCGAGCGTGGTGCACCCGTCGACGGCGACGAGCGTCGAGGAGAACCGCGTCTGCACCATCGTGTTCGCCGACGTCGTCGGCTTCACGGCGCTCTCCGAGCGGTTCGCGCCCGAGGAGATCAAGGAGATCGTCGACGGCTGCTTCGAGACCATGACCGAGGTGATCGAGAAGCACGGCGGGGTGGTCGACAAGTACATCGGCGACTGCGTCATGGCGGTCTTCGGCGTCCCGCGCTCCACCGACAACGACGCCGAGCGGGCCGTGCAGGCCGCGCTGCGCCTGCAGCAGGCGGTCACCAAGTACGGCCTCCGTCGTCGCGGCCGCATCAAGCTCACCTTGCGCGTCGGAATCAACACCGGGCGGGTGTTCGCGGGGCGCGTCGGCGGCGGCGCCCGCCGGGACTTCACGGTCATGGGCGACGCGGTCAACGTCGCCTCGCGCCTGCAGGGCCATGCTCCCGAGAGCAGCATCGTCATCGGTCGCGACACCTTCCGCCACGTCACCGGCGTGTTCCAGGTCGAGGAGCTGACCCCGGTCGTGGCCAAGGGCAAGACCGAGCCGCTCGCCTGCTATCGGGTGATCGGCCCCGCCAAGCGGCTCGTCGACGAGCCGCAGGACGAGTTCTACGGTGCGCCCACCCGGTTCGTCGGCCGGCGGGCCGAGGCCGATCGGCTCGCCGACCTGCTCGACCAGGTCTCGGGCGATCGGCGCGCGCACCTCGCGCTCGTCCACGGTCCACCAGGCGCCGGCAAGAGCCGCGTGCGCGAGGAGTTCCAGCGCGACCTCTCGGCGCGCGGGGTCAAGGCCGCGGTGTTCGTGGGTCGTGGGTCGCACCTGTCGCGCGACGCCACGTTCGATCTCGCGGCCACCTTGCTGCGTGGCTACTTCCACGTGCACGTCGACGACCCGCGCGAGGTCGTCGCGCAGAAGATCCGCAACGGCGTGCGCGCGTTCGGGCGCCGCGCTCCGAGCGAGGAGACCGGGCAGTTCCTCTCTCCTTCGTCGTCCACGTCGGCGCACGCGACCCCCCCTTCGCTCACCCCGGTGTCGGTCGAGCGCGCCGGCCTCGACCCCGCGGAGCTCGGCGACACCATCGACGCCCTCGCCATGATGCTCGGCGCGGACGCGCGCGGCGCGCTGACCGCGGCGGGCGAGAGCGTGGACGACCTGCGCGCGCGGATGTGCGCGGCCGTCGCGCGACTGCTCGGCCTGTTCGCCCACCACGCGCCGGTGCTGGTGCTCTGCGACGGGCTCGAGGCCGCGGACGACGCCAGCCTCGACCTGCTCGAGTACCTCGCGCTGCGCCTCGCCGACGTGCCCATCCTGCTCGTCGGCTTCGGGCGCCCTGCGCTGTTCGAGCGGCGACCGTCGTTCGCCGACGGACGGGAGAACGCGAGCCGGATCCCCCTCGGCCCGCTCTCGCGCCGCGCGACCGAGGAGCTCGCGCGCGACCTCTTGCGCCGCGCGCCGCGGGTCACCGCCGACTTCGTGCGACAGCTGGTCGATCGCGCCGACGGCAACCCGTTCGTGCTCAAGGAGACGCTGCGCGTCCTGGTCGAGGCCGGCGCGGTCGAGCGCTCGGTGGACGACGTCTGGCGCATCGACGAGGCGCGACTCGAGCAGCTCCAGCTGCCGTCCACCATCTACGGGATCGTCCAGGCGCGGCTCGATCGCCTGTCGCCCGAGCACCGCGCGGCCCTGCAGCGCGCGGCGGTGGTGGGTCGCGTGTTCTGGGAGGGCGCGATCGAGGCGATGCGCGCGCCGGGCAGCGGCGCGCACGGCGGCGTGCGCGACCAGCTCGAACGCCTCCGGGCCAACGACCTCGTGCGCGCCCGCGAATCGAGCACGTTCCCCTCCGACCGGGAGTACGCGTTCGCCGACAACGTCACCCGGGAGGTCGCCTACGAGTCGCTCTCGCTGCGGCTCCGCGAGCAGTATCACCGCGCGCTCGCGAGCTGGCTCGCCGGGCGGGGAACCGTGGTGGTCGACGGCAACCCCGCCCTGCTCGCCTTCCACTACGACCGGGGCAACGTCCCCCGCGAGGCCACCCGCCACTACGTGCGGGCGGGGGATCGTGGCGCCGCGCTCGGGCTCAACGGCGACGCCATCCGCAGCTACGAGCGCGCCTGCGACATCGCGGACTCCACGCGCGGCCTCGGCGCCGAGCCCGCGAGCGAGGGCTTCGACGAGAATCGCATCTGCGAGTGGAAGGATCGGGTGCGGCTCCGCCTCGCCCTCGGCGACACCCTGCGCCGCGTGGGCCGGCTCGACGAGTCGCAGACCGCCTACGAGGAGGCCTGGGCCGACATCCTGCGCAAGGAGCGGCGCCGCGCGCAGCACCTCGACGAGGACGCCGTACGCACGTTCGACGCCGCGGTGCAGCTGCGCCTCGGGCTCGTCGAGAAGGTGCGCGGCGCGTTCCCGGCGGCCCTCGCCCGCTACGACGAGGCGCTCCGCCTGCTCGGCCCCGAGGGCGACCCGCGCTTGCTCGCCCCGCTGCTCGCGGCCATCGGGTTCGCGCGCTACCGCCTCGGCGACTACCGCGAGGCCATCGCGAGCCTCGTGCGCGGCCTCCGCGCGTGCGTGCGCATCCCGCGCCGCGAGCCGGATTTCACGGACGCGGCCTCGCACCTCCTGTTCACGCTCTCCATCGTGTTCTACCAGCAGAACCGGCTCGTCCAGGCCGAGCGGCTCGGTCGCCAGGCGGCGCGGGTGGTCGACGAGCGGAGGTTCCCGCAGCTCGCGGCGATCGCGCACAACAACCTGGGCGCCGTGCTGTTCCAGCGCGGCGAGATCGCCCGCGCGCGCGACCGCTTCCTCGAGTCGCTCGAGCTCAAGGAGAAGATCGGCGACCTCTACGATCTCGCCGTCGCCCACAACAACGTGGCCGAAGTGGAGCTCCTGCTCGGCGACGCGCGCGGCGCGCTCGCCCACGCGCGCTGTGCGGTGCAGTTCGCGGAGGGCCTGGCCGCGGCGGATGCCCTGCCGGACGCCGTGCGCAACTACGCGGCCGCGCTCCACGCCAACGGGGACGTGGTCGGCGCGCTCACCCAGGCCGAGCGGGCGTTCCAGCTGTGCTGCGAGCCCGCCGGTCGGGCCTACCTCGCGCCGGCCGCCGACACCCTGGCGCAGATCGCCGCAGCGGCACGCACGGCGGAGCTCGCGCCCGCGAGCCGGAGCGAGGTCGACGCCACCATCACCCGCGTCCGCGAGAAGGCCCCCGCCGCGCTCGAGTCGGCCGGGCTCGGGTCCGCGGCCGGGGCGCTGCGCGAGAAGCTCCGCTCCGCGTAGACCAGTGCCCGGCTATCAGGAGTGCCCGCCGCGTACTACAACCCGGCTCCCATGACGCCCGCGCTGGTCGACAGCCACTGCCACTTGCTCGCCGCGCCCGAGGGCAAGCGTCGCGCCGCCCAGACCTTGCTCGACGAGGCCCGCGCGGCGGGGGTGGTCGGCTTCGTCGTGGTGGGCGTCGGCGAGACCACGGCCGAGGCCCACGCCGCCGTGGCCTTCGCGCGCACGCACGCCGACATCGTGGCGACGGTCGGGGTGCACCCCCACGACGCGCGAGGGTGTGACGACGCGATGTTCGCCGAGATCGCCGCGCTCGCGGCCGACCCCGCCGTCACCGCGGTCGGCGAGATCGGCCTCGATTTCCACTACGATCACTCGCCGCGCGACGTGCAGCGCGCCGTGTTCCGGCGCTTCGTCGCCCTCGCTCGCGAGGTGCGCAAGCCCATCGTCATCCACACCCGGGAAGCCGGCGAGGAGTGCCTCGCGATCCTCGAGGAGGAGGGCGCGCGCGACGTCGGCGGGGTCATCCACTGCTTCAGCGAGGACCTGCCGTTCGCGCGGCGCGCGCTCGATCTGGGCTTTCACCTCTCGTTCTCGGGCATCGTGACCTTCAAGACCGCCACCAGCATCCACGAGGTGGGTCGATTCGCGCCGGCCGAGCGCATCCTGGTCGAGACCGACGCGCCGTACCTCGCCCCCGTGCCGCTGCGGGGCAAGACCTGCGAGCCGGCGATGGTCGTGCACACGGCGACGCGCCTCGCCGAGCTCCGGCAGGTGCCGCTCGCCGAGCTCGCCACGCAGACCACCGAGAACGCGCGCCGCCTCTTCGGGCTCCCCGCATGAAGCCCCGTCGACCCCAGCAGATCATCATCGTCGCCTGCGGCACGTTCGTGGTCGCGTTCGCGGTGTGGGCCGCCTACACGCGCTACAAGGCGGCGCTCGACTCGGGGCCGCTGCCCAAGGGCGAGGCGCTCGAGGCCCTGCGCAAGAAGTTCCACCGCGAGCTCCGCTACTGTCAGGCGCTCGGCGCGGCCGACCAGCCGCAGTGCTTCGAGAACCGCGCGATCGAGTTCAAGGAGGCGTTCTTCTGCGGCGAGCTCCCCGAAGCCAAGGACCGCGATCAGTGCCTGATCGCCTTCGTCCCGGCCGTCGGGGTGTTCCCCCCCTGCGACGCGATCGCCGACCCGTCGCGTCGCGCGGCCTGCCTCGCCGGCGCGGCGGCGTTGCTCGGCGATGGTCACGCCTGCAAGGCGCTCACCCAGGCGCGGCCCGGATTGGTCGCGGCGTGCAAGGCGGGCGAGGCGTGCGCGGCCCAGAACAAGGCGATCGATACGCTGGTGCAGGCGTGTCCCGCCATGGTGGGCGGCGACGTCGCCGGCTGCCCCAAGGACGGCACCGTCTGTCGCACCGCCATCGCGGCGCGCCGTCGCAACCCGGCGCTCTGCGTGGGCTCGGCCGCCGAGGTCGCCACGTGTCGGCGCGCGGTCGCGACGATCACGCGCGACGCCACTCTGTGCGGCGAGGGAGACGAGGGCGCCGAGTGCCGCTCGATCGTCGCTCGTCGGGCGAGCTCCACCGACTGCGATCCGGTGAAGGAGGTCGAGTGCAGGGGCCGCAAGGCCGGCGCCGGGGGAGGTGCCACGAGCCTGTGCGAGGGCGACGCCCGCTGCGGGCTCTACCTCGCCTACCGCATGCGCAAGGCCGACGCCTGTGCGCTGGTCAAGGACGCGACGCCGAACGCGGCCTGTCTCGAGCTCGTGAAGTAGCCTCGCGCTCGCGAAGCAGGCCTCGAGCTCAGCGGCGCTTGCCGCCCTTGCCCTTGCCGCCCTTGGGCGAGGCCTTGCCGCCCTTGTGCGCAGGCTTGCCGCCCTTGCTCGGCTTCTCGCTGCGCGGCGGCGTGACGCTCGGGCGGCCGGCGCGGTTGGTCGCCCCGGAGGCGCCGCGCGGCGGCGCCTTTCCGCGCGGCGGGGTCCCACGCGGCGGGGGCAGCGAACCCCTTCGGCGCGGTCCCGGGCCGTCGTCCACGCCATCGCTCGCGAACGCGAGGCGACGACCGCTCACCTGGCGGCGCTCGAGGCCGACGTCTTCGATGCGCACGATCATGCGGTCGCCCAGGTGGATCGCATCGCCCGAGCGGCGGCCGACGGCGCGCAGGCCGTCCTCGTCGAGGTCGTAGGCGTCGTCGCCGAGCGCCTCGTACTTGACCATGACGTCGACGTAGGGCGCATCGAGCGCGACGAACACGCCGCTGCCGACCAGCGCGGTGACCGTGCCCTCGAACGACTCGCCGATGCGGTCGCGCATGAGGATGCAGCGGTGGAGGTCGACGACCTCGCGCTCCACCTCCATGACCTTGCGCTCCTTGTCGCTCGCCAGCATGGCGGCCTCGCGCAGGCTCTCGATGGCGGTCTCGCTCTTCTCGGCCGGCTTGCCCTCGCAGAGGCGGTGCACCGCGCGGTGGACGACGAGGTCGGGGTAGCGGCGGATCGGCGAGGTGAAGTGCAGGTACGCGGGCGAGGCGAGGCCGAAGTGGCCGATGTTCACGATGTCGTAGGTGGCCTGCTTCATCGACCGCAGGAGCAGCGAGTTGAGCACCTGCGCCTGCGGGTGCTTGGCGATGCTCTTGAGCAGACGGCCGAGCGCGCGCGGGTCCTGCGCGTCCTCGAGGTCGAAGCGGATGCCGAGGATCTCGGCCATCGCCGCGAAGCGGTCGAGCTTGGCCTCGTCGGGGCGGCCGTGCACGCGGTAGATGGTGGGCACGCCCTTCTGCGTGAGCTCGTCGGCGACGACCTCGTTGGCGAGGAGCATCAGCTCCTCGATGAGGTTGTAGGCCTTCTTGACCCCGAGATCGGCGCGGGCGCGGACGACGTCGGTGCAGACGCCGTTCTCGTCGAGCACCACCTTGGCCTCGGGCAGGTCGAAGTCGAGCGCGCCGCGCCGCATGCGCTTCTGGCGGAGCGCCGAGGCGCACGCCCACGCCACCTCGAGGTGCGGGAGCATCTCCTTGGCCTGCTCGGAGGCGGGCTCGTCGCTCGTGAAGGCGAGCGCGCGCGCGACGTCTTCGTAGGTGAGCTTGGCCACGCTGCGCATGACGCCCTGGACGAGGCGCCGCTTCAGCACCGTGCCCGAGGCGTCGAGGGTGACGCACGCCGCGAGGCAGAGCCGGTCCTCGTGCGCGATCAGCGAGCACAGGTGCGAGGAGAGCTCGCGCGGGAGCATGGGGATCGCGCGGTCGGGCAGGTAGACCGAGCAGCTCCGGTGGCGCGCGGCGTCGTCGAGCGCGCTGCCCTCACGGACGTAGCTGGAGACGTCGGCGATGGCGATCCACGCGACCCACGCCGCGCCGTCGCCGTCCTCCGCGGTGGCGGGGCGGACCCACACCGCGTCGTCGTGGTCGCGCGCGTCCTTCGGGTCGATGGTGGCGAGCGGGAGCTTGCGCAGGTCTTCGCGGCCGGCGGCGACCTTGGGGTCGATGACCTCGCCGAACGCGCGGGCCTCGGCCACGGCCTCGCCGGGGAAGCCCTCGACGATCTCCTCGCGGGCGAGGATCTTGAGCACCTCGACCTCCGGGTCGCCCGGGTCGCCGAGGATCTGCACGAGGGCGCCGCGCGGGTGCTCGTCGTGGCGCTCGGGGTAGCGCGTGATGGCGATGACGGCGGCCTGGCCGTCGTAGCCCTCGTTGGCCTCGTCGAGGGTGATGGGGCCGCGCATGCGCGGGTCGTCGGGCTCGAGCCACGCGCTCTTGCCGCGGCGACGGAGCACGCCGGGGACCCGGCGCGCGGTGCGCCGCACCACCGAGAGCACCTCGCCCTCGGGGCCGCGCGCGCTCGAGCGGAACACGCGGACGGTGACCTGATCGCCGTGCAGCGCGCCGCCGATCATCTCGGGCGAGACGTAGACGTCGCGGTCGCCCGGGGAGGCGACGAAGCCGAAGCCGCGCGGGTGGATGGTGATCATGCCCACGCGCTCGCGGGGGGAGCGCCGGCTGAACGGTGGCTCGCTCGGCGTGGCGGCCGGGGGTGCCCCGGGCGGGGGAGGCGGCCGCACGCTCTCGGCGGCGGCGGCCTCCGGATCGACCTCGACGTCGTCGCCGATGCGGTAGCGGTGCCCCGGGAACGCGCGCACCGCGCCCGAGAACACGAGATCGTCGAGCATCGCCGTGAGACCGGGCGTGCCTTCGATCCCGAGCCGCTGGGCGATCTCGGCGACGTGCACGGGTCGCGTGTGCTCGGCGAGCACCTCGAGCACACGCAGGCGATGGGGCAGGGCAGACATCAGTCGTCGTCGGAGCCCTTCTTCTTCTTCTTCTTGTCGCCGTCGTCGTCGCCACCCTTCTTCTTCTTCTTGCTCCCGCTCTCGGCGACGTCGCCGACGGTGAGGCGGCCGTTGAGCTCGTTGCCGTCGAAGTCCTTCTCGAACTTCACGTGGCACTCGTAGATGGCGTCTTCCATGTCGGTGCCGTTGTCACCGACGGTGAGCATGAAGGTGCCCGTGCCGGTGACCAGCTCCCACTTCTCGTCGGTCTTGTCCGACGTGTCGCCCTCTTTGGCGGCGTCCTTGTCGTGGTACTTGCGCCACTGGTAGGTCATCTTGGTGGCGGTCGGGATGTTCTCGTAGGCGATGTCGCAGCCGATGTACTTCGCCGACCCGCTCTTGGCCTTCTCCTTGGCCGCGAGGGTCTTCGAGTTCATCCCGGTGCGGGTGCCGATGGTGACCGTGGCCTTGGGCTTCTTGGCCAGGGCCATCAGGAGACGACAACCGGTGCCCGTGCCGAGCGCGAGTGCGGCCACGAGCGCGAGTCCTTGCCACTGCTTGATCATGTTCGTGCGTCCTCCAGCTCGCAGGGACGTTACCCGATCCCGACGGCGTCGCGATCGCGAAATCTCACCCGAAGGTCAGACGATCTCTGACCTTCGCGTGAGGAAGCTGCCCGAGCGTCGCGACCGAGACCTACTTCGTGTTGTTGCGGCCGCCCGTGGAGGCGGCCGCTGTTCGCTGCGCTCGCCTGCGGCTCGCTCCGCCTACTTCTTGTTGTTGCGGCCGCCCGTGGAGGCGGCCGCTGTTCGCTGCGCTCGCCTGCGGCTCGCTCCGCTCACTTCGCGAGGCCCTTGTTCTTGAGGAGATCGCCGAAGGTGCCGAACTTGGCGGCCTGCTTGACCTCGTTCTGGTACTGGCGGAACGAGGCGCGCTCCTGATCGGTCTGGAGGGCCTTGATCGAGAGCTTGGCGCCCCCGCGCGGATCGAGCTCGACCACCTTGGCGTCGAGCTCGGTGCCGGTCGGGAACGTGCGGCGCAGATCGGTGCCCTTGGCGGTGCCCGTCGCCATGCCCGGGATGAACCCCTTGGCGAAGCGCCCGGTCTGCCCGAGGATCCGGACCACGAGGCCGTTCGGCTCGTGGCTCTCGACGATGACCTTCACGGCCTGGTGCGGGCCGAGGCGGCCCGGGTTGTGGCCGATGTGTCCGCCGCCACCGTGCTGCTGCGGCGGCGGGTTCCACACCTCGCCCTCCTTGGGCGCCTCGTGGAGGCCGAGCTTGTGCGCCTCGTAGTTGGCCTGCGCGACGACGACATCCAGCTCCTCGCCGACCTTGAGCACCTCGTTCGGGTGGTTGAGGCGGCGGGGGGCGTTGATGTCGCTGATGTGCAGGAGGCCGTCGAGGCCGGGCTCGAGCTCGATGAACGCGCCGAACGGCTGCAGGCGGACGACCTTGCCCTTGTGACGGCTGCCGCGCGGATACCGCTCGGCGACGTTCTCCCACGGGTCCTTCTCGACGGCCTTCTTGGAGAGCCAGACCTTGCCGCGCTCGTCGATGCGCAGGATCTTGACCTCGGTCTCCTCGTTGACCTTGAAGATCTCGCGCAGCGGCTTGCCGACGATGTGCGACGAGTCGGCGATCGGGCAGAGCCCGTCGACGCCGCCGATGTCGATGAACGCGCCGAACGGCTGGATCGAGCGGACGACGCCCTTGACCACCGCGCCGACCTGCACGGTCTCGAGGAGCTTGCCGCGGATCTCGCGCGCCTCGGCGTCGAGCGCCGTCTTGCGCGAGAGGACGAACTCGCGTCCGCGCTTCTCGAACTGCACGATGTCGAACGACAGGCGCTGGCCGATGAGGTGGTGGAGGTCGGCGCCGAGGCGCAGATCGACGTGCGAGGCGGGGGCGAACCCGCGCAGGCCGTCGACGTCGATCTCGATGCCGCCGCGGATGACGCCGGTGACCAGGCCGTCGATCGGCTGCTTGGCCTCCTGCGCCGCCTTGACGAGATCGAGCGCGGCGAGCCAGCGGTTGAGATCGCGGGTGAGCACGACGAGACCGCCACGGGCGCCGTCGTTGACCACCTTGCCGATCACGTTCTCGCCGACCTGCGGGGTCTCGCTCTCGGGGATCTCCTTGCGGTCGAAGATGCCGAGGGCCTTGCCGGCCACGTCGAGCATGATCGCGTCGGGGAGGATCGCGGTGACGCGCGCGGCCACCTCTTCGCCGGTGCCGAAGGGCGCCTTCTCGCGGCCGTGGTGCTCCTTCTTGCCGCGACGGCGCTTCTTCTTGTCGCCACCCTCGCCGCCTTCGGCGCCTTCGGCCTTGGCGTCGCCACCCTCGGTGGCTTCGCCTTCTTCGCCTTCGCCTTCTTCACCTTCGGCGTCGTCGCCTTCGCCTTCGGCCTTGGCCTCGCCGCTCGCCTCGGCGCCCGGCGCACCCGGCACCGCACCGGGCTTCTTCTTGCGACGGCGACGACGGCGCTTCTTGGGCGGACCCTCACCGGTCGCAGCGGCCGCGCCGGTCGGCGCGGCGCCTTCGGCGGGAGCTTCTCCCGTCGCGCCTTCGCTCGGCGCTGCGCCTTCGCTCGGCGCAGGAGAAGAGCTCGCCTCGGCGGGCGGGCCCTCCGCGGGCGTGTTCGGGGTTGCGCCCGTCGAGGCGGGAGAAGACGGACCAGCGGACTCGCTGGGGGCGTTGCCGGCGGACTCGCCGACGTTGCCGCCAGCCGTGTCGCCAGTGTTCGGGGTGGGATCGCTCTCGGTCATGACCAGCCTTGGGGAAGGGGGCGCGGAGCCTAGCACTTCGCCCGCCCTGCTTGTCACGCTGGCCGGGGCGTGCTCTCAGATTGCCCCGTGAAGCCCCGTTCCCTCCCGTCTGTGGTCGCCGTCGCCCTGGCTGTTCTCGTCGGCTGCGAGGCCTCTCCGCCCGACCTGTCCAAGCCCAAGGATCCGGTGGTGGCGTCGGCGGGGGCCTCGGGCGCCAAGACCGCGCCGCCCATGGGCTCGCAGCCCGAGAAGCCGCAGATCCCGCCGCCGCCCGACGTCGCGGCGCCCCCGGCCGACGCGCTCAAGACCAAGACCGGCATCGCCTACAAGGTGCTGTCGAAGGTCGCGCCCGGTGGCGACGCGGGCCCCGAGGCGGGCGTCGCGGCGGCCGAGCACCCGACCGAGGATGCGCGGGTGAAGGTCCACTACACGGGCTGGACGACCGACGGGAAGATGTTCGACAGCAGCGTGCTCCGCGGCATGCCGGCCACGTTCCCGCTCAAGGGCGTCATCCCGGGCTGGACCGAGGGCGTCCAGCTGATGACCGTCGGCGAGAAGACGCGCTTCTGGATCCCCGAGGAGCTCGCCTACAAGGGCAAGCCCGGCCGTCCGCAGGGCATGCTCGTGTTCGACATCGAGCTGCTCGAGATCAAGAACCCGATCCCCGCGCCGCCCGACGTCGCCAAGGCCCCGGCCGACGCGAAGGTGGAGAAGAGCGGCATCGCGAGCAAGGTGATCACCGCCGGCAAGGGCACCGCGCACCCCACCGCCAAGAGCGAGGTCGAGGTCCACTACACGGGCTGGACGACCGACGGGAAGATGTTCGACAGCAGCGTGTCGCGCGGCGAGCCCGCGCGGTTCGCGCTCGACATGGTCATCAAGGGCTGGACCGAGGGCGTGCAGCTCATGGTCGAGGGCGAGAAGCGGCGCTTCTGGATCCCCGAAGAGCTCGCCTACAAGGGTGGCGGCGGCCCGCAGGGCACGCTGGTGTTCGACGTCGAGCTGCTCAAGATCGTCGCCACGCCCCCGCCGGCCGCCTCGGGTTCGGCCGCGCCGAGCGGCACTCCGAGCTCGCCAAGCGGCTCCGCGGCCAAGCCCGCGCCTGCGCCTTCCGCGTCGGCCTCCATCAAGAAGTGAACGCATGGCCCTCGCGCGGGACTGGGACTTCGTCGTCGTAGGCTCCGGCTTCGGCGGGAGCGTCTCGGCGCTGCGCCTCGCGGAGAAGGGCTACCGCGTCCTCGTCCTCGAGAAGGGCCGTCGCTTCGGCAAGGACGACTTCCCGAAGAGCAACTGGGACCTCGCCAAGTGGCTGTGGCGCCCCGAGGTCGGGCTGCGCGGCATCTTCCAGATGTCGTTCTTCCGCCACGTCACGATCCTGCACGGCGTGGGCGTCGGCGGTGGGTCGCTCGTCTACGCGAACACGCTGCCCACACCCAAGGACGACTTCTTCCAGGCCCCCTCGTGGGCCCACCTCGCCGACTGGAAGCGCGAGCTCCAGCGTCACTACGCGACCGCGCGCGCGATGCTCGGCAGTGCCGAGAACCCGCGGCTCGGGAAGGGCGACCACGTGCTCCGCGAGATCGCGCGCGAGCTCGGGCGCGAGGAGCACTTCCACCCGACCGACGTGGCCGTGTTCTTCGGCGCGCCCGGCAAGGAGGTGCCCGACCCGTACTTCGGCGGCGACGGCCCGGCGCGCACCGGCTGCAACTTCTGTGGCGCCTGCATGACCGGCTGCCGCGTCGGCGCCAAGAACACGCTCGACAAGAACTACCTGTACCTGGCCGAGCGCCGCGGGGCGACGATACTGCCCGAGACCGAGGTGCGCGCGGTCCGCAAGCGCCAGAACGGCGGCTACACGCTCGAGACGAGCCAGGGGATCTTCACCGCGCAGCAGGTCGTGCTCGCGGGCGGCGTCATGGGCACCGTGCCGCTGCTGCTCGCCATGAAGGAGGACCCCGACGGCCTCCCCGCGCTCTCCGACCACGTCGGCGACTTCGTGCGCACCAACAGCGAGGCGCTGATCGGCGTGGTCGTCCCGGGCGACGAGGACTTCTCCAAGGGCGTCGCGATCACCTCGATCCTGCACACCGACGACCACAGCCACGTCGAGCCGGTGCGGTACGCCGAGGGCTCGGGGTTCTTCCGCACCATGGCGCTGCCGCACGCGCCGGGCAGCCACCTGCTCGCGCGGCTCGGGGGCACGGTGCGCGGCCTGTTCCGCCAGCCCGGGCTCTGGGCGCGCGCGCTCACGGTCCCCGATTTCGCCAAGCAGAGCCAGATCCTGCTCTACATGCGCACCCTCGAGGGCACGCTCACGCTGCGCCTCGGGCGCGATCTCCTGACCGGCTTCGGCCGCGGCCTCGTGACCAAGCTCGACCCCGGCACCAAGCCGCCGAGCGCGTTCATGGAGGAGGCGACCGACATCGCCCGGCGCTTCGCCGAGAAGGTCGGCGGCGCCGCGATCACGCTGCTCACCGAGACGGTGCTCGGCGTGCCGACCACGGCGCACATCCTCGGCGGCGCGTGCATGGGCAAGGACGCGAGCGAGGGCGTGATCGACGATCGCCACCGCGTGTTCGGCTACGAGGGCCTCTACGTGGTCGACGGCTCGGCGATCTCGGCGAACCCGGGGGTGAACCCGTCGCTGACGATCACGGCGCTCGCCGAGCGCGCGATGAGCTTCGTGCCGACCAAGACGGTGAACTGAGATGCGCGCGCTGTGGCTGGCTGCGTTCGCGATCGGTTGCTCGCGCGGTGCGACGCCCGCACCGGCGCCCGCTGCGTCGGCCAGCGCGATCGCGGCGGCGGTGGCCGAGGCCTCGCCCGCCTCTTCGGTCGACAAGGCGCTCGCCGAGGTGGACCGCGTGCACGGCGGCCACGGGCCGTGGGCGGTCTCGGGCTACCGGATGGGCGTCTACGCGCTGCAGAAGCTCGGGCTCGCGCGGCAGGCGTTCGACCTCGAGGTGGAGCACCACTCGCCGCTCTCGCCGCAGTACGCGTGTGTGGCCGACGGCGCGGCTGCTTCGACCGGCGCCAGCGTGGGCAAGCTCAACCTGAAGCTGGTCGAGGCCACCGCCGACCAGGTGCAGACCGTCTACAAGAACCGCGCGACCGGCGCGAAGGTCACCCTGCGGCCCACCGCGAAGTTCGTGGCCCGCTTCAAGGACGTCCCGATGCCGGAGCTCGGCGCCGCGGGCAAGACCGCGATGGGCCTCCCCGACGCCGACGTGTTCGAGGAAGTCCACTAGCGGGTCGCGCGGGCTTCGTGCGAACCTTGGTCCATGCTCGAGCTCGTGGCCTTCGGGGGGACGGACGTCGGCAAGAAGCGCAAGAACAACGAGGACTCGTACGCGGTCGACGCCGACCGCGGGGTCTACATCGTGGC
>JAEUKC010000350.1:0-11769 GCA_016794445.1 Myxococcales bacterium
GGCTTGATCCGCTCCTCGGTGAGCGCCTCGTCGAGCGCGATGGGGATCGAGGCGCTCGAGGTGTTGCCGTACTTGTGGATGTTG
The DNA here is from genome assembly GCA_016794445.1 of Myxococcales bacterium. Lineage (GTDB taxonomy): Bacteria > Myxococcota_A > Polyangia > Polyangiales > JADJMO01 > JADJMO01. The sequence continues at coordinate 85 of JAEUKC010000350.1, forward strand.
ATGAAGAACCGCTCCATCGGGATCTCGACCCGCTGCGAGAGCGCCGAGAGGATGCGCATGTTGGCCTGGTGCGCCACCACCCAGTCGAGCTCGCCCGGCGTGAGGTGGTTGGCCTCGAGCGCCGTGCGCGCCGAGGCGGCGAGGTAGCGGACCGCGGCCTTGAACACGTCTTGCCCCGTCATGTGGACGAGGTGGCGGCGGTCCTCGAGGACCTTGGCCGAGAACGGCTCCTTGCTCCCACCGCCCGGGATGAGGAGCGCGTTGGCGAGCGAGCCGTCGGTGAAGAGGTGGGTCGAGAGGATGCCGCGACCGGCTTCGGCCTCCTCCTCGGTCGTCGGGCCGACGACCACCGCGCCCGCGCCGTCGCCGAACAGCACGCAGGTCGTGCGATCGGTCCAGTCGAGGATGCGCGAGAGGAGCTCGACGCCCACGACCACGACGTACTTCGCGCCGCCGGTGCGGACGAAGCGGTCGGCGATGGAGAGGCCGTACAGGAACCCGGCGCAGGCGGCGGAGAGGTCGAACGCGGGGCAGTGCTTGGCGCCGATCTTCTGCTGCACGTGCGCGGCGCACGCGGGCATCGGGCTGTCGCCGCTGATGGTGCCGACGATGATCATGTCGACGTCGGCGGCGGTGATGCCCGCCTTGGCCATCGCGCGGCGCGCGGCCTCGGCGGCCATGTCGCTCGTGACCTCGCCCGGGGCGGCGACGTGGCGCTCGCGGATGCCGGTGCGCTCGGTGATCCAGGCGTCGGTCGTCTCGACCATCTTCTCGAGATCGGCGTTGGTGAGCACGCGCTCGGGGACGTAGTGCCCGACCCCGAGGATGCGAGCGCCAGGCCGCGCGACGGCCGACATGCGAGAGGGCGGAGGGTTCGACTCGGTGACGGGGGGCATAGTGGTATGACCTCTCGGCCCCTCTTACGGGCCTGCCCACCGGCCGTCCAGGCGTGAATGACAAAAACAGAGCCGGTCCCTGACAGCGTTCCGACGTGATCGGACTCTGGGGACCGGGACGTTGCCCATCGAGACAAAAGACGGACACGGCAGGGCCGCGAGGTCCCGCCGCGTCGAGTCTGTACCGGAGAAGCCGTCAGCGAGACGAAGACATCACTCGGACGCCTTGGTCTCCTTGGCCTGGACCTGCGCGCCCTTGTAGAAGCCGCAGGAGGCGCAGACGCGGTGGGGGAGGCTCGGCTCGCCGCAGTTCGCGCACGGAACGAGGTTGGGCGCGCTGACCTTGTCGTGCTGGGCACGGCGCATGTCACGCTTGCTGCGGGTGGTTCGGCGCTTGGGAACGGCCACGACGGACTCCTGTTCTCGGTCGGTTTCAGTTGCTCGGTTGCAGTTACTTCTTGGACTTGCCACTCGGCTCGTCGCCAGGGAGCTGTTGCTTGAGGGCAGCGAGCTTCTCGCGGAACGAGGCGTGCCGCTCGACAGGCGGCGGCGAGGGGGGCGAGGCCATACCAGGGCACGCATCGTCGCACAAGGGAGAGATGGGCAACTCCAGGAGGATCGCCTCGCGCACGAGCGGATCGAGGACGATGGTCTCGCCGTCGTAGGTGGCGACGTCTGCCTCGTCGGAGTCGAACTCCACCTCGTCGTCGGACAGCTTGGAGCGCTTGCCGGCCTTGGGCGCCTTGGCGTCGGGCACCAGCAAGAGCGTGACCTCGGCGTCGAGCGGTACGATTGCGGGGCCGAGGCAGCGCGCGCAGGTGGTGGTGACCTTGGCCCGGACGTGGCCCTGCAGGAGGAACGCGTCGCCGCCGGCGGGCGAGAGGCGCGCGTCGATGGCGCCGTCCTCGGTGGCCGTGACCGCCGTCACGTCGGCGTCGTCCGCCGCGTCGTCCTGCTCGAGCTGGGCCGCGAGCCAGGCGGTCGGCAGCGGGGCGCGCACCTCGCGCGGGCCCTCGTCGAGGGTCTTGCGCGCGAACGCGAGGAGCGGGCGCTCCTTCTTGGAGGCCTTGGGAGAACTGGGGTGCGGGGCGGACGGAGCGGACAAGGGGGGCCAGGGTAGCGCCCGGACCCGCCCGCGCAAGCCCACGTCGTGCTAGGAAGCCGGCCCCATGGCGGCGCAGAAGAAGAAACGTCCGGGTGTCGCGTCGGCGGGCAGCCGTTCCGTGCCGCCTGCGAAGGCAGCCGCGGCCGAACCGGCCACGAAAGACGACACCGAGAGCCCGAAGGCTGAAGCCGCGAAGGCCGAAGCCGCGGGGCCCCCTGCCCGCCAGCTCCCCAAGCTCGACACCAAGACCCTGCTCACGCGCGTCGGGCTGCCGCTGCTCGCGGTGTGGCTCATCGCGGCGTTCCTGCGCAACAAGTGGATGTACGGCACCGCCGGCGTCCTGACCGTCGTCCTCGCGGGCATCGTGGTCTTCGCGGTCTTCTTCATGCGCAAGAACCAGCGCGTGGCGTCGATCGTAGGCCAGGCCAACACCAAGGAGGAGCGCGAGCAGGCCATCGCCCGCATCGACAAGGAGTTCAAGAAGGACGACACCGCGGCCGTCTTCGCCAAGGCGCAGCTGCAGATGCACGAGGACCCGCGCGCCGCGCTCGCGACCCTCGAGACCATCGACCTCAAGAAGGTCATGGCGAACCAGGCCGACGAGGCCCGCGCCCAGCGCGCGATGCTGCACCTCATGCTGGGCGAGCCCCAGGAAGCCCGCACGCTCGTCGATCCGATCGACCTCGGTCGCCACCAGGACCAGCGCAGCAAGGCCACCATCGCCGCCGTGCTCTGCGAGGCGTGGGCCCGGACCGGCCAGGCCAAGCGCGCCAAGGACATCCTCGACCTGTTCGATCTGGACGACGCCGCGCTCGGCGAGGTCCGGCCCGGGCTCCTGCGCGCCGCCGTGTTCACCTTCGGCGCCATCGACGACATCAAGGCCGCCCGCTCGGCCATGCACAAGCTCGCCAAGAGCGACCCGCGCATCGTCGCCGGCTTCGCCCAGAAGGGCGTCCACCCCTTGCTCGTCGAGGAGGCCAAGAAGATCCTCACGCGCGCCGGGGTCATCCAGTCTCCGCAGTCGGTCCGTCGTCCAGTGCGCTGAGGAGACACGAGCGTGGGGGAGCAAGCACCCAAGAAGGTCGACGAGCGCGCGCAACGCGAGGCGAGCGCGCAGAAGGGCGTTTTCCTCGGCTTCTCGTTGCTGGTGCTGGGCGTGCTCGGCACCCTCGCGAGCTTCGCCTTCGTGATGGCCGGGCCGCGGTTCGCGCCCGCCTACGCGCTCGCCGCCCTCGGCGCGGTGCTGTGGTTCGTCGCCGACCGCCGCCTCCGCGCAACGATGCCGAACTCGCAGTTCGACGAGCGCCTCGGTCGATCGATCCCCGCCACCGTCCGCCTCTGGGTCGTCGACCCGGACTTCTCGATCTTCTTCGTCGTCTTCATGCTCGCGGCCGCGGCGCTCTACATGCGCATGCCGGGCGGCGTCGGCGGCGGGTTCGTGTTCGACGAGCAAGAGGCCATCCTCGCGAACCCCTACGTCCGCGGGCAGCAGCTCTGGCGCAACGCCTTCGACCGCGACTTCTGGGGCCTCCTGCCCGACCGCTCGATCGGCAGCTACCGCCCGGTCCCCAACCTGCTCTGGCGCGGCCTCTGGCGGCTCCAGGAGTGGCGCAACAAGGGCGGCTCGCCGAGCAACTTGCCGTTCGTGTGGTTCAACATCGTCTTCCACGCGACCAACGCCTCGATCGTCGCCGCGATGGTCCGCGCGACCCTGCGCAAGACCACCACCGCGTGGCTCGCGGGCGGCCTGTTCTGCTCCGCGGCGATCCTCACCGAGGCGGTCAGCGGCATCGTCGGCATCGCCGACGTCCTCGGCGGCCTTTCGATCCTCCTCGCCATCGCCGCGCTCTGGCTGCACCCCACCCTCGCCTTCTTCGGCGTCATGGCCGCCACGGTGGTGGGCCTCTTCTCGAAGGAGTCCGCGATCGTCAACGTGGGGCTCGTGCCGCTCGCCGCGTTCTGCCTCGCGCCCCTCATCGACGAGAAGAACCCGCGCCGCTTCCAGCGCACCGCGGCCGCGTTCGGCGGGGCCGTCCTCGCGATGGTGATCTACTTCAAGATCCGCCAGCTCACCTTCGACAAGATGTTCCTCGAGGCGTACGCCAAGGATGGCGTGCGCAAGCTGTGGTCCGAGCAGCTCAAGCTCTCGACCAACAAGTTCCCGGCCGATCCGTTCAACAACCCGCTCGCCGGCGCCAAGCCCGAGCAGTACGCACTGCGCTGGGCCGGCGCGCTCCGCGTCTACTTCCGTGGGCTCGTGCAGGTGGTCCTCCCGAACCGCCTCTCGCCCGACTACTCCACGCCGCAGGAGCCGCTCCCGACCAAGGTGATCTTCCCCGAGTCGGTGCTGGGCGCGCTGTTCCTCGTGGTACCCCCGCTGGTCGGGCTCTGGCTCTCGTTCCGCGGCAATCGCCCTGGCGAGTCCGCGACCGAGCTCACGAGCGCCGCGCCGACCAAGGGCGAAGAGCGCTCCCCCGCCCAGCAGCTCGCCGCCGAGCGCTCGCTCCTCGGCTACGCGCTCATGGCCTGGCCCGCGGCGTTCTTCCCGCTGTCCAACATCCCGAAGCCGCTCCCCACCGTGCGCGCCGAGCGCTTCTGGTACACGCCCGTCCTCGCCACGAGCATCGTCCTCGCCATCCTGTTCCTGTGGCTCGCGCGCAAGCAGCGCGTCGTCGCGGTGCTCGCGGCGTGTTCCGTGCTCTCGTTCCAGCTCCTGCAGGCGCGCAAGCACGCCTGGGACTTCCGCGACGACCTCGCGTTCTGGGAGTCGGCCGCGCGCGCCGTGCCCAACAGCGCGAAGGCGCACCTCAACTACTCGGTCATGCTCGGCGCCCGCGGCGTCGAGATCCGCAAGTGGACCTACCAGCAGGCCCAGGAGGCGCGCCTCGTCGAGAACAAGGAGGCTGCGCGGCTCTGGCCCACCTGGGACATGGCCGTCGTCTACGTCGGTGACACGCTCTGCCAGCTCAATCGCATGGACGAGGCGTGGGAGTGGTACGTGAAGGGCTTCCGCCTCGCGCCCGCCAACACCGGCCTCATCGCGCTCGGCCTGCAGTGCATGAGCGACCACGGCGCGCTCCTCGGCAAGGAGAAGGAGGCGCTGGCCCTCGCCGACGAGCCCGAGCTCCGACCGAGCTGGCTCGCGTATCTCCTTCGCGACACGCTCGACCGCGAGCGCAAGTGCCGCGGCGTCGGCATGGAGCCGCCGACCGACTTCCCGGACGCCCCGGACTTCCCCGAGCCGCTCGACCCCGAGCCCATCACGCAGCCCCCGGGGTCCGGCTCCGCCAGCGGGTCGGGCGTGGCCTCCGTGAAGGCCAGCGCCTCGACCAAGGCCAGCGCCTCGACCAAGACCAGCGCCTCGACCAAGACCAGCGCCTCGGCCAGCACCAGTTCGAGCACCAGCGCGAGCACCAGCGCGAGCGCGACGGCCACCGCTGCCCCGGCTCCCAAGCCCGCGCCGGTCCTGCCGCCCTGCGGCGTCGACCCGAAATACCGCCCCCGCGGCCTCGACGGCGGTCCGAAGGGCGATTGAGATGCGCCCCGCGCTCGAGCGCATCGCCCTGCACCAGACGCGGCTCCGGCTCCCGGGGCTCGCGCTCGACGCGGGTGGGGTCGCGCTCGGCACGCGGGGCCTCGTGCTCCTTCCCTCCATCGAGCGCCTGGTCGCGTTCCTCTCCATCTACACGCGCGAGCACTCGTTCGCGGAGCTCGTGGGCAACGCCGGCGACGAGGGCGGCTTCGAGATCGTGGTCGTGCGCTCGCCGCTCGGCACGCGCGAGATCGTGGTCGGCTTCACCGCGTCGTCCACCGCGTTGCTCGACCTCGTCGCCGACGTCGCGCGCCTCGCCGGCGGGCAGACCTTCACCGGCGGCGGGCGCTACTACGTGCAGTACCGCGACCGCACCGCGCCGTTCGGGTATGACGTCTACGAGCTCCTGCGGGCCGAGCAGGGCGTCGACTTCGCCCTGCACCACACCGCGTTCACGCAGGCCTACGCGCGCGAGCGGGCCCTCGATCTGCGCGCGCTCGTCACCCGCCTCGAGCCGCGGCCCGACCCGAGCCAGACAGCGCCCTCCTCGAAGCCGCTCTACCTGCTCGCCGAGCCGGGCGTCTCGGCGGCGCTGGTGGCCTACCTCGCGCGCGCCGGGGTCGACGCCGACGTCGGCATCCTCGAGCTGCCCTCCACGTCGAGCTTCGAGGACGCGCCGCGACGCCTCGGCCTGTTCCGCCTCCCCGAGCTCCCGACCCGTCTCGCGGGCCTCGTCATGCGCACGCCGGGCATCCGTGCGTTCGCGCCCGTCGGCGTCGGTGTGGCGGTGGAGGTCGGTTTCGTGCACCCCATCCACCTCGCCGGGCTGCCGATCTTCCCCGAGCGCGGGCTCACCCTTCTTTCGGGGCGTCGCCCCCGCGGGCCGCGCGCGGAGCCGATCGTCGTCGACCCGCTGCCCACCATGGGGCCGGTCTCGGCGCTCGCCGCCGTCTCGCTCGAGGGTCAGCCGCTCCAGGCCAGCAGCGAGTCGCGGCCGGTCGGCATCACCGTCTCGCTGCGCCTCGCCCCCGCCGTCGGTGGCGCGCGGCAGGTCGTCGCGTCGCTCCTGCCGATCGAGCACGCCGCGCTCCTGCGTCGCCTCGCCTACGCGTTGCCCACGAGCGCCCTCGAGGCCGCGCGGCTCGCGCGGGTGCGCATCGCCGGCGGCAGCGACATGCTCATCCTCCGGGCCCCCGTGGGCATCGAGAGCATCCCCCTCGGGTCGTTCTTCAGCGAGCGCGCGCCCGGCCTGTTCGTCCTCGCGGGCCACGATCTGTTGCCGTCGTGCACGCCGAGCCACCTCGCCGACGCGGTCGGGGCGAGCCTCGAGCACCTCGTGTTCGTGCACCGCGAGCCCGGCGATCGTCCGGAGCAGCTGCGGGTCTTCCGCGTGGCCGCGAGCGCGTTCGTGCCGCTCGGTCAGGCGCTGGTCGAGCCCGAGTCGTGGGGCGCGCTCCTGCCGGCCGAGGTCGTGGAGCTCGCGATCGCCGAGCTCGACGCGGCGCTCGTCGAGGAGATCGTCACCGAGCCCCTCGGCCTCGCGCCCATGCGCGGCGTGAAGGCCTGAGCCGGTCGCTCGCGGGGGCTTTCGGTCCGCGCGCGGCTCGGTTAGCGGCATGCCATGAGCGACGACCCCGTCCGCATCGGCCCCTACACCTTCGGCTCCCGCCTGTTCGTCGGCACCGGCAAGTACAAGGACACCGCCGAGACCGAGGCCGCGCTCGTCGCGACCGGCGCCGAGGTGGTCACGGTCGCCCTCCGTCGCGTGGAGCTCAAGGAGCGCGGTGAGGGCTCGCTCATGCAGCTCCTCCTCAGCAAGCGCTGGACGATCCTCCCCAACACCGCCGGCTGCTACACGGTCGACGACGCGGTGCGCACCTGTCGCCTCGCGCGCGAGCTCGGCTTCCACGAGGAGGGCCAGCCACCGCTCGTGAAGCTCGAGGTGATCGGCGACCCGAAGACCCTCTTCCCCGACAACGAGGCCACGCTCGAGGCCGCCAGGCTCCTCGTCGCCGAGGGCTTCTGCGTGCTGCCGTACTGCAGCGACGATCCGATCATCTGCCGCAAGCTCGCCGAGGTGGGGTGCGCCGCGGTCATGCCGCTCGCCGCGCCGATCGGCAGCGGGCTCGGCATCCGCAACGAGCACAACATCCTCATCATCAAGGAGCAGGCCAAGGTCCCGGTGATCGTCGACGCGGGCGTCGGCACCGCGTCCGACGCGTGCGTGGCCATGGAGCTCGGCTGCGACGGCGTCCTCCTGAACACCGCCATCGCGCACGCCAAGGATCCGGTCCGCATGGCCCGCGCCATGCGCGACGGCGTGCGCGCCGGCCGCGAGGCGTTCCTCGCCGGTCGCATGCCCAAGAAGCTGTACGCCCAGGCCAGCTCGCCGACGACCGGGCTCCTCGAGTGATGGAGCGGCTGTTGCCGATGCTCGCGCTGGTCGTCACCGGCGCGAGCAGCTTCCTCGCGTTCCACCAGGGCTCGCGCGGTCCCGGGCCGAGCACCTGGGCGTGGCTCGTCTCGGCGGCCGTCGCGCTCGCCGCGCTCTGCTTGTTCTTCCTCAAGCGCGAGGAGACCCTCGTCGACACGATCAAGCTCGAGCCGGGGGACATCTCGCGCGGCATCGCCGGCGCCGCGCTCGGCATCGGCCTCGCGCTCGCGGCCGGCGAGGTCGGCCTGCGCATCGCGCCGAACCGCACCGCCGAAGAGGTGCTGCAGCTGCTGCGCGTCCGGCAGGCCGTGACCCCGGAGGTCAAGCGCGCCGGCCTCGTGATCGCCGCCGCGTTCGCCGAGGAGATCGTGTGGCGTGGCGCGGTGACCCAGGCGCTCGCCGTGCGGGTCGGGTCGCGGTGGGCCCCCTGGCTCGCGAGCGCCCTCGCCGTCCTCGCGGTCGTGCCGACGATGCGACCGGGGCTCGTCCTCGGCTCGATCGCCGTCGGCGCGATCACGTCGGGCCTCGTGCAGCGCTTCCGTGGGCGCATCGCCCCCGCGATGGTCGCCCACGCCGCGCTCACGTGGGTGGTCAGCGAGATCGTCCTCCTGCACTTCTGGCAGAAGATCCGCGCGCTCTACTCCCTCTGATTCAATCCTTCTCGGCGTGGTGGACGCCGTCGATGGGAGGCAGGTCGGTCGGGGCCGAGTTCGGTACCTCCTGGCCAGTCATGCCTGCGTGGGCACCGGTCTCCGGCAGGCCGGAGGGCGCCGCGCTCGGCAGCGTCGTCGGCCGCAGTGTGGTGGAGGCGGCCGCGAGCTTCGCCCCGAACGACACCGCGTCGCACGCCGCATTCGTGTCCCCCGCGAGGCTGACGTCGGCGAAGCCCGGGACCATCCCCGGGAGCACACGGTACTCCGTCAGACGGGACTCCTCCGAGCCGAGCACCGCGGCGAGCGATGCGACGGGCACCGCGCCGGCGAGGGTACCGGTCCCCGTGGCGAGGTCGACGGCGAGGATCGACCGCGACAGCGCGAGGTCGAGGCGTATCTTCCCCGAGGAGAGCCGCACGCCGACGGGCGAAGGAGCGCTGCCGACCCAGGTCCCCGCCGCGACGTAGGCGTCCGGCAGCTCGATCGCGTCGCCGACCACGCGGCCCCCGCGGACGACCCAGAGCGTGCCGGGCGCGTGCGCGTCGTCGCGGCCACCGAGGTCGGCGATGCGGAGCAAGAGCCCGTCGCCGCGCGCGCGGGAGTGGGTCGTGAGGTCGGCGGACGAGCCGTCCACCGAGCGCAGGATGCCCATCACGCTGTTGCCGAACGAGTTGTCGATGCCGCCCTCACCGTCCTCGAGCGCGGACTTCCCCGCGCCCTCCACGTGCTTGCACGTGCCGACGTCGGAGAGCGCGCCCTCGGCGGTGGTCCGCGCGTGGTCGAGATCGAAGCCGGCCGAACGCCACGCCTTCGGGGTAGCGACCCCCGGGTCGAAGCCGTCGAGGAGGAGCCAGCGGGTCTCGCCGTGGGGATCCTCGGCGGTGCTCATCGCGGGCGGGGTCGCCGACGCGTAGGCGGTGCTGGTGAGGTTGGGAGGCTCGTTGTCCGCGCAGGCGACCATAGAGGTGGCGAACACGGCGAGCAGACCTGCAAGAGCGGTGGAGTGGTTCATGGCGGAGGGCCGTTGCGATGCGCATGCCACCGTCGATCTGCCCGAGATCGCGCGCGACGGGCGTGCGGGTGAGGCGCGCGCACCACACTCGGGGCGCACACCGAGAACGCGCGTGGGTGGACGCTCCGCCGCCTAGGGGCGCGCTGCCTTCGTCGGCGCGAGCAGCTCACGGCGCACGAGGTCGACCAGCTGCGCGCGGACCTTGGTCGTCGACAACCCGAGCGCCGCGGCCTCTCCGTCGGCGAGCCCGTCGGCCGCGCGCTCGAGCGTGAAGAGGGCCAGCGCGTGTCGCTCGCGGTCGGTGGCGCGATCGCCGAGCCAGGCGAGCTGCCGGCGCCGCTGGGCGCGGTAGAACGATCGCACGGCGTCGTCCGTCGCGACGAGCGCGCGCAGGCTGGCGCGGAAGCCCTTCCACCGCCGGTGGTGTTCGAGCACGCGATCGACGATGCGCTCGGCGCGCGTCTCGTCGGGCTCTGCGCCCGCGACCGCGGCGACGTCGAGCCACTCCTTGGTGACCCACTCCTCGTACACGGCCAGGAAGACGGCGCGCTTGTCGGCGAAGTGCTTGTAGAAGGTGCCCGGCGCGTAGCCCGCGGCTCGCGCCAGGCGGTTCGAGTCCGTGCCCGCGTACCCCTCGCTCTCCAAGACCTCGGCGGCGGCGGCGACGAGCCGCGCCCGGGTCTCTTCGGGCGATCCTCGTCGCGGCCGCACGCCCTCGGGACCTTCGACCCGCTTCATGGCGAGGCGTGGAGCTCGCGATCGAGCAGCGCGTCGAGGAACGGCGTGACCGCGGCGAGGAACGCGTCCTTCGCCTCGAGGAAGGGCACGTGCCCCGTGTCGAACGGCACCCAGCGCGCTGACGGCATCGCGGCCCGCGCGCGCGCCCCTTCGGCCGACGCACGCAAGATCGGGTCGTGCAGCCCCCACGCGAGCAGCGTCGGGCAGCGCACGCGACGCGCCTCCTCCACGACCGATGCCGAGGGAAGCGCGAAGCTGCGCCAGATCGCCGCGTGCGCCGCGATCGATTCCGCCGAGGCCTGGCCCACGCGCTCCACGAGATCGTCGACGAGCGGCCCCGAGCGGCGCAGGTAGTGGCGCGCGAAGGCGCGGCCGGTGTAGCGGCGAACGAACTCACTGCCCTGCAGCCGGCAGAGCGCGCGCACCAGCAGCGTGCGCTCGGTGAAGCCCCCTGGATCGACGAGGACCAGCCCGCGCACGCGCTCGGGGTGACGGCCGGCGAGCCGGATCGCCATCGCGCCGCCCACGGAGTTGCCGAGGACCACGGCCGGCGGCAGACGCAGGCCGTCGACGAGCTCCTCGAGGACGTCGCACAGGATGGCCGCCGAGAGCGCTCTGGGCGCCGCCACCGGCGAGTCGCCGAAGCCGGGCAGGTCGACGGCCAGTGTGCGGAAGCGACGCGAGAGCGAGGGAACGAGCGCGTCGAAGTCGCGCCGGTCGTGCCCCGCGCCGTGCAGGAGGAGCAGCGGGGGGCCAGACCCCGCCTCGGCCACGGTCACCTCACCCACGGAAGTCGGCACGCGAAGGAGTCCAGCAGCCATTGGTGATAGTACTATCACTATCGGGAGAGGCCGCGCAAGGGGCCGCGCGCTGGCTATGCTCGCAGGCATGTCGATCGCACGACTCCTCTGCGTGACCGCCCTCCTGCACCTCGGCTGCGACAAGGCCAAGTCCGACCCCGACGTGGCCGCCGAGGACGGCGTGCCCGTCGCCGACTACTGCGAGAAGCTCGTGCAGCTCGGCGAGGAGACCGCGAAGGCCAACGGCGCGAGCGCCGATCCCGAGGGCCCGAGCCGCGACGACCAGATCGGGTTCTGCAAGATGATGATCGGCAACGCCAAGAAGAAGGAGCCGAAGGCCTACGCGTGCATGGCCGACTGCATGATGAAGGCGAAGTCCCGCGAGAAGGAGCAGGCGTGCATCGCCGAGCGCGAGTGCCTCGCCAAGGCGAAGAACAAGAAGCTGTTCAGCAACCGGGCGGACTAGCGCTGACTCATTCGCGCGGCGCGTAGTCGTCGACCACGACCTCGCTGCC
>JAEUKC010000359.1:0-7306 GCA_016794445.1 Myxococcales bacterium
CCGGTGGACGTGTTGGCGCCCGACATGGGGCACTTGCTCGCGCGGTTCTCTGCCATGGTGTTCTCCTGATGCCTGTCGCGGTGGGTGGTGACAGGAAATGAAGTACGGCGCGGGCGCCGAGAGCACCAAGACATCGTTTCGATGGAGTCGATAGGCAGGAACTATCGGTGCAGGAACTTGCGGACCGCCCGCTGCAGCGCTTCGCCCACGGCTTCCAGCGTGACGGTGGCGCCCGACGACTTGCGCCAGACGAGGGCCAGCGTGCGCGAAGGTCCCCGGGGCCCGAACGCGCGCACCACGAGGGTCTCGCGCCGGTTCTCCACGGCGAGCGCGAGGTTCGGGAGCAGCGTGACCGCGTCGCCGCTCGCGGCCATCTGCACGAGCGTCTGCAGGCTCGTCGCGCGATAGCCCGCCTCCTCGGCGCCGTGGCGCGCGCAGAACGAGAGCGCCTGGTCGCGGAAGCAGTGCCCGTCGTCGAGCAGGAGCACGCGCTCGCCGTCGAGATCGGCGGCCTCGATCGGCTTCTTGCGTCTGGCCAGCGGGTGATTCGGCGCGGCGGCGAACACGAACGGATCTTTGCCGAGCACCACCTTGGGCAGGGCGGCGGTCTCGGGCCCGGCGGCGACGATCACCGCGTCGAGGTCGCCGTGGTGGAGCGACTGCAGCAGCACCGCGGTCTTCTCCTCGACCCAGTGCAGCGACAGCTGCGGGTACTTCTTGCGGAGGGCGGGCCCGACCTCGGGCAGCAGGTACGGCGCCACCGTCGGGATGACCCCGACGCGCAGCGTGCGCTGGAAAGGATCGCGCAGGGTCTGGGTGGTGTCGCGGAGGGCGGTCGCGCCCAGGAGCACGGCGCGCGCGTGCTCCACGAACGCGACGCCGGCCTCGGTGGGCCGCACGGGGCCGTGGCCGCGCTCGAACAGCTGCACGCCGATCTGCGACTCCACCTCGGCCACCTGCGCGGAGAGGGAGGGCTGGGCGACGCGGCAGGTCTCGGCGGCGCCGCGGAAGCTCCGCTGGTCGGCGACCGCGACGACGTACTGCAGCTGACGGAGCGTGAACGGGAACGGCGCGAGCGGCACGATAGGGAGAGCCTATCAGGGCGGGCCGAACATCTTGGGCGTGTAGACGAACCCCTGGATGGGCGCGGTGTACGCCTTGATGGCGCTCTCGCCGAGCAGCACCTCGTAGTGCGCGAGCCGCTTGCCCACGAACGCCGCCAGGTCGGCCTTGTCCTTGGGCATCTTGGCCCTGCCGATCCACGCGCGCGCGTAGTGCTCGACGAGGTGACCCTGGAGCTCGAGGCGCAGGGTCTTCTGGGTGGCGAGCCACTTGGCAGTGCCCCTCACGCGGATCTCCTCGATCTTCTGGAGGAAGGATGCCGCTGCGGCGCGCGATTCGGGGCTGGCGGCCGGGTCGGTCAGCATCTTCAAGGCCTTGCTCTTGATCGGCTGGCCCTGCTGGAAACTCGAACCAACCCAGGCCCCGTCGATCGCGACGAGCATGACGTCGGAGAGCCTCGCTTGCTCGGCGTGGACGACCGGCGCCCACGCAGCGTCGGCGAGGTGCTTCGCGAGCAGGTCGGACCAGCGTTGGTTCAGCCCACGTCGCCGCGCCACGTCTTGCTCGAGGCGCAGGTCGACCAGGGCGGTCGCGCCTTCGTACCGCGTCCGCAGCAGCGTGCCGGGGACCTCGTCGAAGTAGAGCAACATGTCCGCCACGACCAGCGCATCGGCTGTCTTCAGGCCCACCGGGGGGACTGGCTTCACCGGCTCGGCGCCGACGGTGGAGGCGCCGAGCAACGCGACCAGCGCGAGGACGGGGGCGGTGCGACGCATGTCCCCAGTGTAGCGCGCGGGTCCGCTTCGCTCAGGGCAGCGCGAACATCTTCTTCGTGTACTTGAAGCCCTTCACCTTCTCGGAGAGCGCCTTCATCTCGGTCGACCCCAGCGACGCCTCGTAGAAGGCGAGGCGCGCGCGGACCAGTCCGACGAGCGCCGCCTTGCCGGGTGGGAAGCTCGCGCGGGCCACGTAGGCGCGCACGTAGGCCGCGATCATGGTGGGGTCGTTCTGCTCGCGCCACTGACGGCGGTAGTCCTCGATCGCCTTCAGCGAGCTGGCGCGGATGAGCACGATCTTCTCGAGAATCTGCCTGGCGTTGGCGTGATTGTTGTCGAAGTCCGGCTGGCCGAGGACGCGATGGGCGACCGCTTCAATGTCGGCGATCGAGGCCTCGGTCTTCGCGTCGAGGGTGGCAAAGCACGTGTGCAGCGCGACCCGTATGCCATCGAGCACGAGCGCGTCCTGCGCATCGACGATGAGACCATAGAGAGCCGCGTCCGCCGGAAAGTCGGCGAGCATCCGGTCCCACCACGCGCGGAGCTTCTTGCGTGCGAGGGTCGCCGGGTGGGTCGCGGTGCAATCAGGTGGGGTCTTCACGAACGTGCCCGGCACGAGGTCGAAGCGCTGCATTGCGTCGGCCAGGATCTGCGTGTTCGCTTCTTCGATGGTCTTCGGCGCCGCGTGCGCCTCGCGCGGAGAGCCCGCGAGCGCGACCACCACGGTGAGCATCCACGCGGACTTCACGGCGACACCGCGAACATCTTGGGCTTGTAGACGAAGCCACCGACCGCCTCGCAGTGCGCCTTCATCACCTTGAACCCGAAGAGCTGCTCGTAGTGCGCGAGCCGGGTGCGCACGAGCCCCGCCAGCGCCGACTTGTCGGCCGGGAAGTCCGCGCGGTTCACGTACGCACGCACGTAGCCGGCGATCATCTCGGCCTCGTGGGCGTCGTTCCACTTCTTCTTCAGACCCTCGAGAGCGCTGTTGGTGTTGGTCCGGATGGAAGCGACCTTCTCGATCAGAGCCGTCGCTTGCGCCTTTGCCTCGGGGCTCATGTCGGGTCGCGCCAGCACGGCTCTCGCCTTGTCCTCGATCTCCTGGAGCCTGGCTTCGGTGGCCGGATCGAGCGCCGTGGTGAAGCCGTCGAGGGCCACCCGCATCACGTCCAGCAACAGCGCCTTCTCCGCATCGATCAGCGGTCCGAACGTGCCCTGCTCGGCAGGGAAGTCGGTCAGCACTTGGTCCCACCGCTTCCCGAGCGCCACCCGCGCCGCGTCGTCGGCGACGACCGAGCCGCCCTCGCGCGGATACCGCGTCTTCACCAGTAGCCCCGGGATCGGGTCGAACCGCTTCGCCGCGTCCGCGACCACGCGCTGATAGGCCTCGCTCGCGTCCGTGGGCGGCGCGACGACCACCTCCTTCGGACACGGCTTCGCCTCCGCGCCGCCCGCCGCGAGACACAGCCCCAGGATCGACAGCCCCCGCCGCACCCAGAGAGCTTACCCAGATCGCCCCTCCAGGCGACCGGGCGCGCGCTCGCGCCGAGCCTAGCGCTTGCGCTTGCCTTCGGTGGTCCGGCGCCGCATCCACACCGCGCCGCCGAGCAGCAGCGTGGCCGCGGGCATGAACACCAGCACGTAGCGCCCGATGCTGGAGATGTCCGCCTCCGTGAGGTGCATGGCCACCTGCACCGAGGCCTTCGGCGGCAGGTCGAGGATCGGCGCCCGCGCCCCGAGCCACGAGACCCAGAGGAGGCCGAGCGTGCGGCTGAACGTCATCGCCGGCGTCGGGTCGGCGTAGGCCAGGTTGAGGAACGGCGTCGAGCTGCCGACCACCACCACCCGGGGCCCACGCGCGCCGCCGGCGAGCCGCGGGCGCTCCGCGGCGGCCGCGAGATCGAGCGGGCCCTGCCGGTCGCCGGCGCCCTTCTGGGGCTCCTGCTTGCTCGTGAGGAACGCGCCGATGTCGAACAGCGCGAACGACTTGTCGCTCGAGAAGAGCAGCGCCGAGGAGGCGATGCCGCCCTCGTTCGTGCGCCGGAGCGGCCGCACGTACATCACCGGCACGTAGGCCTCGCCGCCGCCGCGCGACTCGACGAACTTGCGCAGATCGTCGGTGGTGGCGTGCGCGCCGACCTTGGCGCGGAACACGAGGCCGAGCGACGACGGCTCGCGTAGCGCGGGCTCCGTCTCCACGCTCACCGCGTCGTCGAGCTGCACGCCGCCGAGCGCGGCGATCGGGCCGAGGCCGTGGGCCACGAGGCCCTTCTTCTCGAGGTCGATCTCGGGCGGCGCGGAGAGCAGCAGCGAAGACCCCGAGACCACTGCGTCGACCACCGCCTGCGAGTCGACCGCCGTGAACGGCTCGCGCGGCGCGACGATCGCGACCAGCATGCAGCCCTTGAGCAGCGCGCCGTTCTTCGGCAGCTCCACCGACTCGGGGGCGTAGTTGTCCTTGGCGAGCGTGTTCTTGAGGGTCGAGAGGCCGTCCTTGCCCGGGTCGTCGATCGAGGCCTCGCGGTGACCGGTCGTGAAGCAGACGCGCGGGCGGTCGGTGGACAGCACCGCGCGGATGGCGCCGGTGAGCGCGCCCTCGACGCGGGGTTTGACCTTGGCGTCGTCGCCCTCGTCGAGGACGATCATGTCGTCGGTCTTCACGTACCAGACGCGCTTGCCGTGGCGCGCGACGATCTGGGCGTCGGAGAGGATGCGGCCGCCCTCGGCCTTGCCGACGTGCACGTCGAGCTCGGCCTGCAGCCGCAGGAGCTCCGCGCGGTCGCGGTCGGGATCGAGGTAGCGGACGACGAGCTGCCGCGGCGCCTTGGCCTGGTAGCCCGTGAGCATCTGCTTGACCGTGCCGAGCAGCGGGTCGCCGCCGCCGATGAACACGAACAGCTCCACCGGGTCGGCCTCGCGGTCGAGCGCGGCGAGCGTGAACAGCGTGGGCTCGGAGAGCGTGTAGAGCTTGTTGCGCGTCGCGTCCCAGCGCCGGTAGTGGCGGTTCGCGAGCACGTTGAGGAACACCGCGCAGAGCGCCGCGGCGAACAGGCCGGCCGCCGCGAGGCGACGCTCGCGCGGGATCATCCCCACCTCCACGCGTCGACCAGGCGGGTGGTCGTGTAGAGCGGCAGGGCGACCAGGGTGGCGTCGAGCGTGATGCGCCGCAGATCGACGATGCCCTTGGAGAGCTCGCCCATCTGCGACCACACCGAGACGTAGGCGCAGAGCTCGCGGGTCGCGCCCTCGTCGAGCACGAACTCGCCGAGCCCGAGCAGGAAGAACCCGAGGATGAGCACCGTGGAGAGGATGAGCGCCACGAGCTGCGAGCGGGCGACGGCGCTCATCATGGTGCCGATGGCGATGTACTGCGCGCCGATGCCGAACACGCCGAGGTAGCTCGTGGCGACCACGCGGTAGTCGAGGTCGCCGGCCTTGCGCATGACCACGATGTAGAGGACCGTCGGCGCCCACATCGCGACGTAGGCGACCATCGCGGCGCAGAACTTGGCGAGCACCACGCCCGCGGTGCCGACCGGCGTCGTGAGCAGGGTCTCGATGGTGCCGGCGCGCCGCTCCTCGGCGAACAGGCGCATGGTGATCGCGGGGCAGATCAGGATGAGCGGCAGGTAGTAGAAGACGTCGCCGCCGAAGAACGCCTGCACCGGCCCCTGGTCGATGCTGGCCTCGGTGGCCTGCGCGAACGACCGCACGAGCAGGTAGAAGTGCAGGCCCTGCCAGAAGACGAAGGCGAGGATCAGCACGTACGCGAGCGGCGTCACGAAGAACGCGAACAGCTCGCGCTTGAAGATCGGCCAGAAGCCCCTCATGCGGCCTCCCCGCCCTCGGGCTCTTCGGTCGCTGGCCCTTCGGTCGGCGGCTCAGCGTCGTGCGCATGGGTGAGCGAGGCGAACACCTCCTCGAGGGAGGCCTTCCCGCGCTCGACCGACCGCACGCCGACGCCGGCGCCGACGAGCTCGCTCACCAGGGCCTCGATCGCCGCGTCCTCGTCCTTCTTCGTGGTGCCGAGCACGAACCGGCGCGCGTCGCCCTCGTCGTGGTCGGACACGAGCTCGAACGGCGAGGCGGCGATGATCGCGCGGGCGGGCGCGCCGCGCAGCACGAGCTCGAGGCGCGGGGGGCGACGCAGGGCGCCGAGCTCGGACGGCGTGCCCTCGGCCACGAGGCGGCCCTTGTCGATCACCACCACGCGCCCGCACGAGGCCTCGACCTCGGGGAGGATGTGGGTCGACAGCAGCACGGTCTGCTCGCCGCCGAGCGACTTGATGAGGTCGCGGACGTCGCGGATCTGGTTCGGGTCCATGCCCGCGGTGGGCTCGTCGAGCACCAGCACGCGCGGGTTGCTCACGAGGGCGTCGGCGAGCCCCACGCGCTGGCGGTACCCCTTGGAGAGGTGATCGATGAGGGTGTCCTTCACGTCGACCACGCGGGCGAGCTCGAGCGCGCGGCCGATCGCGGCGGTGCGGGCGGCGCGGCCCACGCCCTTGAGCTCGGCGCGGAAGCGCAGGTACTCGGCGACGCGCATCTCGCCGTAGAGCGGGACCGCCTCGGGCATGTACCCGAGGGCGGCCTTCGCGGCGTGCGGGTCGGCCTGCACGTCGTGCCCCTCGATGCGCGCGCGGCCGCTCGTGGGGCCGAGGAAGCCGACGAGGATGCGCAGGGTGGTCGACTTGCCGGCGCCGTTCGGGCCGAGGAAGCCCACCACCTCGCCGCGCTGCACCTCGAACGAGACGTCGTTGACCGCGGCGTGGACGCCGTAGCGCTTGACGAGATGCTCGACGGCGATGGCCGTGGTCACTCGGCCGGTCAGTAGACGGGGCGTGCCGGCCCGACAACCCCGAGCGCCCGGACCCTCGCGCCGTCAGGGGCGCAGCCAGCGCGGGAGCACGATCGCCGAGCCGAGCGTGAGGAGCACGATCGGCACCACGTGGCCGAACAGGATGTGCGAGCGATCGCACGCCGGGCAGTGCAGGTGCATCGCGAAGCCGGCCCACGCGCCGCCGGTGGCGCCGATCAGCGCCGCGCGCGCCACGATCGCCGAAGGCACCGCGCGCCGCAGCGCGAAGGCGAGGCCGGCGACCACGGTGAGGCCGAGGGCCCCCGATCCGACCATGCAGCCCCAGGCGGCGACCTCCCTGTCGAAGGTGCCGAGCGGCCAGAGCAGGGTGCACAGCGCATAGAGGGGCGCCGCGAGGACGCCGAGGAGCCGCAGCCAGCCCACCGTCGCGCCGAGACCGAGCCGCCCGGGCGTGAGCACGACCGAGAGGGTGGCGAACGCGAGCAACCCGAGCGACAGCGAGACCCCGAGGATCGCCCGGCGATCGAGGACCCAGAAGTTGCCGCGGAGTGAGCCGAGGCCGAAGGCGAGCTGGAGGCCGAGCGCCGCCGCGAGCGGCACGAACCGCGCGCCCGAGCGCGGCGGGGGCGGCGGGTCCTTGCCGAGGCGC
>JAEUKC010000385.1:0-26837 GCA_016794445.1 Myxococcales bacterium
GCCCGCGTGCCCACGGTGGTGCCGGTGCTTCTTGAGCCAGATCCCGCCCCCGAGGGCGACGCCGGCCACGAGGGCCACGATGATGGCGCGACGGGCGAGGAGGGAGTCTTCGTCGAGGTGCTCGGCGCTCATGTCGGCGCGCCGCCTACCACGGGGCGAAAGAGCCGTCACCCAGCGGCCCGATCCGCTTCGTCGCTCCCGGACCGTCCCTGTCCGGTCCTCCGCTCCGGGGGGGGGCTCAGAGGGCGACGAGGAGCCTCGCCACGGCTTCGAGCTCGGCGGCGCAGGCCACTTCGAGCACCCGCGTGCACCGTGGCGCGTAGGCGTTCATCGCGCTGTCGCCGATGCTCCAGCTCCCGCGGCGCTCCGGGTTGATCCACAGGAGGGCGCGCGCGCGGCGCCGCACGTCCTCGAGCGCCCAGGCCTCGTCGGCCTGGTAGTTGTTGCGACCGTCTCCGATCACGACCACGGTGGTCCTCCGGTCGATCACCCCGAGGTGCTCGCGGTGGAAGCGCGCGAGCACGCGCCCGTAGTTGGAGTTGTCGGTGAGCGACACGGCCTCGCCGGCGAACACGCGGGCGAGCGCGTGGCTCACGCTCTCCTTCGCGAACAGCTTGGTGACCTCGCCGAGCTCGCTCACGAACACGAACGAGCGGGTGTCGGCGAAGAGCTCCTGCAGCGCGTAGACGAGCTCCAGCATGAAGCGCGCGGCGAGGCGCACGGAGTCGCTCACGTCGCACAGGACCACGAGCTTCGGGCGGTCGGGGCGGCGCTTGCGCCGCTGCGGGGCCACGGGGACGCCGAGCGTGCGCCACGAGGCACGGAGGGTGCGCCGCACGTCGATGGCGCCAGTCTCGGCGTGGCGCCGGCGCACGCGGGCCTTTCCGCGCAGCTTCTCGGCGAGGCGGCGCACGGCCCGTCGCACCTCGGCCACCTCCTCGTCGGAGAGCGAGGTGAACGGCAGGTGCTCGAGGCGCTGGCGCTGGTCCTCGCGCGGCCGGAGCGTGCGGCGCAGGAGCTCGTCGCGGACGTGGTCGCGCACGCCGAGGCGCGTGCGCTCGAGCTCCTGCTCGAGGCGCGTCGCCAGTTCGTCCCCGCGCTCGCCGAGCGCCCCACGGAGCGCCGTGCGCAGCGCGCCGAGCCCCGCGCGCGCCCGCGACATGCCCACGTGGTCGAGCGCGCGCTGCGTGTAGAAGCCGATCTGCAGCTGCGTCGTGAGGCCCTCGAGCGCGCGCACGAGCTCCGGGCCGCGCAGGAGCCGGGTGAGGTCGGCCCCGCCCGACAGCCCGACGAGCGTGGCGATGCCGGAGCCCTCGGCCTGCGCGGCGAGGATCTCGGAGAGCACGGCGAGCTCGGCCTCGGTGAAGCCCTCGAGGCGCAGGCGCTCGAGCAGATCGACGGGGCTCGCGGTGTGCGCGTCGAAGAAGCGCGAGAACACCTCGTCGAACACGGGCCGGTCGGCGGCGCGCTTGACGAGGCAGGCGGCGAGGGCGGCGTGCACCTCGGCGCGGTCTCCGAGGCCGATCGTCGAGAGCGCGCGCGCCGCGTCGATCACCTCGGGCGGGGCGACGGGCAGCCCACGTCGCCGCAGCACCGAGCAGAGCTCGACGAGGATCCGGACCCACGCGCGCGGATCGACCGGCGCGCCGACCGCGGGGGGGCTCACGGCTCTTTGACGAGCGCCTGGATCAGCTGCTCGGTGCGCTTGACCTGCCCGAGCTCGAAGCCCACCGCGACGTCGCGCACGATGCCGTGCTTGTCGACGAGGACCGAGGAGGGCAGGGCGGGCGCGGAGAGACGCACGGGGAGGAGGTCGCTCGGATCGGCCGCCACGGTGTAGCCGACGCCGTTCTTGGTGGACCAGCCGGAGAGGATGGGCACGTCCTCGGGCGAGACCGCGAGCACCGTGAGCCCCGCGTTGCCGTACTTGGCGTGGAACGCGTGGTAGTACGGGCCGAGCTGCAGACACGGCCCGCACCAGGTGGCGAACAGATCGAGCAGCACGACGCGCCCGTCGAGCTTGGGATACGAGACCGGCCCAGGGCCCGAGACCAGCTTGAGTGGTGGGAGGTTCGGGAGCTTCTCGCCGACGAGCTCCATGCGGAAGATCGCCTCGGGCGAGGGGCGCGCGACGAGCGTGGCGGTGACGCTCGCGAGCTTTCCTCCGCGCAGCACCTCGAGGACGACGGAGCCGCCGACGCCTTTGGCGACGACCTTCGCCGAGACGTCGGCCGGGCTCGCGACGCTCGCGCCGTCGACCTTGAGGATGCGATCGCCGTCGAAGACGCCGCCCTTGGCCGCAGGCGATCCGCGGACCGCGTGCAGCACGACGACGCCCACGCCGGCCTTGGCCTTCTCCATCGTGACCCCGAGCCACGGCCCGCCGGACGCCGCCCGGGCGGTACGCAGGGAGAACGCGGGCAACGCGGCGAGGGCCAGGCCACCGAGGGCGAGGCCACCTAGGGCTCGGACGACAGAGCGGCGTTGCACGCGACCAGGAGAAGGTAGCACGTTCGTGCTAGAGGGAGGCGGTGCGGAGGGCTTGGCTCGTGGTGCTCGGCTGTGGCTGGGCCTCCCCCTTCGCCTTCGCGTGCCGCGAGCCCATGGATCCCGTGGGGGTGAGCCACAAGGACACGCCGCCGCCCGCCTCCGCGAGCAGCGCGATCGCCTCGGGCACCCCGTGGTCGTATGCCACCGTCGCGAGCACCTGGCCGCGGGCGAACCCCCAGCGCTTCGTCTCGCACGGACACTGGTTCGGGCGCTACGACGCCGACATCCACGTCAAGGGCTCGGCCGCGGAGTACGTGGCGCTGGGCCCGGGCGGCAAGGTGAAGGAGGGCACGGTGGTGGTCGAGATCCTCGTCGAGCGGATCTCGGAGCTGCCGGGCCCCGTGTTCGTGATGGAGAAGACCGCGGCGGGGTGGATCTACGTGGAGACGGACGCGCGCCGCAACGAGGTCCGTCGGGGTCGCCTCGAGCCGTGCGTGACCTGCCACGCGCAGGTCGCCGATCAGGACGAGCTGTTCGGCGTGCCCGCGAAGTGACGCTCGAGCGCCGCGAGCAGTGACGGGACGGTGTAGGGCGACGCCTCGACGGTGACCGGGATTCCCGCGCGCGCGCAGGCCTCGCTGGTGATGGGGCCGATGGTCGCGACGACCACACCGGTCAGGAGTCGCGCCGCGTCGGGCACGTGGGTGCACAGGTTCTGCACCGTGGAGCTGGCGGTGAACAGCACGACGTCGATCCGGCGCGCCTCGAGGGTGGCGCGGAGCGCCGCGAGGATGGACGCGTCGGGCGCCCGGGTGCGGTAGGCCTCGATGACGTCGACGCGGGCGCACACCGCGCGGAGGGCGTCCGGCAGCGCGTCGCGCGCGACGGCGGCGCGCGGCAAGAGCACCGAGGCCTGCGCGCACCGTGGGCCGAGGGCCTTCACGATGGCCTCGGCGAGCGCTTCGCCGCGGTGCTCCTCGGCGACGAGGTCGGGGCGCACGCCGTGGCGTTCGAGCGCGCGCGCGGTGCCGGGACCGATGACCGCCACGAGGCGGCCGGCGAGGGCGCGGGCGTCGTGGTGGGCCGCCGCCAGCGCCGTGAAGAAGGCCTCGACGCCGTTCTCGCTGGTGAGCGCGATCACGTCCCACCGGCTCGGATCCGCCGCGGCCGCGGCGAGGGGCGCCGGGTCTTCGGGCGGGCCGATGAGGATGGTGGGGAGCTCGAGCGGCTCCGCGCCGCGCCGCCGCAGGCCGCGCACGGTCTCCCTGGCCTGGTGGGCGGCGCGCGTCACGAGGACGCGCTTGCCGCGGAGGTGCTGGGGCTCCGGGGTCTCCCGCACGAGGAGCTCGACACCCGCGTCCACCGCAGCCGCGATCTCGGCGTCGGCGTCGCCCAGCCCGACGAGGCGCACCACGTGCTCGCTGCGCGCGCGCGTGAGGGCGCGATCGATCGGTTCGGCGTCGGCAGCCTCGGCGGTGCGAACGAGCTCGAGCATGTCCTCGTCAGTAGCCGGTCGCGGGCGGCGGCGCGATCGAACGCGGGGGCAGGGGCGCGTCGACGGTGGGGAGCTCGATGACGAAGGTGGTGCCGCGGCCCTTCGGCGTGGCGACGACGAGCGTGCCGTGCGCGCCGTCGACGATGCCACGGCACACCGCGAGCCCGAGGCCCGTGCCCTTGCCGACCTCCTTGGTGGTGACGAACGGCTCGAAGAGGGTCTCGCGGATGCGCTCGGGGATGCCCGGGCCGTCGTCCTCGACGAGGATGCGGACGCGGTGCTTGCCGGCGCGCTCGGCGCGGAGGCCGATGCGCGAGCCGCCGCCCTCGCCGATCGCGTCCGCCGCGTTGAGCACGAGGTTGAGCAGCACCTGCTGCAAGCGCGCCCCGGGCAACCGCACGGGAGGGAGGGCGGGCTCGACGTCGAGCGTGACCTCGACGTCCCGCAAGGCCTTCTGCGGTGTGAGCAGGGCGACGACCTCGGCCGCGACCTCGGCCACCGCGCACGAGGCGTCGGGCGCCGGCGCGGCCGGATCCTGGCCCGAGCGAGCGAACTCGAGGAGATCGCGCATGACGACGTGCATGCGCTCGGTCTCTCGCTTCATGCGCTGGACGAGGTCGTGGCTCTCCTCGTCGAGGCCCGAGAGCAGGAGCACCTCCTCGAGCCCGAGGAGCGCCGCGAGCGGGTTGCCGACCTCGTGCGCGAGACCCGCGGCCAGGCGCCCCACCGAGGCCAGGCGCTCGCTGCGCACGATGGCGTCGCGGGCGGCCAGCAGATCGGCGCGAGCGGCCTCGAGCTGGCGCACCTTGGCGGCGAGGCTGCGCTCGCGCTCGACCAGGAGCCCGGTGGTGGCGGCGATCGCCCGCCCGAGCTCCACCACCTCCTTGGCGCCCCCGCGCGCGGGATCGAGCAGCCGCAGGCTCGGGTGTGGGTCGTCGGAGTCGGCGTCACCGCGGGGCCTGCGCTCCGCGATGCGCGCGGTCGCGACGGCGAGCGCGCCGACGGGCCGCACGATGAGGCGCGTGAGCAGCGTGTACGCGAGCGTGAGCAGGATGACCGCGAAGCCCGCGGTGTAGAACGCCAGCAAGCGCAGCAGCGGGGCCGCGCGCGAGGCCTCGTCGCCGATCCGGAGCGCGACCTGCACGACGCCACGCTCGCTCGCCACCTCGGTCGCGACGTAGGGCCCGAGTCCCGGCGCGTCTCCGCGCAGCGTGTGCTCGCCGGCCTGTGGTGCGTGGGCGCGCAGCGCGCTGAGCGCGGCCTCGTTGCCGACCTCGAGCGCAGGCCTCGCCGGCCGGGCCACCCGGATCGCCACGACGCCTTCCCGGGCCGAAGCGTCGAGCGACGCCATCGCGACGTCGCGCAGGGCGGGGTCTGCACCGCCGACGTGGTCGCCGAGTCGGCCCGCCACGGCGCGCCCGAGGGCCTTCGCCGCGTCGTCGCGGGTGCGCTCGAGGGTCACCCGCGTGAGCCCGGCGAGCGCGAAGTAGAGCGGGACGAACGCCACCACGGCCAGCAACCCCAGCGACAGGAGGAGCTGGGACCGCAACCCGAGGTTGGGGGCGGGAGGGGCCATCCAGGGCTGGATCTTCTCAAGACCCTGCACATCCGTCCAGAGGGCCGTTAGGATGGGGCCGTGGACCTGCGGACCAAGCTCTCCCGGCTCCGGCCGAGCGCCGGTACGCCCCCGCGCACGCCCGAGCCCGCCGTCGAACCGCCGCTCGACGATCGCCTGGCCGCGCTCCGGGCGCGCATGAGCGACCTCGTCGCGCGGTCGCGCTCCAAGGTGGCCGAGGCGCGCGAGAAGCAGGCCGCCGAGATCGAGGCGCGGCTCGCCGCGAGCCCGCTGCCGTTCGAGGAGGAGGCCACCGCGCTCGGCCCCGTGCACGTGCGACAGGTCCCGCACCCCGTGCAATCGCGCGTCGGGTGGGCCGACGTTCACGCCGCCCGCGGCGCCCAGGGGGACGACCTCGCACTCCTCGCAATCGACCCCGGCCTCGCCGGCTGCGACCCGAGCCGCGCGCTCTACCTCGACACCGAGGCGACCGGGCTCGCCGGGGGGACGGGCACCATCCCGTTCCTGATCGGCGTCGCGTGGTTCGAGGGCAGCTCGTTCGTCGTCGAGCAGCTCCTGCTGCGGCGGCTCGGCGAGGAGGCCCCCATGCTCGCGCGGCTCGCCGAGCGGATCGCCGCGTCGTCGATGCTGGTGACCTTCAACGGCAAGTCGTTCGACATGCCGCTCCTCCGCACCCGGTACGTGATGAACCGGCTTCCTTTGCCGCAGGAGCCGCCGCACTTCGATCTGGTCCACCTCGCGCGCCGCATCCACCGTCGCGCGCCCCCGCGCGCGGCGGAGAGGGCCGTGGCCGGGGCAGGGGCGCCGAGCATGGAGCGGTGGGACGACGAGGGCGCCCAGCGGGTCGCCTCGTGCAAGCTCGTGGCGCTCGAGCGCACCCTGCTCGGCTTCGCGCGCGAGGGCGACATCGACGGCGGCGAGGTCCCCGCGCGCTACACCCAGTTCCTGCGGCACGGCGACGCGGACGCCATCCGCGCCGTCTGCGACCACAACCTCTGGGACGTGGTGTCGATGGCCGGCCTCGTCGGCGTCTACGCCGAGGGCCTCCGCAGCGTCGCGAGCGACGACGCGCCCGCTTCGCGCCTGACCTCGCACGATCTGGTCGGCCTCGCCCGTACGCTCGACCGCGCCGGGGCGCTCGCCCTCGCCCGGCGCGCGGCCGACGTGGCCGTGGCCGACGCCGAGCGCGACGGCGCCGACGCGCTGCTCACCCTCCGCGCGCGCACCGTCCGCGGAGGCCTCCACAAGAAGGCGCGCGACGTCGAGGCGGCGCGCGACGATTTCGCCCACCTGGCCCAGCACCACGACGACCCCCACGCCCGCCTGGAGCTCGCCAAGCTCCTCGAGCACCGGCTCCGCGCCCCCGAAGAGGCCCTCCGGGTGGTCGAGCAGGGCACGACCGAGGACCCGGCCCGGTTCGACCACCGCCGCGAGCGGCTGCGGCGCAAGGTCGCGGGCCGGCGGGGCCACGAGCAGCTGCCCCTGCCACGAGCGCTCGACGCTCGGCGCTCGAAGGACTAACCGAGACCCCCGGTTGGAGGTGCGCCGTGCCGTCGTTCGACGCTGTCTCGAAGGTCCAGTGGAACGAGATCGACAACGCCCTCGGGCAGGTCCAGAAGGAGCTCGCCCAGCGCTTCGACTTCCAGGGCACCAACGCGGCCATCGAGAAGAACAAGGACGGTCTGCTCGTCACGGCGAGCACCGAGGACCGCGTCCGCGCGGCGCTCAAGGTCCTCGAGGACAAGCTCGTCAAGCGCAAGGTGTCGCTCCGTAGCATCGAGATCGGCGACCCCGAGCCCGGTCCCAAGGGGTCGAGCAAGGTGCTCGTGAAGGTCAAGGAGGGCATCGAGACCGAGAAGGCCAAGGAGCTCGTGCGGGCCCTCAAGGACAGCAAGCTCAAGGTCCAGGCCGCGATCCAGGAGCAACAGGTGCGCGTCACGGGCAAGAACCGGGACGATCTGCAGGAGGCCATCCGGCTCCTGCGCGGCAGTGATTTCGGTATCGATCTGCAGTTCATCAACTTCCGCGAATGACATTCATGGGGTCCGAGCGCTCCGGGGGGATGCCCGGCGTGTTCCGATCCGAGGGCTCCGCTTGGCCAGCAGGAAACGCGACGAATCGAAGGCGCAGTCCGCAGAGAACCCCGGCACCGACACGCGCGTCGAGCCCGCGCCGGAGCCCGTGAAGAACGAGCGGCGCCTGTTCGGCACCGACGGCATCCGCGGGGTCGCCAACGAGCCGCCGATGACCCCGGAGATCGCCTTCAAGGTGGGCTGCGCGGTGGCGCACGTCGCGCGCCGCGGGGGGCGCCCGGCCAAGGTCATCGTCGGCAAGGACACCCGGCTCTCGGGCTACATGATCGAGACGGCGCTCGCGAGCGGCGTGTGCGCCATGGGCGGGCGGGTCATGTTGTGCGGGCCGATCCCGACGCCGGCCGTCGCCTACCTCACCACCTCCATGCGCGCCGACGCCGGCGTCGTCATCAGCGCAAGCCACAACCCGTTCCAGGACAACGGCATCAAGCTGTTCGGGCCCGACGGGTTCAAGCTCCCGGACGAGCAAGAGGCCGATATCGAGCGCCTGATGCTCGACGGCGCGCTCGAAGCACGGCGCCCGACCGGCGAGCTGGTCGGCCGCGCCGAGCGCATCGAGGCCGCCGCGGGTCGGTACGTGACCAACGCCAAGGCCACGTTCCCGCGCGAGCTCTCCCTCGACGGGCTGCGGGTGGTCGTCGATGCGGCGCACGGCGCGGCGTACAAGGTCGCCCCGGCGGTGTTCGCCGAGCTCGGCGCCGAGGTGCTGGCCTACGGCGTCAAGCCCAACGGCCGCAACATCAACAAGGACTGCGGCGCGCTGCACCCGCACACGATGCGCGACCACGTGCTCAAGCAGAAGGCGCACATCGGCATCGCGCTCGACGGAGACGCCGACCGTCTGATCGTGGTCGACGAAGAGGGCGAGGTCGTCGACGGCGACGTCATCATGGCGCTCTGCGCGACCCGCATGCACCAGCGCGGCGAGCTCGCGGGTGGGGGGCTCGTCGCCACGGTGATGTCGAACCTCGGCCTCGAGCGCGCCCTCACGGGGATCGGGGCGCGCCTGGTGCGCACGGCGGTCGGCGATCGCTACGTCGTCGAGGAGATGCGGCGCGGCGGCTACCGCTTCGGCGGCGAGCAGTCGGGGCACCTGATCTTCCTCGACCACGCCTCGACCGGCGACGGCATCGTGGCGGCGCTGCAGGTGCTCGCGGTCATGGTCCGGGAGCAGCGGCCGCTCTCCGAGCTCTCCCGGACGGTGATGACGCGCGTGCCGCAGGTGCTCGAGGGCGTCACGCTCAAGGCGCGGCGTCCGATCGAGGAGATGCCGGCGCTCTCGTCGGCGCTCTCGTCGCACGAAGAGGCGCTCGGCGCCGAGGGCCGCATCCTCGTCCGCTGGAGCGGCACCGAGCCCAAGCTGCGCGTGATGGTGGAGGGGCCCGACGAGGGTCGCATCCGGGAGATCGCGCTGCTCCTCTGCGACGCCGCCCGCGCCGACCTGAGCTGAAGTTGGACGAGCGGCCGCCCGTGGAGGCGGCCGCCGTTCCCGGCGTTCGCCTCCGGCTCACTCGGTTCACTTCGCGCAGCGGAAGCCGAGGGTCGCGCGCTTGGTCGTGAGCGGGGCGAAGTCGCGCGCCTGGGCGCGGAGGTTCCGGGGCTGGTCGTCCTGGAAGTGCCCGCCGCGGATGCCGTGCTCGGCGACGCCGGGCACGAACAGCACCGGATCGACGGTCGCGAACGACGGGTAGCAGTTGCTCGTGCACGCAGCGCCGCCGGCCGGCTGGACGTCGAGCACCCACTCGGCCAGCGACCCGGCGAGGTCTTTCACGCCATCCGGCGACTGACCCTTCACCGGCGGGGTGCCGGTCGGCGTGCCGCAGCTGCTGACCTTGGAGACGGCCTTGTCGCAGGGGAGCATCGCGCTCGTCGGGGCCGCGTTGCGCGTCTCGGGCGCCTCGAAGGGGAACAGGCGTCCGTTGCGGCCGCTCGCGGCGGCCTCCCACTCGGCCTCGGTCGGCCAGCGCTTGCCGAGGCTCATGCAGTAGGCGAGGGCGGTGGACCAGTCGACGTGGTTGATCGGGAGCGCGTCGTTCTTGGTGTCGGCCACGCCCGGCGTGGTGTCGGGCAGCCACACCGAGCCGTTGGTGGCGTCGGCGAAGGGCGGGGCCGTGATGGTGTAGCTCGCGTCCCACACGACCTTGGTGCCGTCGCCCGCGGTGAACGCGGTGCTTCCGGCGCTCGGCGGCGCGTGGCCGGTCTTCCACCAGTCGCGGAAGCGCTTGACCGTGACCTCTTGCTCGTCGAGCTGGAAGCGGCTGACCGCGACCACGTGCTCCGGCATCTCCACCGGGCAGCCTCCCGCGCCCGCGGGGCACACGGAGGCGTTGGTCGCGCCGAGGCGCACGAGGCCGCCCGCGATGCAGGTCATGCCGGGATCGACCGTCACGGCGTCGCACTCGGTCGTGCCCGGACAGCCCACGCAGGTGGGCGCGAGCGCGCCGTCGAGCGTGCACGCCTGCGCGCCGACCCCTGCGTCGCCGCCGTCGGCGCCGGCGTCGCCGCCACCGCCGCAGGCGCATGGGAGCGAAGCGCCTACGACGATCGCGCCGTCGAGACAGGAGCCGGACGGCGCATCGTATGGGGTCACGTCGCCGCCGGTCTCGCCGACGGGGGTGCCCGTGTCGACGGTCTCGGAGACGATGGCGTAGCTCGGCCACCCACAGTGCACGGTGGTGGCCGCGAACACGACGACACCCACGGGAATGCACCAGGTGGCCTTGCTCCAACGACGGAGCGAAACGCGAGACATCTAGAACGCTCCGGCCAGCGACAGGCCGCCGACGTTGGCCCCCGGTGCCGACGGGAGGAGCCTGAGGGAGGTGGCCGGCGCCTTGGGAGCGTCGTCCTTGGGGCTCGTCACGTAGAGCACCACGCCCGCCGTCACGCCGACGAGGCCGACGATCGCGAACACGTTGGTGAGCGTCGTGTACGTGCGGCCGTTGGCGATCGCGTCGGCCTTGTCAGGCTGGCACGACTGCCCGTCCGCGCCGCAGCTCTCGTCGAGGTCGCTCTTCACCGAGGAGCGCGCGAGGTAGAAGCCACCGGCACCGAGCAACGAGAGCACGCCGACGCCGCCCACCACGAGCGCGAGCACGGGCGGCCCCTTCTTGCCGGGGGTGGGGTCGGGCTTGACGGGCGGCGGCGGGTCCTTGGAGACGGGCTCGCCGGGCTTCGGCAGCTTGATCTGCAGGGTCTTGGACTCGCCCTCGGCGAGGGGGACGTCCGCCGAGAACGATTCGCGGCCCTCGGCGCTCGCCTCGACCTTGTGCGTGCCCGGGTTGAGCGAGATCTCGTCGGCGCCCTGGGCGTCGATGGCCGCGCCGTCCACCGTGACCGAGAACTTCTCGACGTCGCTCGGCAGCTTGAGCTTGAGCTTCGGGATGCGTGCCTTGATGGCCGCGGCGTGCTCGGGCGCCTCCTTGAGCACCGTGCCGACCTTCTCGCTCTTGGCGTCGGCCTCGGCCTGCTCGAAGTCGCGAAGCGCCTCGATGAGCAGGCCCATCTTCTCCTTGCAGAGCGCGATGTGGAACCGCACCTGCGGGGTCATGCGGACCTTGGCCACCTCTTCGAAGCGCTTGAGGGCCTCGGCCCACTTCTCTGCCTTCTCGAAATCCAGGCCCTCGAAGAAGGCCTTCTTCGCCGCCTCGAGCTCCTTGGGGCTCGGCCCGGCCGGCTTGGCCTGGGCATGCGCGACGCTCACGTCGAGCAGCGCGGGGCCCAAGAAGCCCGTGCTCGTGACGAGCGAGAGGCAGAGCAGGGAGGCGACGGCGCGGTCACGACGACGCTGCGAGCGGGGAGATCCAGACATCAGAACCCTGGTCCGTCGACGCTGGTCGGCGGCTTCTTGGTCGGCGTGCCCGTGGGCTTCGCCGTCGGTTTGGTGGTGCCTACCGATGTGGTGGTCGGCACCGGCTGCGTCACCGTCGGCGGCGCCGTGGGCGCCGTCACCGTCGGGGGCGCGGGTGTGTTGGTGGTCGCGGCCGGCGTCGACGCGGGGGCCGACACCGACACCGAGGCGCTGGGCTTGGCCGAGGCCTTGGGGGGCGGGTCGTCGGGCGACTCGATCTTGCCGACCGAGGCGGCGGAGTCGTCGTCCTTCGGCGGCTTCTTCTTCTTGGTCGACGGCTCGTCCTTGTCCTTGTCCTTGTCGCCCTCGGAGGCCGCTGGACTCGAGCCGGTGCTCATGCGCAACGCGACGCCGACGCCGACGCCCGTGACGAGGAGCACGGCGACGACGCCGACCACGAGCCCCGTGCGCTTGCGAGGCTGGACGACCGAGGTGGCCGCCATGTTCGTGGTGGCAATCGGCGGCTGCGAGACGACGGTGGGCGAGCCCGTGGCCTGTCCGTTGTCCATGCCGAACAGCGGCTGGATCTCCGGCGTGGGCGCGACCACGACGGCCGGCACCGAGGGGGCGGGGGCGAAGCCACCGACCGCGCTGAACCCGCCGCTCTGCGAGGCCGGGGGCTGCGGCGGCGGCGGCGCGAGGCCCATCTGGGTGGACTTGGGCAACGGCGGGGGCGCACCCCCTGGGCGAGACGGCGCGGCAGGTCGTGCCGGCGCGTTGGCGAAGCCCGCCGGCGCGCTCGCGCGGGCGGTGGAGGGAGGCGTGGTGGAGGGCGCGTGGCTCGCGGGCGCAGCCGCCGTCGACGCGGTGACCATCGCGATGAGGTCGCTGCGGTCTCCGCGCGCGATGGTGGGCATGTCGTCGTCGAGGTCGTCCGACGGCAGCTCGAGCTTGGCGCGCTCGGCGTTCATGCCGAGGAGGGCGCTGTCGATGAGCGAGATGAGCGCCTTGGCGCTCTGCACGCGATCGCTGCGCTCCTTGCGCAGGCAGTTGTCGATGATCTCCGAGACGAACGTGGGCACGGTGGGCACCCACTTCTGCACCGGGGGGTGCGGCTCGGTCATGATCGCGACCATCAGCGCGTTGTAGTTCGCGGCGTTGAACGGGGCGCGACCGGTGAGGCACTTGTACATGAGCACGCCGACCGACCAGATGTCGGCGCGCGCGTCGATGTCGCTCACGCCGCGGGCCTGCTCGGGGCTCATGTACGTGGGCGAGCCGACGACCGTGCCCGTGTGGGTGGCGTGGTGGTCGATCGCCTCGGGCCCGGTGACCTTGGAGATGCCGAAATCGAGCACCTTGGGGATGACGTCGAGCGTGATCGGATCGCGGTGGAGGAAGATGTTGGCGGGCTTGAGGTCGCGGTGGACGATGCCCTTGGCGTGCGCGACGTTGAGCCCCGCCGCGATCGACTTGGCGAGGAGCAGGGTCTGGACGGGGGCGAGCGTGGGGACACGCCGGAGCACCGAGTCGAGCGGCTCGCCGGTGAGGAGCTCGAGTACGAGGAACGGCGAGCCGTCCTCGGCCTGGCCGAGGTCGAAGATCTCGGTGATGTTCGGGTGGCGGAGGCGCCCCGAGGCCTTGGCCTCCGTGAAGAAGCGCTGCAGCGAGACCGGGTTCGCCGCGGCCTCCGGGCGCATCATCTTGATCGCCACCTCGCGATCGATGAGCTCGTTGCGCGCCGACCAGACGGTCCCCATCCCGCCCTGACCGAGCTTGCGCAGCAGCCGATAACGACCGGCGACGATGAGACCCGGATTGATCTGACCCACGGAGGTGCTTCTACCTGAACGGAGAGAGGGGAAGGAAAGGTCGGCGCGCGTCACATGGATGGGACGCCGTCGGTGGATCTTGCCACGACTGCCGCAGAAGCGAAATCTTCCAGCGTCAGATCGATTTGCCTTTGTCGCTCCCGGACGTCCCCGAGGGGGGTGGTGTCGGCACACCCGACCACTTGCCGTCTTTCGAGCCTGGACCGGGGGGAACCTGCCAGCTGGTCCTACAGGGGCCCTTCTCGGGTTGGCGTCCGCGGCGGAGCCATCTACGGTGACCCCGTGCAGCTCGACTTCGTCGCACGAGAGTTGACCATCAAGCTCGTGTATTACGGCCCGGCCCTCAGCGGGAAGACCAGCAACCTCCAGGCACTGCATCGGGTCACCTCCGACTCGTCGCGCGGGCGCCTGATGACCCTCGAGACGCGGGATGATCGGACGCTGTTCTTCGATCTCCTGCCGCTCGCCTTCAAGACCGAGGGCGACCTCTCGCTGCGCGTGAAGCTCTTCACCGTCCCCGGGCAGGTGATCCACGCCTCCACGCGCAAGCTCGTGTTGCAGGGCGCGGACGGCGTCGCGTTCATCGCCGACTCGCAGCTCGCCGAGGCCGAGAACAACCGGGTCGCGTTCCTCGACCTGCGGCAGAACCTCAAGGACAACGGCCTCGATCTCCGCAAGATGCCGCTCGTCATCCAGTTCAACAAGCGAGACCTGCCCGCGGTGCGCAGCGACGAGGAGCTCGCCGACCTCGCCAAGCACGGGCGCGAGCCCGTCTACAAGGCCGTCGCGACGCGAGGCGAAGGGGTGCTCGAGACGTTCCTCGGCCTGCTCGCCATGACGTGGTCCCGGCTCGACGCCGAGCACGACTTCTCGAACAAGTTCCGCGTCCGCAGCGACACCTTCGTGGCCGCGCTCGCCAAGCAGCTCGGCGTGGTCGGCGACCCGCAGAAGCTCATCGAGGCGGCGGTCGGCGTCGATCCCCGCGCGGCGGCGTCGAGCACGCGGGGTCGCGACGGCGGCAAGGGGGGCGCGTGAACAACCCGCGGGGCCCGCAGAGCCCGGGTGGACAAGCGTCGCAGACCGGCCCTCAAGGGGGCGCGCGCTCCATCGACGCGCTCACGATGGGTCAGGGCTTGCGGCTCGAAGACCTGGTCGATCGCGAGGCGCTCCAGGAGGTCTGCAAGTCGTTCCACGCCCTCTTCGGCATCCCGGTCCGCATCTACGCGACCGACGGCGCCTTCCTCGCCGACTCCGTGCAGGAGCAGGCGATGTGCGTGTACCTCCAGAGCCTCCGCGACGGGCGCTCGGCCTGTGCATCCACCGTCGGCGCCGTGAAGTCGGCCGATCCGGGCCCGACCGGCGAGGCCACCCACCCCTGCTTCACGGGGGCGCTCTACCGGATCGTGGGCCTCGACTACGACGGGCGCCGGCTCGGCCGCGTGATCATCGGGCCGTTCCTGCCCGCCGAGGTGCGCGAGGTGCCACGCTCGCTCCTGCGCATCGACGCCGGGATCGAGCCCGAGAAGGCGCGCGACCTCTTGCCCAAGATGCCGCGCGCGCGCACCGACACGGTGACGCGGATCGCCAAGCACCTGCAGGCGGTGCTCGACCTCATCCTCTTCAGCGGCCACCGCGCCCTCCTCACCTCGCAGATGCACCTCGCGAGCGTGCGCGAGAGCTACCGCGAGCTGCAGGAGCAGAACCAGAAGCTCACCGAGTCGTACGAGCGCCTCAAGGAGCTCGACCGCCTCAAGTCCAACTTCCTCGCCACCGTGAGCCACGAGCTGCGCACCCCGTTGACCTCGATCCTCGGCTACGGCGAGATGCTCGCCGAGGGCATCGGCGGTCCGCTCAACCCCGAGCAGCTCGAGTTCGTGCAGACGATCCGCGAGAAGGGCGAGCAGCTGCTCTCCCTCATCAAGAGCCTCCTCGACCAGTCCAAGCTCGAGAGCGGCACCCTCTCGCTGCGCCCCGCCGACGTCGCCATCGGGTCGGTGCTCGAGGACGTCGCCGCCACGCTGCTGCCCTCGGCGCTGCGCAAGGGGCTCAAGCTCGAGGTCGACGTGGCCCCGCGCATCCCGATCCTGCGCGGCGACGCCGAGCGGCTGCGCCAGGTGTTCACCAACCTCGCCGAGAACGCCGTCAAGTTCACCCCCGCCGGCGGCACGGTGCGTCTCGTGGCGCTCACCGAGGCGGCCGGCGAGCCCGAGGACGACATGGGCTACGTGCTGTTCGCGGCCCGCCCCACGGCGGTCCTCGCGCGGGTGGAGGACACCGGCATCGGCATCCCCGAGGCCGAGCACGGCAAGATCTTCGACGCCTTCTACCAGGTCGACGGCTCGTCCACGCGCGAGCACGGCGGCACCGGTCTCGGCCTCTCCATCGTCAAGCGCATCGTCGAGATGCACGGCGGCACGATCTCCGTGGGCAACGGGGGCACCGAGGGGCGGCCGCGCGGCACCGCGTTCACCGTGCGCTTCCCGCTCGAGACGCGCTGAGGCGAGCCCGGACGATGGCGGACGAGTTCGCGCGCATCGCGGCGATCGCGGCCGCGCTCGGCGACCGCGCCGAGGGGCTCGGGGACGATTGCGCGGTGCTCGACGGCTGGGTCCTGACCGTCGATGCCTGCGTCGAGGGCGTGCACTTCCCGCCGCGCGCGCTCGACGGGGCGATGCTCGAGGACGTGGGCTACCGCGCGACGGTCGCGGCGGCGAGCGACGTGCTCGCCATGGGCGCGGCACCGAGCGCCATCCTCTCGGCGTGGACGCTCCCGGACTGGCTCGACGACGACGGGATCGCGCGCATCGCGCGCGGTCAGCGGGAGGCCTGCGCGGCGCTCTCCGCGAGGATCGTGGGCGGGAACCTCTCGCGCGGCCCGGCGCTCTCGCTCACCACCACCGTCCTCGGCCGGGCCGCCCGCCCCGTGCCCCGCAGCGGCGCGCGTCCCGGAGATCGGGTGCTCGTGTTCGGCGCGCTCGGCGAGGCGGCCCTCGGGCTGCGCGCGCTCTCTCTGGGGTCGACCCACCGTTGCGTGGACGTGTTCAGGAGACCCCCGGTGCTGCTCGCCGAGGCCGCGACGCTCGCGGCGCACGCGACGGCGATGATCGACGTCTCGGACGGCCTCGGGCAGGACGTCGGTCACCTGGCCACCGCCTCGCGGGTGCGCGTGGAGCTCGACGCCGCGGCGTTGCTCGGCCGGGTTCGTACCGACGCGCGCGCGCTCGCGACGGCGCTCGGCGCCGATCTCGAGCAGGCGGTGCTCGCGGGCGGCGAGGACTACGCGCTCGTCGCCACGTGGCCGCTCGACGCCGCGCTGCCCGCGGGGGCGAGCCTGATCGGCGTCTGCTCCGAGGGCGAGGGGGTCTTCGTGCGCACCGCCGACGGCGCGCTCCGCGCCGCGCCTCTCGGCCATCGTCACGGGGCGGGGCCCTGATGGAGTGGCTCCTCGTGATCGCGGCGGCGCTCGTCGCGCTGTGGTTCGCGGCCCAGCGGGCGCGCACCATCGCCACCTGTCGGGTGACCCACGGCAAGCTCGAGGTGGCCTCCGGGCGCCTGCCCGCGCGCGTGCTCGGCGAGCTGCGCGACGTCGTGCAGCGCAACAGGGTCCCCGCCGCCA
The DNA here is from genome assembly GCA_016794445.1 of Myxococcales bacterium. Classification (GTDB taxonomy): domain Bacteria; phylum Myxococcota_A; class Polyangia; order Polyangiales; family JADJMO01; genus JADJMO01. Next base: position 16,893 of record JAEUKC010000385.1, read on the forward strand.
CGCTGCGCATCGTCCGCGAGGACGGACGGCCCCGGCTCCTGATGAAGGGCGCGCTGACCCCGGCGGCGGAGCAACAGCTCCGCAACGTCATCGGACGCTTCAAGCTGGCCGAGCTCCGGGGCTAAGCTGCTCGGACCCATGGCCGCCCCCACCGACGCCCTCGGCCGCCCCGTCCTCCTGGTCGTGGTGCTGGCGCTCGTGTCGCTCGTACCGCTGCTCCTGATGGCGACCACGGCGTTCGTGAAGATCTCCACGGTGCTGCAGATCGCCCGCAACGCGATCGGCGTGCAGCAGGTGCCCTCCAACACGGTCATCCTCGCGCTCGCCGCCGTGCTGTCGGCGGTGGCCATGGCGCCGGTCGGGAGCGCGATCGTCGCGCGCGGCGCGCCGGTGCTCGCGCGGGCCAACGAAGGCGGCGACACGGTCGCGCTGGTGACCGACGGGCTCGCAGCGGTCGAGGGCCCGATGCGCAAGTTCCTGGTCGACAACGCGGAAGCCAAGGAGACGGCGCGGTTCCTCGCGCTCGCGAAGGCGGCGCGCCCCGAGGCGCAGCGGGCCGCGGTGACGGCGACCGACTTCGCGGTGATCGTCCCCGCGTTCATCGTGAGCGAGCTGACCCGCGCCTTCCTGCTGGGCTTCGCGGTGCTCCTGCCGTTCCTGGTGCTCGACCTCGTGGTCGCGAACATCCTCGTCGCAGGAGGGCTCGCTTCGCTCTCACCAGGACAGGTGTCGCTACCCCTCAAGCTGCTCTTGTTCGTCGCGGTCGACGGGTGGGGGCTCCTCGCCCGCACCCTCGTGCTCGGTTACAAGTTCTCGTGAGAGATCACGGCAGGAGCTTCGCGTAGCCGGTGCCGCCCTTCTTCGAGGCGGGGACCTTGGCGCCGTTGAAGGCGTTCTTGATGCACGTCTCGGCGCCCGTGCCCTTGGCCGGGCCGCTCGTGACCACGACGGCAGTGACGTTGCCCGCGGGGCCGAACGTGACCGCGACGGAGGAGTCGCCGTCGAGCCCCTTCACGCACGACTGCGCCGCGCCCTGCTTGCCGAGGACCGCGCTGCGGATGTCGCCCGTGTCGGGCTTCTCGGGGAGGTTGGAATCCGGCGTCGCGACGGCCTTCTTGCTCGGGTCGTCCTTGCCGATGCCGAGGACGTCGTCGAGGCTGCCGCCGCTCGGCTTGTGAATCGGATCGATGGTGGGGGCGGGCTTGGCGCTGGCGCTCGGCGCCGCGGGGCCGGCCTTGCCGGGCGGAGCGTTGCCCGTGCCTCCGGGAGCCGCGACGGTCCCCGCCATCTTGGGGTCGTTCTTGGCGACGAGCTCCGGTGCCGCGCTCGCCGAAGCCACGGGCGCCGGATCGGCGGCCTGCGGCACGGCGCTGGCCGTGGCGGTCGCCGCGATGGGGCTCGCCTTCTCGTCCTTCTTCTCGGCCGCGGCGCTCGCCGCGGGCTTGGCCGCCGCCACGGTCTCCTCGGACTTCTTGCCGCCGGAGAACGCGATCACGCCCACGCCGATGGCCGCGGCCGCGGCGAGACCGAGGCCGATGAAGAGAGCACCGCCCTTCTTGTCGGCCGGCTTGGCCGGCGTGGCCGCGGCGCTCATCGCCGCCGCTCCCGTCGTGGAGGGAGCTGCAGAGACGGGAGTGGGGCCTTCGGTCACCGGGGCCGCCGAGACGCGCTTGGGCGCGGCCGAGGCGCGCTGGATGGCGCCGATGTCGATCACGTTGTCGTCGGGCTTGCCCGCGGCCGCCGCGGCCGCCACGCCGCCGTCGGCGTCGTTGCTGGACTCGCCGCCACCCATCATCGCGCGCAGGTCGATCCGGCCGGAGTCGTCTGCCTTGGCCGCACCGTCGATCTCCCCGAGACCCCCCGGCGCGGGGGCCGCGAGCGAGCTGCGGGTGAGGCCGGCGAGGGCCCCGAGATCGTTCTTCTTCGGCGCTTCCTCTTCGGACATCGACTCCTCCATGCCACGAACCTCTTCTGCGCTGCTCACCCGCGACTGCGCCCCGGCCGCACCACCCGAACGCCCCTCGGATAGCCGCCCTTCGAACGAACCAGGCGACGAACGCCGGGGGGGCTCCGTCGTGCCGATCGAGGGCGCGTCCCAGTCGCCGCCGTGATGGTCGGCGGCGTGGGCTGCGTGATCGTCCCTCGTGGCGTGGGCGTGGTCAAAATCTCCGCTGGCGTCGTCGGGGAGGGGGGCCGCCAGCAGGGCGTCGAGCTCGCTGCGCGACAGCACCGGCGTGCCCGCGAAGGGGCCCGCCCGCGAGGCGACGCGCTTGACCCAGGCGTCGTCGTCGTTCGCCTCGGCGCCGGACGCCAGGCCGAGCAGCAGCTGGTCGAGCGCCGGGTCCTTACTCGTGCTCATGACGAAGCTCCCTTCTTCGACCCACCCGCGCGGGGCCCGCCGAGCCGATCGAGCGCGTCTTCCATGCCGCGGGCCCGGAGGCCCTCGCGGAGCCGCTTGCGCGCCTCGTGCACCCGCCACGCGACGGTACCGACCGAGCACCCGAGGATCGTGGCCGCCTCTTCTTGCGGCACGCCGTCCATGCAGACCATGACCATCGTGGCGCGAAGGCCTGGGGGGAGCCCCTCGAGCTCCTCGAGCAAGGCCGCGGCGAGGCGCCGCTGCTCGAGCTGCTCGCCCGCCTCGGCCTGGCGCGTCGTGAGCACGCCCTCGATCGACGGGTCGTCGAGCGCAACGGGGCGCCGGACGTTGAGCGAGCGCGCGCGGTTGAGGGAGAGGTTCACGGCGATCCGATAGATCCAGGTGAAGAACTCGCTGCGACCATCGAAGCGAGGGAGCGCCTGGTGGGCGCGGACGAAGGTCTCCTGGGCGACGTCGTCGGCGTCGGCGTGCCCGCGGACGAGCTTGCGGGCCAGCCGACGGACACGAGGGCCGTAGCGACGCACGAGCTCGGCGAAGGCCGCAGCATCGCCCGATCGGGCCCGCTCCACGAGGTCACGGTCAGTATCGGCCATCCAGAACGCGGCGGGGTAGCCGCGCAGGCCGCGCGCGTACAGCGTCGCGCGAAGAACGCAGGAAAAGGCCGTCGAGTCACGCGGATGGGACTCCCTCGCTGCGAGGTTCCTTGGGGAAATTCGTGCCCGAGGATTTGTGCAGCCACACGCGACGCCATGGGCGAGGAGCCCAGCGCGAAACCGGCCGCAGGCCGAGCAAAAACGTTGTAAGAGCCGGCCCGTGTACTTCCAAGATCTCATCCTCGAGCTGCAGAAGTTCTGGGCCCAGCGCGGCTGTCTGATCGTCCAGCCCTACAACTCCGAGGTGGGCGCGGGCACGTACAACCCGGCCACGTTCCTGCGCGCGCTCGGGCCGGAGCCGTGGAACGTCGCGTTCGTGGAGCCGTCGCGCCGCCCGTCGGACGGCCGCTACGGCGACAACCCGAACCGCCTCCAGCAGTTCCACCAGTTCCAGGTGATCCTCAAGCCGAGCCCCATCGAGATCCAGCAGCTCTACGTCGACTCGCTGGTGGCGCTCGGCACCAACGCGCTCGAGCACGACCTGCGCTTCCTCGAGGACGACTGGGAGTCGCCCACGCTCGGCGCGTGGGGCCTCGGCTGGCAGGTGTGGATCGACGGGCTCGAGATCTCGCAGTTCACGTACTTCCAGCAGGTCGGTGGCATCGACTGCAAGCCGGTCTCCGGCGAGCTCACCTACGGCCTCGAGCGCATCGCCATGTACCTGCAGGACAAGGACGACGTGTTCGACGTGGAGTTCGCCAAGGGCGTCACCTACGGCGAGCTCTACAAGCGCAACGAGTGGGAGTGGTCGACGTACAACTTCGAAGAGGCCGACGTCGACGCGCACTTCCGGCAGTTCGACCACTGCGAGAAGGAGGCGAAGCGGCTCCTCGAGCGCGACGCCGATCCGCGCAAGAAGCTCGTCACGCCCGCCTACGACTTCGTGTGCAAGGCGGCCCACGCCTTCAACGTGCTCGACGCGCGGGGCGCCATCGGCGTGACCGAGCGCGCGCGCTTCATCGGCCGCGTGCGCGGCCTCGCCAAGGCGGTCGCCGAGGCCTGGCTCGCCCAGCGCGAGGCCCTCGGGTTCCCGCTCCTGCGTGACGTGGCCGTGGCCGCCGAGTAGCGCCTAGCCGGGCTTGGCGTCCGTCGCGACGTCGGACGGGCCCGCGTCCGGCTTGCTCCCGCAGGCGAGGAAGCCGGAGAGGCTGACCGACTCCTTCATGCACCGGAGGTCCTTCACGAGGACGATCCGGCCCGAGCACCACTTCACCCACTTCGCGAGCTCGTCCTTGCGCTCGACCCGCAGCTTGGCGGCGATTTGCTCCTGCTGCACTGGATCGGTGGTCTGCTCCTTGGCAGCCAGGGTGACCTGCTGCTCGCGGAGCTCGACGCAGTCGGCGTTGGTCAGCAGGCGCTGATCGTCGGGGTTGCCCTTGTCGTAGCCGGGCCCGGCCGGCGGAGGCGTGCCCGGCTTCGGGTCGTCGAAGCAGCCGGCGCAGCCGATGGCGACGAGGAGGAGCGCGCTCAGTCGAGGCATCGGAAGAACGCGGCCTCGTCGTTGGCGAGCTCCATGCAGCGGGCGGTGCGCCGCGAGACGGTCGTGCCGACGCAGCTCTGCATGAAGGTCTCGGCGGCCTTGGGGTCGGACTTGGCCTTGCCCTTCTGATCACCCCACGCGCGCAGGCGGTCGCGGAAGCGGCTGCAGTCCTCCTGGTTGAGCGTGCGCGAACAGCCGCTCGAGAGCAGCGCGAGGAGGACGAGGGCGACGCGCGGGCTCACTTGGCGTCGCAGGAGGCCGCGGCCTCGAAGGTCTTGGCGGCGAGGATGCAGTCGTACTGCGCGCGGCTCATCTTGCCGACGCACGTCTCGCGCAGGGTGGCGAGCATGGCCTTGTCGGCCTGCACCGAGGGCTTCACCTTCTCGGCCTTGTCCTCGGTCTCGGCCAGGAGATCGACCAGCTTGTCGACGAGCTTCTTGCAATCGGCCTCGGTCACCGGCTTGCTGCACGAGGCCGGCCCGAGGGGCAGGGCGAGCAAGAGTACGAGCGTCGCGAGACGCACCGCTGCGCGGGAGGACACCGAGGACATGTCAGGAGTGGGTGGGCGCCGGCGGGAGGGCGAGGAGCTCGGCGCGCTGCTCGCGCAGGTGCCAGGGGAGCTCGGCGTAGACGTCGTCGAACAGGCTCTCGCGGCTCGGCGGCGGCAGCGCCTCGACCTCCTTGATGACCTGCACGATCTCGGCGTCGAGCTCGGCCTCGATCGCCGCCCGCCTGGCGTCGTCGGTGAGGCCACGCGCGGCGAGCCAGCGGTGGAAGCGCTCGACCGGGTCGCGGCGCTGCCAGCGATCGACCTCGGCCTGGGTGCGGTAGCGCGTGGGATCGTCCGAGGTGGAGTGGGCGCCGATGCGGTAGGTGAGACACTCGACGAACGTGGGGCCGCCGCCGCTCCGCGCGCGCTCGAAGGCCTCGCGCAGCACCTCGTACACCGCGAGCACGTCGTTCCCGTCGACGCGCACCGAAGGCACGCCGTAGGCGAGGCCCTTGACGGCGATGGTGGCCGACGCCGTCTGCTTGGAGGTCGGCACGCTGATCGACCAGCCGTTGTTCTGGCAGACGATGACGCTCGGGGTCTGGTGGACGCCGGCGAAGGTGAGGGCCGCATGAAAATCGGGCTCGCTCGTGGCGCCGTCGCCGAGGAAGCCGACCGCGATGTCGCGCGTCTTCTGGAGCTTGGCGGCCCACGCGGTGCCGACGGCCTGGGGCACCTGGGGCCCGATGCACGACGACCAGGAGACCTGGTGGACCGTGCGCGAGCTCATGTGCGAGGGCATCTGGCGGCCCTTCTGGTTGTCGCCCGAGTTGCCGAAGATCTGCGCGATGAACGTGGTGAGCGGGAAGCCGCGCACCAGCATGATCGCTTGCTCGCGGAGGGCCGGGAACACCCAGTCGCCGCTCTCGACCGCGAGGCCACACGCGATCGGCACCGCCTCTTGCCCCGTGCACGCGCCGTAGAAGCCCACGCGCCCCTGGCGCTGCAGCACGATCATGCGCGCGTCGAGCACCCGCATGCGCAGGAGCTCACGGTACATGCGCTGCAGGATCGGCTCCGGCGCGCTCGTCGGGCGGAGCTGGTGGGGCTCGTCGAGCTCCCCCATGACGGAGGTGAGGCCGAGGGCGAGGGCGACGGCGTCGTCGTCGCTGACGGGCCCTCTTGCCGGGGGGGCGGGACGGGGTGAGGAGTTGGTGTGGCTGGACACGGGCCGCGGCAGGTTACCCCGAGGCCGGCTTGGCGTGCCACTCCTGCAGACTGCGCACCTCGATGGGCGCCCCCGGGGCGCAGGTGGCGCCGGCCTGGATGGCGTCGCAGGCGGCGAGAGCCGCGGACATCGTGGTGAAGTAGGGCTTCCCGGTCAGCAGGCTCTGCCGACGGATCGCGTACGAATCGCGGATCTCCCGCGAGGCGGTGGTGGTGTTGATGACCAGCACCACGTCCTTGTCGCGGATGCGATCGACGATGTGGGGGGAGCCGTCGCGCACCTTCTGCACGCTCTCGCAGGGCAGGCCGGCGCGCCCGAACGCCGCCGCGGTGCCGCCGGTGGCGAGCAAGGTGAAGCCCATGCGGTGCAGCTTGCGGGCGCACACGATGGCGACCGGCTTGTCCTCGTCGCGGACGCTGAAGACGACCGCGCCCGAGGTGGGCAGGGGGCCGCTCGCGGCGGTGATGGCCTTGCCGAAGGCGACCTCGAAGGTGGCCGCGATGCCCATGACCTCGCCGGTCGAGCGCATCTCGGGGCCGAGGATGGTGTCGACGCCCGGGAACTTGCTGAAGGGGAACACCGACTCCTTGACGCAGACGTGGCGGGGCACGACCTCGTCCACGATGCCGAGCTCGGTGAGCGTGGCGCCGGCCATGACCTTGGCGGCGATCTTGGCGAGCGGCACGCCGGTGGCCTTCGACACGAACGGCGAGGTGCGCGAGGCCCGCGGGTTGACCTCGATGACGTAGGTCATCTGGTTGATCACGCCGAACTGCACGTTCATGAGGCCGCGCACGCCGAGCTCGATGGCGAGCATGCGGGTCTGCTCCTTGATGGAGGCGACGACGTGGCGGGGCAGGGTGTGCGGCGGCAGGACGCAGGCGCTGTCGCCCGAGTGGATGCCCGCCTCCTCGATGTGCTGCATGACCCCGCCGATCACCACCGTGGTGCCGTCGGCCACGCAGTCCACGTCGACCTCGATGGCGTCCTTGAGGAACTGATCGAGCAGGATCACCGGCTTCTGGTGGCCGGCCTGCGCGTCGCGCATGGCCTCCATCGCCACCTCGACCGCGACGCCGACGTAGTGGTCGAGCTCCTGCTGGTCGTGCACGATCATCATCGCGCGACCGCCGAGCACGTAGCTCGGGCGCACGAGCAGCGGGTAGCCGAGCTCCTGGGCGATCTGGCGCGCGCCGGCGGCGTCGTTCGCGATGCTGCCCTTGGGGCGCTGCAGGCCGAGCTTGCCGAGCAACGCGTCGAAGAGAGCGCGGTCCTCGGCGCGGTCGATGGCTTCGGCGGACGTGCCGAGGATGGGGATCCCCGCGGCGACGAGCGGCTTGGCGAGCTTGAGCGGGGTCTGCCCGCCGAGCTGCACGATGACCCCGGCGAGCTTGCCTCCGCGCGCCTCGTTGCGGCAGATCGCGAGCACGTCCTCGAACGTGAGCGGCTCGAAATACAGCCGATCGGAGGTGTCGTAGTCGGTGGACACCGTCTCGGGGTTGCAGTTGACCATGATGGTCTCGAACCCCTGCTCGCGGAGCGCGAACGCGGCGTGCACGCAGCAGTAGTCGAACTCGATGCCCTGGCCGATGCGGTTCGGGCCGCCACCGAGGATGATCACCTTGCGGCGATCGGTGTCGGGCGGCGTCTCGTCGACCGTCTCGTAGGTCGAGTACATGTACGGCGTGTGCGCGACGAACTCGGCGGCGCAGGTGTCGACCCGGGAGAACACCGGCTGGATCGCGGCGCCCTCGCGAAACGTGCGCACCTCGGTCTCGGTCTTGCCGGCCGCGCGGGCGATCTGGCGGTCCGAGAAGCCGAGCTGCTTGGCGGCGCGCACCCGCGTGGGCTCCAGCGCCGCGCCCGTGAGCGCGCGCTCGCACGCGAGGATGCGGCGGACCTGGGCCAGGAACCAGGGGTCGATGCCCGTGATGGCGTGGATCTCGGCCTCCTCGATCCCGAGGCGCAGTGCGTCTGCCACCTGGAAGAAGCGGTCGGCGGTGGGGATCGCGATGAGGCGGCGGAGCGCGGCGCGCTGCTCGTCGACCGTCGGCTCGTTGCGCACGGCGGTGTGCGGATCAGGGGCCGCCTCCATGCCGAGGTCGCGGCGCGACTCGCGCTCGAGCGCCTGGGCGAGGGCCGGGTAGTCCTGCGTGGCGAGGCCGGAGGAGAGGCCGTCCTTGCCGGTCTCCAGCGAGCGCGCGGCCTTCTGCAGGGCCTCGCAGAACGTGCGGCCGATGGCCATGGCCTCACCGACCGACTTCATCTGGGTGCCGAGGCGCGGGTCGGCGCCGGGGAACTTCTCGAAGGCGAAGCGCGGCCACTTGACGACCACGTAGTCGATCGTGGGCTCGAAGGCCGCGCTGGTGACGCGGGTGATGTCGTTGCGGAGCTCGTCGAGCCGGTAGCCGACGGCGAGCTTGGCGGCGACCTTGGCGATCGCGTAGCCGGTGGCCTTGGAGGCGAGGGCGCTCGACCGCGAGACGCGCGGGTTCATCTCGATGACGATGACGTCGCCGTTGGCCGGGTTGACCGCGAACTGCACGTTGGCGCCGCCGGTGGCCACGCCGATCTCGCGCATGATCGCGCGCGCGCCGTCGCGGAGGCGCTGCAGCTCGCGGTCGGTCAGCGTCATCGCGGGGGCCACGGTGATCGAGTCGCCCGTGTGCACGCCCATCGGGTCGATGTTCTCGATCGAGCAGACGACGGCGAAGTTTCCGACCGAGTCGCTGATGACCTCGAGCTCGTACTCCTTCCAGCCGAGGACGCTCTGCTCGATGAGCACCTCGCGGGTCGGCGACTGGGCGAGCGCCCACTCCACCTTGGCCACGAGCTCGCCCTCGCTCCAGACGATGCCGCCGCCGGCGCCGCCGAGGGTGAACGAGGGCCGCAGGATGGCCGGGTAGCCGATCTCGGCGACGATCGCCCGCGCGTCGTCGACCGAGTGCGCGTGCCCGCTCTTCGGGACCGACAGCCCGACCTTCTCGCAGGCGAGCTTGAAGAGGCCGCGGTCCTCGGCCTTGCGGATGGCCGTGGGGCTCGCGCCGATCAGCTCCACGCCGTACTTCGCGAGCACCCCGGCCTCGTCCAGAGCCAGGGCCAGGTTGAGCGCGGTCTGGCCGCCGAGGGTGGGGAGGAGGGCGTCCGGGCGCTCTCGTTCGATGACCTTGGTCAACGCGTCGACGGTGAGGGGCTCGACGTAAGTTCGGACCGCGAGCTCCGGGTCCGTCATGATCGTGGCCGGGTTCGAGTTGACCAGGACCACCTCGTAGCCTTCTGCGGCCAGGGCCTTGGCGCCCTGTGTGCCGGAGTAGTCGAACTCGCAGGCCTGTCCGATGACGATCGGGCCGGACCCGATCAGGAGGATACGGCGGAGATCTTCGCGGCGCGGCACGGGGCGTCCGGGTAGGAGCAGGTCTGGCGGGCGTCAAAGGCCAACCTCTCCTTGAATCCGTAACGCCGCCGTCCGTCGACCGACTCGTGGCGAAGGTCCACGTCACCGCCCGAGTCGTTGCAGGCACCGCTTGCAAGTCCGCACGAAGGCTGTTCCATTGAAGCTCCGCCGTCCGGCGGATCGGGAGGTTTGGGCAAATGCGCAAGGGGTTCGTTCGTGCGGGTCTGGTTCTCGGTGGGGTGGCGGCGGTCGTCGGCATCGCTTCGCTCTCGGTCTCGCGGCAGCACGGCGTGCAGGTCGCGCCCGCGGCAGCCGGTGAC
>JAEUKC010000392.1:0-18327 GCA_016794445.1 Myxococcales bacterium
CCTCGCGGGTAGAGCGGGTGTCCGAAGCCGGGCAGCCCTTCGCCGAGCGAGATGCGTCGCCGCACCTCGGTCGCCACACCGTCGCGCGCACAGGCTGCCACGAGGGCCTCGACGCGATCGGGCGAGGTGCCGTGCTTCGGCCCCGTGAACGTGTAGAGCGCAGCGCCGATGCACGCATAGAGATCCGCGCCGGCCGAGGCGGCGATGCGCGCCGCGAACGTCGACACGTTGAGCTCGTGGTCGGCCGAGGCGACGAGCGCCGCGTTCACCAGGTGCGCCCCGTCGGCCCGGCCGAGCCGCCGCGCGACGCCCTCGGCGATGGACCTCCGGGCCCCGATCGCGCCACCGACCGCGCTCGCCGCGAGGCTGCGCACGAGCCGCCTCGCCCGCGCGTGCTCCACCGCCGCCGTTCCGCCGAGACGCAGTGGATCGGCGAGGGCGAGCGACGGCAACGCCTGCAGCATCCGGAAGAGCGCGCCCGGGCCGGCGGCCGGTCCGACGGGTTCGGTGGAACCAGGCCACTCGCCCGCCGCCGCGTTCCACAGGAGCTCGGCGACCTGCTCGAACGGCGTGCCTGTCTGGACGAGCTCGACCACGTCACGGCCGCGATAGCGCAAGCGTCCGTCGCGGATCGACGTGATGCCCGAGTCGAGCACCGCCTCGCCGAACTGCAGCGCCCCCACGGCGACCGCCGCGTGTCCCCGGCGAGCCGCGCTGCGCGCGCCGAGGCGATCGACGTCCGTCGACACGTACAGACGAGAGCGGCGACCGGTCTCCACCGTGCGGACGAGGCCGCGGCTCACGTACGTGTAGAGCGTGGCGGCCTTGACCCCGAGGCGCGCGCAGGCCTCGCGGGCGTCGATCAGCTCGGCGCCTGCGTCGGGTCGATCGTCGATGGATGGGGAGCGACGCGCGGCCATCGGGCTTGGGTCAGGCAAAGAATAGCTCGATGCTGGATCGATGGATCGAGGTGTTGCCGATGCGGGCGCCAGCCCGTGTCGATCGGGCCCGTCGTCCTTCGTCGTCCAGTCAGGGCGGGCGCGTGCCCGTCCAGCGAGGAGACCAGGACGATGCGCTTCATGATGCTGATGATCCCCCGGGGCTACGAGCAGGCGGCCCCGGGGACGATGCCCCCGGCCGACCGGGTGGCCGCGATGATGCGATACAACGAGTCGTTGCAGAAGGCGGGTGTGTTGCTGGCCGTCGACGGCCTGCACCCGCCCTCGATGGGCGCCCGCGTCTCGTTCCCGGGCGGCAAGGCCAGGGTCGCCGACGGTCCCTTCGCCGAAGCGAAGGAGGTCGTCGGGGGCTACTGGATGATCCAGGTGCGGTCCCGCGAGGAGGCCATCGAGTGGGCGAGCCGCTGCCCCGCCGCCGAGAACGAGACCATCGAGGTCCGTCCGGTCCAGGAGTTCGCCGATTTTCCCGCGGACGTGCGGGCAGTCCTCGGTGACCCGAAGTGACCACCGGGCGTAGGGCCTCGGTGTATAGGGTCGGGAATGCCGGGCTCTCCCACCCACCAGGCGATCCACGCCATCTTCCGCATCGAGTCGCCGCGCCTGGTCGCGGCCCTCACGCGGCGAGTGCGTGACGTCGGGCTCGCGGAGGAGCTCGTCCAGGACGCGCTCCTCGTCGCCCTCGAGCGGTGGCCGGAGTCGGGGGTGCCGGACAACCCGGGCGCCTGGCTCATGGCCACGGCCAAGAACCGCGCGCTCGACGTGCTCCGGCGCCACGACATGGTCGCGCGCAAGCACGAAGCGCTCGGGCACGAGCCCGACGATGAGCCCCTCGATCTCGACGGCGTGCTCGACGATCCCGTCGGTGACGACGTCCTGCGCCTGATGTTCGTCGCCTGCCACCCGTTGCTCTCGACCGAGGCGCGGGTGACCTTGACGCTGCGGTTGATCGGCGGGCTCACCACCGAGGAGATCGCGCGCGCCTACCTCGTCCCGGAGCCCACCGTCGCGCAGCGGATCGTGCGCGCGAAGCGCACCCTCTCCGAAGCCAAGGTCCCCTTCGAGGTGCCGGCGGCGGGCGAGCTCGCCGGGCGGCTCTCGTCGGTGCTCGAGGTCGTGTACCTGATCTTCAACGAGGGCTACTCGGCGACCAAGGGCGACGACTGGCTCCGGCCCGCCCTCTGCGAGGAGGCGCTGCGGCTCGGCCGTGTGCTCGCTGGCCTCGCGAAGGAGGAGCCCGAGGTGCACGGCCTCGTGGCCTTGCTCGAGATCCAGTCGTCGCGCATCGCCGCGCGCGTGGGCCCCGACGGCGAGCCGATCTTGCTGCTCGACCAGAACCGGGCGCGCTGGGACCAGCTCCTGATCCAGCGCGGCCTCGCCGCCCTCGCGCGCGCCGAGCGGCTCGGGGGCGCGGCGGGCCCCTACGCGCTGCAAGCGGCGATCGCCGCCTGCCACGCCCGCGCTCGCGTCGCCGCCGACACGGACTGGCCGAGGATCGTCGCGCTGTACGACCTCTTGCTGCAGCGCGTGCCCTCGCCGGTCGTGGCCCTCAACCGCGCCGTCGCCGTCGGGATGGCCTTCGGTCCTGGGGCCGGCCTCGCCGCGGTCGACGCGCTCGCGAACGAGCGTTCCCTCGCCGGCTACCACCTGTTGCCCAGCGTGCGCGGCGATCTGCTCGCCAAGCTCGGGCGCGTGACCGAGGCCCGGGCCGAGCTCGAGCGCGCGGCGTCGCTCACCAGCAACGCCCGCGAGCAGGCGCTGCTCCGCGAACGCGCGCGGAGGCTCGGTTGAGCTCGACGGCCCCAGCGAGGAGGTCGCTCAGGGGAACGGCACGCAGCTGATGATGACCTTGACTCCGCACGACTTGGACGAGGGCACGCAGCAATTGAACGGGGAGGAGCAGTCGCTGTCCTTGGTGCAGGGGAACAGGACGATCGCGTCGGGCCCGGTGTCGACCGTGCCCGTGTCCGCGGTGCCCGTGTCCGCCGTGCCCGTGTCGGGGTCTCCCGTGTCCGGATCGCCCGAGTCGGCCGCACCCGAGTCGACGCCGGAGTCGGTCGCCGAGTCGACGGTGGCGTCGGGTGTCGCGTCGACCGTGCCGTCGGTCGAAGCGTCGGGGCGCGCGTCCGTCGCACCGTCGGTGGGGCCGTCGACCTTCGCGTCGCTGGCGTCGGCCGTGGCCTCCGACGCGCCGTCGGTCGCCGCGTCGAGCTTCGCCTTGGTCGGGTCGTCGGCGCCGCCCTCGGCACACGCCGCGACGACCAGCAGGGACAGGGGCAAGAGGAAACGGCGCAGGCGCATCGCGGGCGGAATACTCGCACGACGGCTGCAAGTTGTCGGTGTGGGTGCCGACGATTCCCGCCTCAGCGACTCTTTCCAGCGACCCGCGAACGCGGACGCCCGACGCAGAGCCGCTCGAGCTCCGCGAGCGCCCACCGGTGGGCCCGCCCGAACGCGGCGTCGGCGCGGTAGACCGCCGAGAGGTAGAGCACGTGTTCGTCCTCCCCCCACGCCGAGGGGTGAATCGCGACGAGTCGACGCGCCTTCAGGTCGGCCTCGACGAGGTGCGCCGGGAGGTTGCCCCAGCCGAGCCCGGCCCGGAGGAGCGCGTGTTTGGTGTGGAGGTCTGCCACCCGCCAGGTGCGGGGAGAGAGCACGGCCTGGTCCGGCACGCCGTCGTCGTGGCGCTCGGACAGCACGATCTGCACGCAGTCGGCGAACGCAGCTACGGACAGGGGGCCGCGCTTCCTGGCGAGGGGGTGGTTCTTTTCGACCACGGGAATCATGCGCACAGGCCCGAGCACCTTGCGCTCGAGGCCCGGCGCGATCCCGAGCGGGCTCACGACGCCCAGCGTGGAGCTGCCCGAGAGCACCCGCTCCGACACCGCCGACAGCGTCTGGGTGTCGACCCGCAGATCGACCGAAGGGAAGGTGCGCGCGAACGAGGCGCACAGCTCGACCAGCGCGGGCACCGGGAACAGGGCGTCGACGCACAGCGAGACATGGGCCTCGAGCCCGTCGGCGAGATCGCTGGTCAGGCGGCGCAGCCCGTCGACCTCGCCGATCACCCGGCGCGCCGACGCGAGCACCGCGCGGCCGGCGTCGGTGAGCGCCGGGACGCGCGGGGCGCGGTCGAAGACCACGACGCCGAGGTGTCCCTCGAGGTTGGCCATGGCCGTGCTCACCGCCGACTGGACGCGCTGCAGGCGCCGGGCGGCCCCCGAGAAGCTGCCCGCCTCCGCGACGGCCACGAGCGTGCGCAGCTGGTCCAGGGTCACCGGATCGTGCATGCCAGACTATCTCACGAATCGATGATAACCATCCACCGATTGCCGATTCACGAGATGTCATGGCGGCCCCACCCTGGGAGGTAGACAGGAGACCACCATGCTGACCCTCCGCCGCGCCGCCGACCGCGGCCACGCCGACCACGGCTGGCTCGACTCTCACCACACCTTCTCGTTCGCGGACTACCTCGATCCGCGCCACATGGGGTTTCGTGCGCTCCGCGTCCTCAACGACGACCGCGTCGCGCCCGGTCGCGGGTTCGGCGCCCACCCCCACCGGGACATGGAGATCGTGTCCTACGTGCTCGAGGGAGCGCTCGAGCACAAGGACTCCATGGGCACGGGCTCGGTCATCCGCCCGGGCGAGGTGCAGCGCATGAGCGCGGGCACGGGGGTGACCCACAGCGAGAAGAACGCCTCGGGCACCGAGCCCGTGCACTTCCTCCAGATCTGGTTCTTGCCAGCGAAGCGGGGGCTGCCGCCGGGCTACGAGCAGAAGCGATTCGCCGACGCCGAGAAGGACGGGCGCCTCCGCCTGGTCGCGTCGCCGGACGGGCGCGACGGCAGCGTCACGATCCACAGCGACGGTTCCCTGTACGCGGGCGTGTTCAGGGCCGCGCAGTCGGCGGAGCACCCGATCGAGAAGGGGCGCCACGCGTGGGTCCACGTCGCCCGCGGCAACGTCCGCGTGAATGGCGAGACGCTGGGGGAGGGGGACGCAATCTCCCTGAGCGACGAGCCCGCCGTGCGCATCGAGGGGATCGACGAGGGCGAAGTGCTCGTCTTCGACCTCGGCTAGAACGACAGACGGACCATGGACAGCACGCGGCCGTCGGTGGGCTTCACGCCCGTCGGCGGCGCGGTGTCGTGGACCCACCCGAGGGTGGTACCGAGCGCGAACACGTCGGTGACCCTGGCGAGCACCTCGAGCTCCTCGAGGAGTCGCACGTCGCGCGCCCGACCGACCCGCGGCTGGGCGTACACCGTGTTCTGGAGGAGCAGCCGGCCGTCGAGCGTCGAGACCCGCACCGTGAAGTAGCTCGTCGATCGGACCTCCCAGCGCGCGGGCGCATCGCTCGCGAGGGGCGCGACGACGATCCGGTCGTACTCGAGCATCAGGCCACTGCCCGCCCAGGCCATCACCGCCGGGCCGTGCACGAGCTCGAGCCGCACGCCGCCACCGCCGACCAGGCGGGCTTGCAGCCGCAGGAACTGGTTCGTCTGGTGCTGGACGAACACGTCGCTGCCGACGCGCGGATGCCACATCGCCGTCCAGCGCGCGTGGAGGAAGCTCTGGCTGACGAACGCGGTGCCGGCGCGGTCGGCGTAGCGGCCACTCGCGCTGAGGAAGGCGCGCTGGAACACGAACGGCACCGCGCCCTTCTCGGCGGGGTGCAGCGTCTGGTGCTGGAGGCGTAGCGCGCCCCCGACGTCGTGCAGCTCCACGTTGCCGCGGACCGCGGCGAGGCTCGCGTCGAGGGTGGCAGAGACCCCGGGGCGGAGAGGGTTCGGGCGCAGGATCTCGGCGTTCACCTGCGCACGCGCGGAGGTCGTGCAGAGGAGCGCAGCGAGCAGGATCGGGTGCTTCATCGGGAGCCTGGTCGATGCGCGAAGCCGGCCGCGGGACTCGCCGCGAGACTTGCATGGTGTGCAACATTACGATGCATGGAATCGCGTTGCTGGAACGATGGATCGTCGCGATGGTGGCCCGGGGCGAGCTGCCCCGAGGAGAATCCATGAGCGCCAACGTCAACACCGTCACGAAGAAGAAGATCCTCTTGATCGCCGCCAACCCCGCCGTCTCCCCGACGACCGGCTGGCCGATCGGCTTCTGGTGGGCCGAGCTCACCCATCCCTACTGGGCCTTCACGGAGGTCGGCTACGAGGTGGAGATCCGCAGCCCGCTCGGAGGGGCGCTGCAGGCCGACGGCTACTCGGATCCCGAGGACGACAGCGGCTACTCGGCCCACGATCTGCTCAGCCTCGGGTTCAAGAAGTCCAAGACCCACGCGGCGCTCCTCGCCGAGACGAAGTCGCTCGCCGACGTGGACGTCGCGGCCTACGACGCGGTGTTCGTCACGGGCGGGCAGTCCCCGATGGTCACGTTCCGGGGCAACGCCGCCCTCGCAGGCCTCGTCAGCCGGTTCTACGAGGCCGGCAAGGTCACGGCCCTCGTGTGCCACGGCACCTGCCTCCTCCTCGAGGCCAAGCTCGCGAACGGGGACCTGCTCGTGAAGGGCAAGACCTGGACGGGCTTCGCCGACAGCGAGGAGGCGTTCGCCGATGGCTTCGTCGGCAAGCGCATCCAGCCGTTCTGGATCGAGGACGAGGCGCGCAAGCTCGAAGGGACCAACTTCGTCGTCGACCAGCGCTTCCGCGAGTTCGCGGTGCGCGATGGTCTGCTCGTCACCGGCCAGCAGCAGTACTCGGGCGCCGCCGCCGCCCGGCTCGTCATCGAGGCCCTCGGGCGCTGACCATGAGCGGCGAGCCAGTCACGGTGGTGGTGACGAGGCGGGTGAAGGCGGGTCGCGAGGCCGGGTACGAAGCCTGGCTCTCGCGGCTCGTCGCCGGCGCCGAGGCGCTGCCGGGCTTCCTCGGCACCCAGGTGCACCGCCCGGCGCCCCCGAGCCGCGAGTACACGAGCATCTTTCGCTTCGACACCGTCGACGACCTCCGCGCCTTCGAGGCGAGCGATCTCCGCCGTCGCGCGCTCGCGGAGGTGGGCGACTTCGTCGAGGCGGACGCCAGCTGGAAGGAGCTGACGGGGCTCGAGCTGTGGTTCACGCCGCCCCCGGGCACCGTCGTGCCCCAGCCGTCGCGCTTCCGGATGGCGCTCGTCATGATCGCCGTGGTCTACGGCCTCGTGTTCTCGATCGGCGGGCTCGTGGCGCGGGTCCTCTCGACGACGCCGATGGCCCTGCGCCTGCTGGTGACCATCACGATCGAGGTGTTCTTCATGACCTACGTCCTCATGCCTCGCCTCACGCGCTGGCTGGCCCGCTGGATCTACCCGAAGTAGGTCGTTTGCGCGCAATGCTAGGCATGCTGTGTTGCACAGCATGCAATCCATCGACCTGTCGTTGCTGCCCACGCTGGACGCGCTGCTCCAGGAGAGCAGCGTCTCGGGCGCGGCGCGGCGCGTGGGCCTCTCGACCCCGGCCATGAGCCACGCGCTCTCGCGCCTCCGGGAGCGGATAGGCGATCCCATCCTCGTTCGCTCGGGGCGTTCCATGGTGCGGACGCCGCGCGCGGAGGCCCTCAAGGAGCGGGTGCACACCCTCGTGCAGGAGGCCGCGCAGGCCCTCGCGCCGGCGCGCCCGTTCGTCGCGGCGGAGCTGCAGCGGACCTTCTCGATCGTCGCCAGCGACCACGTCCTCACCGTGCTCGGCGTCGCCCTCGACCACCTCGTGCGCCTCGATGCGCCCCGCGCGTCGCTGCGCTTCCTGCCGAACACGGTGGACGATCCGGGCCGTCTGCGCGCAGGCGAGGCCGACGTGGCGGTGGGCATCTATGGCGATCTCCCGCCCGAGCTACGGACCCGCAAGCTGCTCACCGATCGGCTCGTGTGCGTCGTGCGCGAGGGCCATCCGACCGTGGGCAAGCGCCTCGGGCTCGATCAGTTCACCAAGCTGTCCCACCTGCAGGTCGCGCCGCGCGCCCAGCCCGGGGGCTACGTGGACGACGTCCTGCGCGCCCGCGGGTTGGAGCGGCGCGTCGCGCGGGCCGTGCCGTACTTCCTGACCGCGCTGCACCTCTGCGCGCGCACCGACTACGTGCTGACCGTGCCCGAGCGCGTGGCCCGCGCCATGGCGTCGACGCTGGGGCTGCGGCTCCTCGAGCCCCCGGTACGCCTGCAGCCGTATGCCCTGAGCCTCGTGTGGCACCCCCGCTTCGACGGCGACGCCGCCCACCAGTGGCTGCGCGAGTCGCTGGTGCGCGCGGCGGCGGAGAGCGCGGCGGACGTGCACGCCGACGCGCGGGTGCGTCTGGCTCCTGCCCGCGAGAAGCGCCGCCGCTAGAGCGACTTCACGGCGGCCGAGAGCAAGCTCGTGTAGCCGCCCGTGGTCTGCTGGATCTCGACGGTCACCTTCGAGGAGCTCGTCGCGCCGCGGACCTTGCACGTGAGCGTCGCGGGGACGATGCTGCCACCCGATCCCGAGATCGTCGTGGCGTAGGCGGCGATGCCCGCGTCGCTGGACGTCACCTTGACGGATGCCGTCGCGTCGGAGCGACTCAGCCAGACGACGAGGGTCTGGCCGGCGGGGCTGGCCGCCACGTCGAAGGCGAACCCCTCGTCCTTCTTGTTGACGTAGATCCCGGTGAACGAGGGGACGACCATCGTCGCCGTCGGAGCGCCGGAAGACCACGTCCACGAGATCGGATAGGCCCCGAACTGTCCGACGCTGCCCTTGGTCGAGCCCTTGCTCGCGAAGAACGCCCCACCGGACTTGTGGTCCCAGCTGTCCTTGTTGAAGAGGCCCCAGTGGGCCCAGTCGAGGGTGCCGGCGTTGAGGTCGACGTTGCCACTGGTGGGCCCGCTCGTCAGCGAGCACGACAGCTCCGCGACGGGCCCGGTGTCGGTGGGGGGCGTGCCGGTGTCGGTCGGCGTCGTGCCAGTGTCGGTCGGCGTCGTGCCGGTGTCGGTCGGCGTCGTGCCGGTGTCGGTGGGGGCCGTGCCGGTGTCGGTGGGGGCCGTGCCGGTGTCGGTAGGGGCCGTGCCGGTGTCGGTGGGGGCCGTGCCGGTGTCGCCCGACGCCGGGCCCGTGTCGCTGCCGGTCCCGGTGTCGCTGGCGAGCGTGCCGTCGGACGATGCTCCGGTGTCGACGCCGGGCGACGCGTCGACCGCGAGCGCGTCGAGGCCACCGTCTTCGAAGCTCTCGTCGGCGGTGCCCGACGTGCCGAGGCACCCCGTGAGTCCCGACAGCACCAGCGACGGGACCACGCACCACCGAGCTCGCCTCATGCACCCATGGTGTCAGGGCCCTCGCGGATTCGCCAGGAGGGCAGGGTCCGTCGGGGTACGTGGAGGTGGTCAGATGCGCTTGCGACGGGGAGGACGCGCGCCAGGGCCGCCGTCGTTGTGTCGCTCGCCGCCACGTGGATGAGGCGGAGGGGTGACGTCGGGCCGCCGCGACGAGGGGCGCTTCGGATGCTCGGCCGGAGCGCGCTCGGCGGGCGCTGGCGGCGCGTCGGGGCGGCGCGACGAGGGGCGCTTCGGCGCGTGCTCGGCCGGCCGCTCGTGCCCCGCGCGTTCGGCGTGCGCGGGGCGTTCGGGCGCGGGCCGCTCGGCGTGTGCAGGTCGCTCGTACGCCGGTCGATCGGCCGGCGCCGGTCGCTCCGCGTGGGGTGCCCGGGGCTTGAACCCCTCGTCGGAGGAGGAGCGACGCTTCGGCCCATCGTACGAGCGGGGCGGGGGCCCCTCGTCGTCGACTGGCCCGATGCGCACGCGCGGGTCGCGCGAGTCGGGCTCGCTCGCCGCGCGGGCGAAGGCCTCGGCGACCTCGGCGGAGACCTCCACCATCGAGGCCACCGGCCCGATCTTCATCGTGCCGACGTCGCTCCCCTGGATGCGGCCGCGACGACAGACCAGCGCGAGGAGGCGGCGCGGATCGGCGCCGTGGCGGGCGCCCCAGGTCACGCGGAAGGGCACGAAGCCGCGGGCGTCGAGCCGGCGCGGCCCCACGCCGGATGAGCGCGGGGGGCCATCGCGCCGGTCCGCGAACCGCGGCGGCTCGGGCGCGTGCACCGGATCGACGTGGCGGGGGCGCGGGCCGTGGCTGACGGCGACGCGCTCGAGCAGACGCAGCGCGAGGTCCTCGGCCGACAGGCCCGTCAGCAGCCGCGCGGCGAGGGCGCGCACGTGCGGCGAGGCGGGCGCGAGATCGGCGAGCAGCTCCTCGGCGAGCCGGCTGTCGGCGCGGGCCTGGATGTCCCGGGCCGACGGCACCGGCGCGAAGGTGGGGCTCACGCCCGCGCGACGGAGCAGCGAGACGACGCGCCCGCGCGACGCCACGGTGGCGAGCGTGGCGCTCACGCCCGTGCGCCCGGCGCGCCCCGTGCGGCCGCTGCGGTGGGTGTACGTGTCGGAGTCGTTGGGAGGATCGGCGTGGATCACGCGGCCGATGTCGGGCACGTCGAGCCCGCGGGCGGCGACGTCGGTGGCGACGAGGACCCGCAGGCCGTCGGTGCGGAAGCCGGCCAGCGTGCGGGTGCGCTCCTCCTGCTCCATGTCGCCGGAGAGGGCCGCGGCGCGGATGCCCTCGCTGACGAGCCGCTCGGTCAGATCGCTCGTGTCGCGCCGCGTGCGCACGAAGATGAGCGTGCGCGCGTCCGGGTCCTCGAGGAGGATGTTGAAGAGCGCGTCGAAGCGCTGGTCCTCGCGCACGAGGTGGATGACGTGGGTGATCGACTCGTTGGCGTCGCCGAGGCGGGTGCCCTCGACGTTGGCGGCGTTGCGCTGGTAGCGGTCGGCGAGGGACATCACCTCGCGCGAGAACGTGGCCGAGACGAGGTGCGTGGACCGGCTCGCCGGCAGCTTGCCGAGGATGGCCTCGAGGTCGTCGCGGAAGCCGAGATCGAGCATCTGATCGGCCTCGTCGAGCACGACCGAGGCGATCTCGCTCGTGTCGAGGGCGCCGCGCTCGAGGTGGTCGAGCAAACGGCCCGGCGTGCCCACGACGACCGCCGCGCCGCGGTCGAGCTCGCGGCGCTCGTTGCGTGCGTCGGTGCCCCCCGTGACGGCGACGACGCGCACCCCGAGCTCGTCGAACAGCCAGGCGAGCTCCCCCCGCACCTGCGCCGCGAGCTCGCGCGTGGGCGCGATGACGAGGGCGCGCGGCCGCGTGGCGCCGACGGGCAGCGTGGGCGCCACGACGAAGCCGACCGCGACCGTCTTGCCCGAGCCGGTCTCCGACGAGATGCGCAGGTCGCGCCCCGCGAGCGCCGGATCGAGCACGGCGGCCTGGACGGCGGTCAGCTCGACGAAGCCGCGCTGGGCGAGGGCGCTGCGCAGGGGCTCGGGCACGGCAGAGAGATCACGTGAGGGAGGCTCGGTCATCGGGGGTCGGACGCGGTAGCACGGCGGCCACCGCGGGGTGCTAGCGTCCTGCCCCCCATGAAGCGTTCGCCGCCGCGCTCGCCGAACGAAAGGTCGCGGTCCCCTCGCGGTCCGCTCGAGATCCTGCACGGTCACCGCGCGGTGCGCGCCGTGCTTTCGCGGCGGCCCGGCGCGGTGACCCGGGTGGGCTGCGGGGTCGGGCTACGGGGAGAGCTCGGAGCGTTCCAGGGCGAGGTGCAGGAGCTCTCCGACGCGGAGCTGTCGCGCATCGCCGGCACCGACCTCCACGAGGGCTTCGTCGTCGAGGTCGCCCCCCCGCGGTACCTGCCGCTCGGCGAGCTCGGCGAGCTCCTGCTGCGGACGCGCGGCGTCGCCGTCGCGCTCGACCGCGTGCGTAACCCGTACAACGTGGGCGCGATCCTGCGGAGCGCCGCGTTCTTCGGCGTCGACGCGCTCCTGCTCGGCGCGCCGGCGCCACACCCCGGCCTCGCGCCCGACGCAGTCCGCGTGGCCGAGGGCGGCGCCGAGCACGTGGCGCTCGCGCGGACCACCGACCTCGCCGACTCGCTCGCGCGGCTCCGCGAGCGCGGCCTGCAGATCGTCGGCACCCACGTGGCGGACGCCGAGCCCGCGCTCGGCTTCGGGTTCGCGCACCCCACCGTCCTCGTCCTCGGCAACGAGCGCGAAGGCATGTCCGACCGCGTGCGCGCGGCGTGTTCGGCGTGCGTGAAGATCGAGGGCAGCGGCGCGGTCGAATCGCTCAACGTGGCCGTCGCGGCCGGCGTGCTGATCGCCGAAGCGATCCGTCATCGATCGGCGGACAGGCCGCGCCGCACCCAGGGCCGGTAGCCCTCGAGGTCTTCGAGGGCGCGCTCGGCCATGCGCGCGTAGCGGTCGGCCTTGGGCAGCTTGCGGGGGAGCCCCTCGATCGGCGGCACGAGGGCCCAGGTCACGTTGGAGGGCTGAAAACCCCGCTTGTCGTCGGGGTCGCGCCCGAGGTGGCGCAAGAGACCGCCGATCGCGGTCGTCGCCGGCGGCAGCTCGGCCGGCTCGCCCCGCAGCCGCGCGGCCACGAACAACCCCGCGAGCAGCCCTCCGGCGGTGCTCTCCACGTAGCCCTCGACGCCGGTGATCTGCCCCGCGAGGAACACGCCGTCGCGCGCGCGGAGCTGCATGGTCTCGTCGAGCACCTTGGGCGCGTGCACGAACGTGTTGCGGTGGATCGACCCGAAGCGCAGGAACTCCGCGTGCTCGAGGCCGGGGATCATGCGCAGCACCTTGCCCTGATCGCCCCAGGTCATGCGCGACTGGAAGCCGACGAGGTTGTACGCGGTCGCGGCCGCGTCCTCCTGGCGCAGCTGCACGACCGCCCACGGCCAGCGCCCGGTCTTCGGGTCGGTGAGCCCGACCGGCTTCATCGGCCCGTGGCGGAGGGTGTCGCGGCCGCGCTCGGCCATCACCTCGATCGGCAGACAGCCCTCGAAGTAGCGTACGTCCTCGAACGCGCGCGCCTCGAGCTTCTCGGAGGCGAGGAGCGCGTCGACGAAGGCGTCGTAGCCCGCGCGGTCCATCGGCGCGTTGAGGTAGGCGTCGTCGCCGCCCTTGTCCCAGCGCGAGGCGCGGAACACCTTCTCGAGGTCGATCGACTCGGTCGAGACGATGGGCGCGATGGCGTCGTAGTAGGCGAGGCGGCCGCCGATCAGCGCCTCGAGGTCGGCCGCGAGCGCGTCGCCGGTGAGCGGCCCCGTGGCGAGGATGCACGGCGCCGCCGGGATTTCCTGGACGATCTGCGCCACGCGCTCGATGCGCGGGTGCTGGTCGATGGCCGTCTCGACCGCCGCCGCGAAGAGCTCGCGGTCGACGGCGAGCGCACCGCCCGCGGGCACCGCGGAGGCGTCGGCGCAGCGCAGGATGAGCGACCCGAGCCGCCGCAGCTCCTCCTTCAGCAGGCCCACCGCGTTGGAGAGTGCGGCGCCGCGCAGCGAGTTCGAGCACACGAGCTCGGCCAGACGGTCGGAGCTCTGGGCCGGGGTGCGGGCGAGCGGCTTCTGCTCGAGCAACCGCACCGACACCCCGCGCTCGGCGAGCTGGAAGGCGGCCTCGCACCCGGCGAGACCACCCCCGACGACGGTGACCCCGGCGGACATGGGGCCGCTTCTGGCACGGAAGTTGGCCCCCGTCACCCCACCTCGGCATACCCACCGCCGACACCGTGCGTCCCTACGTCGTCCCCTCGGTCGCCTTCGCGCTCGGCGCGGCCCTCGCGCTGCGGCTGACGCGTCCCGACGACTCCGCGGTCCACGCCGCCGCGCAGGTGAAGGTCGTCCTCGCCGGCGCGCCCATCGCCACCAAGGGCACCGAGGCCGAGGTCGACGCTCGGCTGCGCGCCGTCCTGCGCACGCACCTGCGCTCGAAGGTCACGCTGCTCCTGCCGAGCGGCAAGAACCGCACGACGACCTGGGAGGCGCTCGGCGCGCGCATCGACGAGGTGCGCCTCTCGACCCAGGTGCGCGCCCTCCGCGACCCGGACAGCACGCTGATCCACAACGCCGCGCGCGACCCGAAGGTGCCGCTCGCGTTGCCGCTCGCGCTGGTGCTCGACGGCAAGCGCGCACTCGCGGCGGTCGCTTCGCTCAAGGACGATCTCGATCAGCCGCCCGAGGACGCCAAGATCGACATCGACAAGCGCACGGTGGTGAAGGAGGTGCCGGGCATCCGCCTCGACGCCTACCGCACGCTCGCCGCGCTCGACGGCGCGCTCGCGAAGGGCGACGACAAGGCCCTGCTCGCCGCCGAGCCCGTCGCGCCGCAGGTCACGGCGGCCGCGCTCGGCAACGTCGATCTCGGCGACACCATCGGCTACTTCGAGACCAAGTACGCGACCGACCACAAGCACGCCGACCGCACGTACAACCTGCGGATCGCGGCCTCGAAGCTCACCGGCAAGGTCATCCTCCCGGGCGAGACGTTCGACTTCAACGCGGTGGTCGGTCCGCGCGACGAGGCCCACGGCTACCGCCTCGCCAAGGTGATCTCCGACGGCGAGCTCGTCGACGGGATCGGCGGCGGCACCTGCCAGGTCGCGGGCACCCTGCACGGCGCGGCGCTCTTCGCGGGGCTCGAGGTCGTGCAGCGCCAGCCGCACACGCGGCCGAGCTACTACATCAAGATGGGGCTCGACGCGGCGGTCGCGTACCCGCACGTGACCCTGCGCCTCAAGAACCCTTTCCCGTTCCCCGTCGTGCTGCGCGAGACGGTCGCGGGGGGCACCGTGCGCGCCGAGATCCTCGGACCCAAGCGGTCGCACCTCGTGACCTTCGTCCGCAAGATCGACGACATCATCCCCTTCACCGAGCGCGTGGTGCTCGATGGGCGCCTGCCCAAGGGCACCAAGGTCGTGACCCAGCGGGGCATCCCGGGGTTCAAGGTGCGCCGTTATCGCATCGTGCGCGACGGCAGCAACGCCATCCGCGAGAAGTCGGTCGACACCTACCCTCCGACCACCCAGATCGTCCACGTCGGCACGGGCGAGGACACCGGGGGCGGCAAGCCCAATCTCGACGATCACCCCGAATACGTGGCGGACGAGTACCTCGCGATCACCCAGGGGCCTGGCGTGGGCTCGGCGGGCGCGGGGGGAGGCGAGCTCGTGTCGGGAAACCTGCCCTCCGGGACGGCCGAGGTCCGTGTCGCAGGGAAGACGGGCACCCACGGCTGGTCCAAGCACTGGACGGCGGGCAAGGTCACGGGTGTGGCATCGCCGTCCGAGGGGAGCGAAGAGGACGACGCACCCCCTGGCGGCAAGAAGGTGGCCAAGCGCAAGAAGCCTTAGGGTTCTGGTTCGGTTCAGGCGCCGATCGTGTTCTCATGGACCCGTGGCCAAGGGCACGGTCGATCCCGTCGAGCAGGGCACCATCGAGGTGCTCGAGCGCGAGCTCGCCCGCAGCTACCGGATCGAGCGCGCCCTGCGCGACGTCGGGCTCGCCCTCGGCGCGACGCTCGACATCGACGCGCTGCTGCGGCTGATCCTCGAGCGCACCACCGAGGCGCTCGAGGCCGAGCGCGCCACGCTCTACCTGCTCGAGCAGAAGCCCGGGCCGCGCGACGGCGAGGGCCGCACCCGATGGGAGACGGTGCTCGTGTCGCGCGTGATGGAGGGTGGGGGCGACGAGATCACCCTGCGGCTCGGCGAGGGCATCGCCGGCGAGGTCGCCCGCAACGGCCAGGTCGCCAACGTGCGCGACGCCTACGCCGACACGCGCTTCTCGCGGTCGTGGGACGACAAGAGCGGCTTTCGCACGCGCTCGGTGCTGTGCGTGCCGCTCAAGTCGCAGCTCGGTCGGATCATCGGCGTCATCCAGGTGCTCAACAAGCGCTCGGGGCGCGACAACGACGACGAGACCGGCTTCGACGAGGACGACGAGGCGCTCCTGCAGGCGCTCGCCACCCAGGCGGCGGTGAGCATCGAGCAGGCGCGGCTGTTCGTCTCCATCATGGACAAGAACCGCGAGCTCTCGGCCGCGCGCGGCCAGCTCGAGAAGAAGGTCCAGGACCTCGCCGTGCTGTTCGCGATCGAGCGCGCGACCGCCCGCGCCCAGTCGCGGGAAGATCTCGCCCTCGCGATGCTCCCCGAGGCCGCGCGCGCGATGGGCGGCCGCATGGCCTTCGCGGTGCTCGCCGACGAGGCGGGGGATCTCTCCCTCCTGCACCTCGGCCCCGAACCCACCCCGATGGACCCGGCCCTGCTCGCGCCGCCCGAGCGCGGATCGCGCCCCAGCATCCCGGTCGCCCCGCCCGTCGGCAAGGTGCGGACCCTCAGCGTGAAGGCGGGGGAGGGCATCGTCGGCGCCGCCATCGAGACCGGTCAGCTGATCGTGGTGGACGACATCGGCAAGGATCCCCGCCACAGCCCGCGCATCGTGAAGGAGCTGTTCCCACGCGGAGAACACGTGGGGGCGCCGGGCGCGCTGGTCCCGCTCGCCGACGAGAACGACGTCACCTTCGGCGCGCTCGGCGTGGTGCGGCGCGCCGGTGAGCCGCCGTTCAGCGACGACGACCTCGGCCTCCTCCGCCTGATCGCGCTCAACGCCTCCACCGGCTTCCAGCTCGAGCGCGCGCGCGAGGCGCGGGTGCGGGAGGAGCGGCTCACCACCATCGGCTCGCTGCTGTCGGGCGTGCTCCACGACCTCAAGACCCCGATGACCGTGATCAGCGGCTACATGCAGATCATGGCGAGCGAGTCCGATTCCACCCGCCGCGCCGAGTACGCCGAGCTCGTCACCAAGCAGTTCGACCACATCGCCGCCATGCAGCGCGAGGTGCTCGCCTTCGCGCGGGGCGAGCGATCGATCCTCGTGCGGCGGGTGTTCCTGCAGAAGTTCTTCACCGAGATCGAGGCGCAGCTCCGCCACGAGATCGAGCGCCGCAAGGCGCCGGTGGAGCTCGTGCTCGACCTGCGCGACCGCGGCACCGCGAAGTTCGACGAGGCCAAGATGACCCGCGCAGTGCACAACCTCGCGCGCAACGCCCTCGAGGCGATGGGCGACGCGGGGGGCAAGCTCACGCTCGGCGTCGACGTGCAGAAGAACGAGCTCGTCGTCACCGTCTCCGACACCGGCCCGGGCATCCCCAAGGAGGTCGAGACGCGCCTGTTCCAGTCGTTCGTGACCGCAGGAAAGGCGCAGGGCACGGGCCTCGGCCTCGCCATCGTGAAGAAGGTCGTCGACGACCACGGCGGCACGATCTCGGCTTCTTCTTCGCGCAAGGGCACCGTGTTCACCCTGCGCCTGCCGCAGCCCGAGGCCGCGGCGCTCAAGCGCTTGCCCACTCCGACCCCGACCCCGGTCCCCACCAAGGTCGCGCCCAAGGGCGCGATGAACAAGGACGCCTAGGCGTCGCGGGCCGCCGCGATGGCCTGCTGGACGGTGAACGCGCCGTCGAGCAGCGCGCGCCCGACGACGGTGAACGCGATGGCCCTGGTCGCCGCGAGCGCCGTGAGGTGCTCGAGCGCGCCGATGCCCCCGGAGGCGATGACGGCGCGGCCGGTCTCCCGGGCGAGGTGCGCGGTCGCCTCGACCGCCGGCCCGACGCGCGTGCCGTCGCGCGAGACGTCGGTGTAGAGGAGCGAGTCGAGCGGGAGGTCGGTGAAGCTCCGCGCGAGGTTCACCGCGGAGACGCCGGCCCCCTTGGTCCAGCCGTCGACGGCCACCTCGCCGTCGCGGGCGTCGACCGCGAGCACGATGCGCCCTGGGTATGCTTCGGCGACGTCGCGCACGAACGCCGGGTCGCGCACGGCGGCGGTGCCGAGGACGACGCGCGTCACGCCCGCCTCGAAGAGGCGCTCCACCGTCTCGCGCGCGCGCACCCCACCGCCCACCTGGACCCCGGGGCCGAACGCGCGCGCGATCTCGCCGATCCGCGCGTGCTGGGTCGGCGCGCCGGTGCGCGCGCCCTCGAGGTCGACGAGGTGCAGCCGGCAGACGCCGGGGATCGTCCGCAGGTGCGCGGCGTGCGCGACCGGATCGAGCGGGTAGCGCGTGACCTTGTCGTAGTCACCTTGATGCAGACGCACGACGACGCCGTCGAGCAGGTCGATCGCGGGGATGACGGTGAGGTCGGTCATGCGAGGAACGCCGCGAGCAGCGCGAGGCCGGCGCGCTGGCTCTTCTCGGGGTGGAACTGGGTCGCGACCAGCGACCCGCGGCCGAGCGCGGCGGTGACCGCGAGGCCGCCGTACTCGGCGCTGCCGAGCACCCACGCCGGGTCGTCGGGGACCGCGTGGTAGCTGTGCACGAAGTAGAACCAGTCGCGCGGGGGGAGCACGGCCGTCTCGTGCGCGCGCACCACCTCGTTCCACCCCATGTGCGGCACCTTGAGCTTCTTGTCGCGGCCACCCTCGTCCTCGTGGAGGTCGTCGGGCAGCCGCTTCACGTGGCCGGGCACCACGCCGAGTCCGCGCGCCCCGGCGGCCTCGTCGCTGCCGTCGAGCAGGAGCTGGAGGCCGAGGCAGATGCCGAGGTAGGGCACC
>JAEUKC010000409.1:0-49672 GCA_016794445.1 Myxococcales bacterium
CTCCAGTCGCCGATGAGCGCCGCGGTGATCGCCCGCGCCAAGAAGGCGATCGAGGGCGCCCCGACCCACCGACCCGACGTCTTCGCCAAGGTCGGCGACTCCATCACCGTCAACACCAACTTCCTGAACTGCTTCGCCGGCACCGACGTGAAGCTCGACAAGTACGCGGCGCTCGAGCCCACCCGCGCGTTCTTCGCCAAGACCAAGGTCGGCTCGGTCACCTCGTTCAACCGCGCGACCCTCGCGGCCGGCGTCGGCTGGAGCGCGGCCAAGACCATCAGCGGCACCCCGAGCTTCGTCGAGCAAGAGATCGCCGCCATCCAGCCGACCTTCGCCGTGCTCATGCTCGGCACCAACGACACCTACGCGACCGGCGTCGATCCCTTCGAGCGCAACCTGCGCAAGAACATCGACCTGCTGCTCGCCATGAAGGTGCTCCCCATCGTCTCGACGATCCCGCAGCGAGCCGACAAGCCCGAGGCCGCCGCGCTCGTGCCCGAGATGAACGCCGCCATCCGCGCCGTCGCCCAGGCGCGCCAGGTGCCGCTCGTCGACTTCTTCGAGGCGCTCGAGCCGCTCGCCCCCGGCTTCGGCCTCGCGGGCGACGGCATCCACCCGCAGGTCTACGTGAGCGCGGGCGCCCACGGCTGCTGGCTCACCAAGGAGGGCCTCACCGAGGGCTTCAACTGGCGCAACCTCGTGACCCTCGACGCCCTCGATCGCGTCAAGCGCTTCGTCCTCGAGACCGCCGCGCCCGAGCCCGCGCCGCCCGCGCTCGCCGGAGACGGCACCTGGGCCACGCCCTACGTGGTCGACAGCATCCCCTTCGTCGACGACCGCGACACGAGCAAGGTCAAGACGCGCGTCGAGAAGGTCTACGCCTGCAGCAGCGCGGACGAGTCCGGCCCCGAGGTCGTCTACACGCTGACGCTCGCCAAGCCCCAGAAGCTCCGCGTCCACGTGTTCGACGACGACGGCGTCGACGTCGACGTGCACTGGCTCACCGGCGCGACCGGCGCCACCTGCAGCCAGCGCGACGACAAGCTGCTCGACGTCGACGCCCCCGCCGGCACCTTCCGCATCGTCGTCGACACGTTCGCTGCCGCCGGCGTCGAGAAGTCCGGCGCCTACCGCATCACCATCACCCCCCGCTGACCCACGTTGCTGCCGGGCGTGACGCAACGGGCACCTGACACGGCGCTGACGGAGGAGGGGGTGGGGTCTTCGCGATTCCACACGAAGGTCAAAGCAGGTTTGACCTTCGTGCAGGGCGCCGTTGCAGACCACCTTCGGTCACGTTGGAGTCCGTCTCGCACGAAGGTCAAAGGTTCTTTGACCTCCGTGCAAAATCCGGAGACCCCCACCCGCCTGCCGCCGCCCCTCGCCCCTCGCGTGGTCGCCCGGTCGGTGGGAGACGACCTCCATTTCGCGGCTGCACGAATGTAAAACCCCCGTTTTACATTTGCGCGATTTCGTTTTGTGTCGCGCCCGCGCCGCCCGCGCCGCCCGCGCCGCGCGCGCCGCTACTTGGTGACGGTGCTGATGTCGTCCTCGTTGCCGAGGATCCCGTCGGGGCCGGCGCTGCGGACCTTGTAGTCGGTCGGCGTGCACAGGATGCTGTACGGGTGCCCCCAGGGGTCCTGCTCCTTGGCGTCGGCCGCGAGGATCTTCTCCTTCTTCAGGTCCGGGATCGTAGGGCAGCTCACTGCGCCCATCTTCACCGCCTTCCACTGGTCGGCCGCCGTGCGGATCTTCTCGAGGTCCGCCTGGACCGAGTCGGTGCCGCTCGGCGCACCAGACCCCTTGGTCCCACCACCGCAGGCCACGAGCACGAGCACGAGGAAGGGGACGAGGCGCATGGGTCGAATCTCCTGGGACGGAAGTTACAAGTCCGCACGGAACCCGACCACCGTTTCCCCCTCTGCCGACGTGCGTCATTCCACTCCGGGTGGTAGAGCCCGGCATGCGTCACGCTTTCGGCTTGCTCCTGTCGACGTCCCTCCTCGCGCTCGCGGCGTGCTCTGGCTCGACCGCCACGAGTCCGGACCCGGATGCTTCCGGCGACGCGTCCACCGACGACGCGCTCGCCGATTCGAGCACCGACGACACGGGGGAGCCCACCGACACGGGCACCCCGTCCGACACCGCCCCGGACACCATCACCCCTCCCGCCGACTACACCGCCAAGGGCACGCACCCGACCAAGACCGTGGACGTGAAGATCGGCGGCACCGCGGTGCACGTGATCTTCCCGACCGACGCCGTCCCCGCGGCGGGCTTCCCGGCGGTGGTGTTCGCGCACGGGTTCCAGCTCGGCGAGAAGGACTACGACGACACGCTCACCCACGTCGCCTCGTGGGGCTTCGTGGTGGTGTCCACCGACTACACGGCGTCGCTGGTCTCGAACGACCACCGCAAGGTGAAGCAGGCCATCCTCGACGCGCGCGCGGCCGCGATCGCGGGCACCCTCGCCGGCGTACCCAAGGTCGACGCCAGCAAGATCGCCGCGAGTGGTCACTCGCTCGGTGGCAAGTGCGCCACCTGGGCCTCGACGGAGAAGGGCCTGTTCGCCGGGACGTTCGTGCTCGACCCCGTCGACCGCGGCGGCCCGTTCGATGGCACGTCGACCGACGCGCGCCCGTTCCTCATCCCGACCGGTGCGCTCGACGGCCTCTCGGCGCCCATCGGCTACGTGGGTGCGACGCAGTCGCGGTGCGTGAAGCTGACCCAGACCTGCGCCGCCGAGGACCGCGACGCGGCCTCGTTCTTCAAGGCCACCAAGGTCGCGAACAAGTACCTGTGGACGATGTTCGACTACGGCCACATGCAGTTCCTCGACAACCCGGGCTGCGGCTTCACGTGCGACGCCTGCGTGCCGGGCACCACCGACCCGCCCTCGCGCCGCAAGTGGGTCAAGGCGCTGTTCGTCGCCTTCCTCTCGCGCCACGTCCTCGGCGACGCCTCCGCGCAGCCCTGGCTCGACGGCGCCAAGCGCGACGAGGGCTTCGCCGCCAAGGTGCTCTGGGACGGGAAGATCGCCCGCCCCGCCTGCCCCTGACGATCGAGGCCCGCTCCTGCCGACCATCGTCGCCAGGAGGGGTCAGGACTCGATCACGAACAGCAGCTGCTCGGCGAGGTCGGCGTCCTTCGCGACGAGCGCCTTGTACTGCATCATCGCGGCCTCCTTGTTGTTGAGGTTCGCGTAGCAGACGCCGAGATCGAAGCGCACCTGCGCGTCGTCGTTGCCGAGGATCGCCTGCTGCAGGAGCGGGATCGCGTCGCGGTGGCGACCGAGCTGCATGAAGGCGTTCGCCGCCTTGCGCCCGGCCGTCGGGTGGTCGGGGTTGGCGTCGCCGATGCGCGCGTAGATCGCCGCGGCCTCCTCCCACTTGCGGAGCTGCTCGAGGATCTGCGCTTGCTTGAGCTCGACGTCGGGGTCGCGCAGCCCGAGGCGGACCGCGTGCCCGTAGGCGGCGACCGCCTCCTCGAGGCGACCTACCTTCTGGTAACCGAACCCGAGCGCGGCGCGCAGGGAGGCGTCCTCGGGGGCCCGCATGGCGGCCTCCTCGAACGCGGCGACCGCCTCTTCGGAGCGCCCGAGCTGGATGAGCGTCGCGGCGAGCCCGTAGTGGGCGGTCGCGTGCTTCGGGTCGAGGCGGAGCACGCGCTGCAGCGCGGCGGCGCTCTCGTCGAACCGCCGCAGGTGCTGGTAGGCCATGCCGAGGCGGAAGAAGCCCTCCGCGTCCTGGGCCTCCGCCTTCACGTATTTGCCGTACGAATCCACCGCCGCGGCGTAGTCGCGCGCGCCCTCCTGCGCCTTGCCGAGCAGGAGCAGCGTGCGCTTGTTGTCGGGTGCCAGGCGCTGCACGTGGCCGAGCGCCACGATGGCCTCCGCGGGGTGCGAGAGCTCCGTCTGCAGCTCGGCGAGGGCGGTCCAGGCCTCGAGGTCGTCGGGCGCGAGGTGCACGACCCAGCTCAGCGAGGTGACCGCCTCGGCGGGGTGACCGCCGGCGCGGTAGGTGGTCGCGAGGAACCGGTACGCGTCGACGTCCTTGGTGCCCTCGAGGCCCTTGTTGATCGCCGCCCACCCGTCGGCCGCGCGGCCTACCGCGTGGTAGCAGCGCCCGAGCTCGATGCGCGCAGCGGGGTCGTCCTCGAACACGAGGAGCCCCTCGAGCAGGGTGATCGCGTCCGCGTGGCGGCCGGCCTTCCGGTAGAGCGTGGCAAGGGGGCGCTGCACGTCGGTGCGGCTCCCGTCCTCCGCCGCGCGCTCGAGGGCCGGCAGCGCGCGGTCGAACGCGCCCTTGGCGAAGAGCGCGAGCCCGAGCGAGGCCTGGGTCTCGGCGTCGTTCGGCTCGAGGCGCGCGAGCTGCTCGAGCACCTCGACGCGCTCGTCCTGCTTGCCGAGCGTGGCGTAGAGGCCCGCGAGCTTGCGGAGCGCGGCGGCGTTCTTCGGGTCTGCGCGCAGGACCATCCGGTAGGTGTCGGCCGCCTCCTGGGAGCGCCCCTGCCGCTCGTGCGCGCCGCCCACCAGGAGGCGAGCCTCCACGTGGCGCGCGTCGGCCGCGAGGATGCGCTTGGCGGCCTCGATGGCCTCGTCGACCTTGCCGGCCGAGAGCTGCAGCTTGGCGAGCTCGAGCACGACGCCGAGGTCGTCGGGGCGCGCGCGAGACAGGCGGTTCAGCATGCCGGCGGCGCCGGCGACGTCGCCGCTCGTGCGCATGGCGTGGGCGAGCTTCTCCATCACCTCGAGGTCGTCGGGCTTCTGCGCGAGCACCTCGGCGAGCGGCCCGAGGGCCTGGCGATCGAGGCCGGCCGCGCACAGGGCGAGGCCGAGCTCGCGCTGCCCGTCCACGTGGGCCGGACGCAGCCGCACCGCGTGTTCCAGGTGCAGGCGGGCCTGCTCGGCCTCGTGGCTCGCGCGGAGCAGCTTGCCGAGCTGGTAGCGCGCCTCGGGGTCGTCGGGGCGCGCACGGACGGCTTCTTCGAGTGCGGGTCGCGCCTCGCTGCCGCGGCCACCAGCCACGAGCGCGAGGCCGAGGGCGCCCTGCACCTCGGGGTCCCCAGGCGAGAGCCACTCGGCGCGCTCGAGGATCGGCAGCGCCTCCGCGGAGCGGCCGAGCCCGTGCAGGAGCACGCCGAGCATGCGGTGGCTCGCGACGTCGTTCTCGTCGCTCGCGATCGCGCGGCGCAGGGTGGCGATGGCGTCCTCGACGCGGCCGAGGGCGCGCTGCGCCCCGGCGAGCTGCACGAGCACGTCGGTCTCCGGCGAGAGCGCGGCGGCCTCGCGGAACGCGCGCTCCGCGCCGTCGTGGCGCGCGAGGCGCGAGTACACCCCACCGAGCGCGAGGAACGTCTCCTGCTTCGGCGCGACCGCGACCGCGCGTTCGTAGGCGCGCACCGCGGGCTCGAGGCGCTCCATGTCCACCGAGAGCTCGGCGAGCTCGAGCTGCAGCGGCTCGTCGGTCGGTTGCCGCTCGGCGAGCTCGGCGAGGATCGCGAAGATGCGGCCCTTGTCGCGCAGCGCGCGGCTCGCGGAGAGCGCGCCCCTGCGCGAGGCGAGGTCGTCGGGCAACAGCGCCATCGCGCGCTCGAAGGCGGCGAGCGCGCCCCCCGGGTCGCCCGCGGTGAGGGCCAGCTGCCCGAGCTTGTTCCACGCCGGCGCGTTGCCCGCGTCGAGCGCCGTGGCCCGGCGGAGCGCGTCGGCGGCCTCGCCGGCGCGACCGAGCTGCTCGAGCACCGTGCCGAGGGTGAGCAACACGCGCGGATCGTTCGGCGCGGCGGCGGCGGCCACCGCGAGCGCGCGCGCGGCTTCCTCGGCGCGGCCGAGCTTCTGCAGGCTCACGGCGAGGCGCGCGTGCACGTCGCCGTCGCCGGGGTTCTGCGCGGAGAGCGGCGAGAGCGCGGCCACGACCGCGTCGTGGCGGTCGAGCGCCTGCAGCGAGACCGCGAGCGAGAGCACCGCGCCCCGGTCCTCCACCTTGGCCGCCTCGAGCGCGGGCACGGCCTCGTCGTGCTTGCCGACACGGTGCGCGGCGAGCCCGAGGGTGCGCTGGATCTCCGCGTCGGCGGCCCCCGCGCGGACCGCGTTGCGCGCGGCGTCGAGCACGTCGGCGTCGTTGCCCTGCTGGACGAGGAAGCGCACGAGGCCCACATGGCCGTCGCGCCAGCTCGGATCGAGCGCGAGCGCGCGCCGCAACAGATCGATCGCCACCAGCGGGTCGCCCCCCCCCTGGGCCTCGGCGAGCGCCAGCTCGCGCAGCGTGCCCACGTGGTTCGGGCGGGCGCGGTCGGCGTCGCGCAGCACGGCGCGCGCGGTGTCCCAGCGCCCGAGGCGGTTGCGCGCGATGCCCGCGCCGAGCAGCAACTCGGCGTCGTTGGGCTTCGCCCGGAGCGCGACGCCGAACGCCTCTTCAGCCTGCTCGAATCGCGACAGCCGGAGGAGCGCCTGCGCGAGCGCGGCGCGCAGCTCGACGTCGTCGGGCGTCGTGCGGAGGGCCTCTTCGAGGGCGATCACCGCCTCGTCGTCGCGACCGCTGCCGGCCGACAGCCGCGCGAGCCCCACCTTGCCGAGCGCCCACGCCGGGTCGACCCGCAGCGCCTCGCGGTAGGCGGCGACCGCCTCCTCGATCCGACCGAGCTTCTCGCACACCTCGGCGAACAGCTTGCTGGCCGCGGGCTGGTCGGGGGAGAGCCGCAGCGAATGCCGCAGCGCCTCGCGGGCCTCCTCGAGCTTGCCGAGGCGGGCCTGCGAGAGGCCGCGTCCATAGAACAGGTCGGCGCCGTCGGGGTTCAGCGTGATCAACCGATCGAACGCGGCGGCCGCGTCGAGCCAGCGCTCGAGGCGCAGGTAGACCTGCGCGAGCGTCGCGCGCGCGCCGAGGTCGTCGGGCTGGGTGGCGAGCGCGTGCTCGAGCGGCTCCACCGCCTCCGCGTCGCGCGAGAGGGCGATGAGGGCGCGAGCCAGCGCCAGATAGCCCTCGTGCCACGAGGGCGCGATCACGAGCGCACGGCGGTAGGCGTCGAGCGCCTCGCGCGCCTGCCCGAGCCGCTCGCAGGCCTGACCGAGGCCCTTCCACACGTCGAGATCCTGCGCGGCGCCGCGGGCCGCCTCGGCGAGCGCGGTGCGCGCGACGTCGAGGTGCCCGGCCTTCAGCGCGGCGAGCCCGTGGTCGCGACGGACGTTCGCGTCCTCGGGGCGCAGGCGCACGCTCTCGGCGAGCGCGGGCTCCGCCTCTTCGGCCCGACCGAGCTTGAGCAGGGTGGCACCGAGCTCGGCGTGCAGCCCCGGGTCGGCGGGGCGCACGCGGATCGCCCCCTGGAACGCGGCGATCGCCTCGGCGTCGCGCCCGAGCTTGCCGAGCAGGCGCGCCATCGCGGCGTGCGCGCCCTCGTGGTCGGGGTCGATCTGGGTCACCTTGCGCTGGGCGGCGAGCGCCTCGTCCCAGCGCTCGGTCCTCGCGCAGGCCTCGGCGAGCGCGAGGTAGATCTCCTTGTCCTCGGGGCGGAGGCGGCCGGCGCGCGAGAGGCTCGTGCGCGCCGCGTCCCACTGGCCGACCCGCGACTGCACGACGCCGCGCGTGTGGAGCAGGTCCGGGTCGTCGGGCTCGAGGTCGATCGCGCGGCCGAGGATCTCGCTCGCCTCCTGGTCGCGGCCGAGGCGCACGAGCACCTTGGCGAGCGCGCCGTGCAGGGCGGCGTCCTCCGTGCGGACGGCGAGCGCGTCGCGGTAGCTCTCCGCGGCGTCCTCGTGCTGCTCGAGCGCCTCGTAGCAGCGCGCGAGCTCGATGCGGCCCTCGGTGTACTTCGGCTCGAGCTGGAGCGCCTTGCGCCACGCCTTCACGGCGGCCTCGTGGCGGCCGAGCTTCTGGTTGCACTCGGCGAGGCGCTTCTGGGCCTCGGCGTGCTCGGGGCGGAGGCGCACGCTCTCGGCGAGCGCGACGCGGCCCTGCTCGAAGCGGCCGATGCGCAGGCAGGTGGCGCCGAGGTGGAAGAGCACCTCCGGGTCTTCGGGTCGCAGCTTGGCCGCGCGCTCGAGCGGATCGACCGACTCCTCGAAGCGCCCGAGCCGGCTCAGCGCGCTGCCGAGGCCGGCGATCACGTCGAGATCGTCGGGCGCGAGGGCGAGCGCCTTGCGCAGCGTGTCGACGGCCTCCGGGTCCTTGCCGAGGGCGATCCAGAGCTTGCCGAGCATCGCCTGGCCCTCGTGCCACCCGGCGTCGAGCAGCAGCGCGCGGCGGTAGGCGGTCGCGGCCTCCTCGGTCGCGCGGCGGCCGTCCTCGCCCGAGGTGACCGCGGCCACCCGCGAGCAGGCGCGCGCGTAGTCGCGGTACACGTTCACGTCGTCGGGCGTGATCTCGAGCGCGTCGCGCAGGATGTCGCGCGCGGCCGCGTGCTCGCCCGTGGCGGCGTAGACGAGGCCCAGCTGGTGCATGCGGGGCACCACACCGGGCTCGAGCTTGAGCGCGCGCCGCAGGCGATCCGCCGACTCCTCGAGGCGTCCGAGCTGCTGCAGGACCGCGGCGAGCTCCGCGTGGATCCCGGCGTTCTCGACCAGGATCTTGAGCGCCTCCTTGTACTCCTCGACCGCCTCGGCGAGCCGCGTCAGCCGGGCGAGCAGGCGCGCCACGAGCACGTGCCCGAAGATCCACGACGGCTCGAGGGCGAGCGCCTTCCTGTTGGCGTCGATGGCCTGTTCGTCTCGCTGCAGCTGCGTGAGGGAGTCGCCGAGGATCTTGAAGGCGGCGACGTCGTTCGGGCGCTGCGCGACGACCCCCTGCAGCGAGGCGACCGCGTGCGCGTGATCGGCCGCGCGGTTCTGCGCGGCGCCGAGCTCGAAGAGGATGTCGAGGTCGCCCGGGCGCAGCTTGGCCGCCCGCGCGAAGGCGTCGACCGCGGCGGCGTGCTCGCCGAGCCGGGTGCGCGCGCGTCCCATCGCGAGCAGCGCCTCCATGTGGTCGGGCACGAGGCGCACGGCCTGGTCCCAGGCGTGTGCGGCCTTCGCGTCGTCGCCGAGCTTGGCGCGCGCGAAGCCGAGGTGGACGAGCGCGTCCACGTGGTCGGGCTTCAGCTTGAGCGCGTTGTCGAACGCGTCGGCGGCCTCGCCTGGGCTGTCCACCAGCCCGAGGTTCACGCCGAGCTCGTAGAAGGCGTCGACGTGGTCGGGCTTGTTGTCGATGACCCGACGGAAGGCGGTGATGGCCTCCGTCGCTCGACCGAGCTTGGCGTAGGTGACCCCGAGCTGGAAGCGCTTGAAGGGGTCGTTGGGCTTCACCATCAAGCTCGTCTTGAGGTAGTCGAGCATCTGTTCGAGCTGCTGGCTCATCGCGCGGCAGGATACGGGGTCGGAGTGCCTGCCCGAAAGTGGCCTCTTCGTTTTCGTCTGTGGCAGGGTCGTCGGGTGACGATGGATCCCGTTTCCCTCCTGGACTGGTTTTCGGCCGTGGCGTGCGACGCCGCAACGTTCGGGCGGGAGGACGCGGCCTTCATTGCCCGCGAAATCTGCGAGAGAGCCCGAGAATCGGGGGGCCTCCGGCTCACCCTGGGGGACATCGCGCTCGCCGACGACGGCAGCGTGGTCCTCACGGGCAAGCCCGAGGCCTGCGACGAGCGCAGCTCGGCCCGGTCCATCCGCAGGATACTCGACGAGCTCCTCCAGCGTGCTCCGGATTCGACGCCGGCCCTCCGATTGTGCGCCGCCCGTTTCGAAGACACCACGCTCGAGCTGCTCGCGAAGGACCTGGAGTTCGCCGGTGGGACCCTGGATCGCGCCGCCCGGCGGGCCTCGATCGCGGCCGCCGTCGCCACGATCCGGGTGACCATGAAGGACGGGGTCTTCGCCGGACCCCCGCCCACGAGCTTCCGGGCGTCGCCTGTCCCCGAGCCCTCCCTCCCCCCGATCTCGCGCGCGTTGCCGACCTCGACGCTGCTCGCGATGGCGCCGCCGCTCTCGACACCCACCGCGCTGCCCGACCCGACCGTGGAGCGCATGCGGGCCCAGCTCGCCGCCTCCGAGCTCGAGCGCACGCGTCTCGCGAGCTCCCTCACCATGTATGGCGACGCGCTCCGCGAGGCGCAGGGGCGCATCGGCCTCGCGAGCGCCGAGATCGACGCGAGCCGCGCCGAGGCCGAGGCGCTGCGGCGCGCGGCCAAGGACGTCGAGGAGCGGCTCCTCCGCGAGATCGAGGCGCGCGAAGCGCAGCGGGCGGCGCAGCTCGAGTCCGAGCAGGGCCGCCGCGCCACCAACGAGGCGCAGGCCCGTGCGCTCGAGGACGAGGCCCGGAGGCGGCGGGAGGCCGAGGCCCGCCTCGCCGCCGTCGAGCGGTCGCTCGCCGAGGCCGCCGCCCGGTCGGCTGACGCCGAGGCGCGTTCGGCGGAGGCGAAGGCCGAGCGCGAGAGCGCGTCCATGCGCGCGCAGGCGAGCCTGGCCGAGGTCGAGGCGCTGCGCACGAGCCTGGCCGCGCAGACCGAGCAGGCGCGCGAGCTGCGGGACAAGGCGGCGCGCCTCGAGCGCGAGGTCACCCGCCAGGCCGAGCGCGCAGGGGCCACCCGCACCCTGCCGATCGAGGAGCACGAGCAGGCGCTCGCGGCCGCGACCCGGGACAAGGCAGCGGCGCTCGCCGCGCTGGAGCGGGAGAAGGCCGAGCTCGTCGCCGCGCTGGCTCGCGAGAAGGACAGTGCCCTCGCGGCCCTCGCGCGCGCCAGGGAAGAGCTGCAGTTGCTCGCCGCGAGCGAGGCGCAGCACCGCGCCACGATCGCTGCGCGCGAGGACGCCCTCGCCGAGCAGACCCGCAAGCTCCAGGAGCTCGAGCGCTCGGCGATGGACGAGCGCCGCAAGGTCGAGACCGCCACCGCCGACCTCGAGACGCGCGCGGCCCGGCTGCGCACCATCGAGGCGCGCCTCGAAGCGCAGGAGGCCGAGGCGACCCAGCGCCTGCAGCGCACCGAGCAGGCCGCCGCCGCGCGCGTCACCGAGCTCGAGGCCGAGACGGCGCGGCTGCTCGAGCAGGAGGTCGCGCGGGCCGAGCGCGCGCTCGAGGCCGAGCGCAAGGAGGCGCAGCGACGGGAGAACGAGACGGCGGCGCGCCACAAGGCGGAGCTCGCGCGCGTGATCGGCTCCGCGGAGGCCGGCTCCGCCGAGAACGTCGCGACCCTCGAGGCGGCCCACCAGCGCGCCCTCGACCAGCAGCGCAAGGAGCACGGCGCGGCCCTCGCCGAGGCCGCGCAGCTCGCGAACCAGCAGAAGGCCGCGCTCGAGAAGACGCTCGCCGAGCTGCGCGGACGCCTCGATCGCGCCGAGCTCACCGCGCGCAGCGAGCTGCTCCGTGCGCGCGATGGCTGGAACGCCGAGGCCGAGACGCGCCACACCCGGGAGCTCGGCGCGGCGCTGCAGAAGCTCCGCGTGACCCTCGAAGAAGAGTCCGAGCGCACCCGCGCCGAGGAGCGCTACAACCACACCTCCGCGCTCACGGCGCTGCGGGCCGAGCACGACGCCCTGCTCGCGTCGCTGCGCAAGGAGCGCGACCAGCTCGAACAGTCGCTGTTCCGCGCGCTCGCCGACCGCGACGCCGAGCGCCAGCTGCGCATCGACGTCGAGTCGAAGGCTTCCCACAGCTCGCGCGAGCTGCGCCGCCGCTCGCTCGCGGCGAGCGAGCCCATCGAGCCCAAGGTCGAGGCGGCCGCTGCACCGTCGAAAGAGGAGCCGAACGAGCCGAAGACCGAGACCCCGGAGCCGCCGGAGGCCAGCGTGCCGCCGACGCCGCTCCCGGATCGCGTGCGCCGCGTGCTGACCGGCAACCGCGCGAAGCTCGCCTCGCTCGGTGGCTACGGCGCGCTCGGCCTGCTCGGCGGTCTCGCCGTCTTCGCGACGGTCCGCGCGGTCTCGCCGCTGTTCCTCGCCCCGGAGGCGCCGCTGCCGCCGCCCCCCAAGGCGGCCGGATCGCCCGCGGGCAGCGCCGTCGCCATGAACCCGCCGTCGAGCTGCCAGGCGTCGCTCGAGCTCGAGAACGTGGTGAAGGGCTCCGAGGTGCTCCGCCGCGTGGGCCAGGCGCCGGTGTCGTTCGTCGTCCCCATGCGCGTGCCGCTCGAGCTCGTGGTCACCCACGAGGGCTACGTGCCGAAGCGGCTCTCCGTGAGCGCCGACACCGAGTGGGCGGTGGACGGCCCCTCGCCGCACCTGTCGCTGGAGGCGGTCATGGAGGGCAATGCCGTCGCCAGCACCGGGACGACGGGCTTCGAGAAGTTCCCGCGGACCGACCGCCACTCGCCGCCTCCCACCGACGGCGCGCGCGGCCTCCTCACCGTCCGCGCGACGCCCGCGGGCGCCGACCTGTGGCTCACCGTCGACCCGAAGACCCTGCGGGATCTGCCCTGTGGCGCCCCGGTGGAGATCCTCGTGGTCGCGCCGCTCGGGACGGTCCGCAAGGAGCGCGTCGAGTGGAGCGCGTTCCACGGCGCCCCGCCCGCCGCCAAGCTGAAGCTGTGATGCTGGTGGGGGGCCTTCGCCCCCCACGGATCGCCCTGCCGCGCCGCGGGGTTCGCCATCCTCCGCTTCGCTGCGGACCGCGAACCCCACGTCGCTGACACGGCGAACCCCCCGCTCGCTTCGCTCGCATCGGCAGGGCGATTCGTGCCGAGTGGGCGTTCCGCGGGCCCCGCTCGTAGCGCCGACCCTTGCGGCGCGCGTGGTGTACCGGCACGATGTTTGGTTCATGCACGACGTCGTGCTCGCACCGCACCAGCTCGACCTCGAGCGCTTCGCGGAGCTCTCGGCCGAGATCGACGTCTCGGGCGATCGGAGCGGAACGCTCGCGCGCGCGGGGCTCACCGTGTCGGCGTGGCTCGCCGTCCAGGAGCACTGGCTC
This sequence comes from Myxococcales bacterium, assembly GCA_016794445.1. Classification (GTDB taxonomy): domain Bacteria; phylum Myxococcota_A; class Polyangia; order Polyangiales; family JADJMO01; genus JADJMO01. The sequence goes on from JAEUKC010000409.1 coordinate 12,864, forward strand.
GGGCGGTTCGGCGACGAGGCCAGCCACCGTCGGTTCGGCCTCGCGCAGCGCCACGGCCAGCTCTACCTCGCGGCGCGCCTGCGCTTCCAGAAGGCGCGGCCCGCGGCGGCGGAGCGCCCCATCGACGTGCGCGCCGAGCACGTGTCGCTCGACGCGCGGGCGAGCGTCCCTCCGCGGGTCGTCGAGACGCCGCTCGCCGCGGGCCTCGGCACGGGCGCCTCCGCCACCGGTGGTCCGCGCTTGGCGCTCGCCCAGTACGCCGGCCTCGCCGCCGAGCTCGCCGTTGCGCCCGACCGGCAGCCCGAGATCCTGGCACGATACGGCTTCGACGACGACGCGCTCGGTCGCGAGCACGCTGCCTGGCAGCTGGTCTTCGCCGGCGAGCCGCCGCGCTTCGAGGAGTACCTCGCGCGCTTCCGCCACTACCGCGACTGGCTGCTCGGCGCGGCAGCGCCCGCTGGGGCGTCCTCTTCGGTGCGGACATGAGCGACCCGAGGTCCCGCTTCGTCGACGACGCGCCGGTGCTGCTCGGCGCCGCCCTCGAGCTCCGACCCACCCAGGTCGCGGTCGCGATCACGCGCGCTCCGGCCAATCTCGACCTCGAGGGCGCCGTGGCCTTCGCGCTCGCCCTGCCGGCGATCGAGGTGGAGCACGCCGACACGCGCGTGCGTCGTCACGCGCCCACCGCCGAGGACTTCGTCCCGAGGAGCGACGTGAACCCGACGCTGCCTGCCGCCTACTCGTCCGCCCCCTACGCCCCCGTTGCCCCCCTCGTGGAGCCCGCGCCCGTGCGGCTCGAGCCCGCGCCGATCTCGTCGGACGACGTCACCTCCGTGCGCGACTTCTACAGCGAGCCCGACTCGGGCGAGCGCACCCGCGTCGCCGAGAGCCGCGAGCTGTTCCTCGGTCAGCTCACCTCGCTCGAGACCATTCCCGAGGTGGCGCTGGCGTTGCCCGCCGACGGCCGTATCGAGCCCGCCGCGGTCCTGCTCGGGCGTGCGCGGGGGCTACGGTTCCGCCTCGCGCTGCTCGAGGCCTGGCCCGAGAACACCCCGGCGCGCTCGGTGCGCGCCCGCGATCCCCGATTCCTCGATGCGCTCCTCGATGCGGCCGTCCTCGTCGTCTTCGCGGGTGCGCGCGACCTCTACGCCACACCTTATCCCACCGATGCCGCGCTCCTCGGGGGGCTGTGCCGCCTCGCGGGCCTCTACAGCGACCGGGTCACCGTGCGCGAGGCGGGGGTGGCAGCTTGCGCGCGGGTGACCGTCCTCGGCCCGAGCCACACCCTCGAGCGCCTGGCGGGCGCCATCACCGCGCTGCTCGGCGCAGATCGGGGCGCGATCGGCAACGCGGTGGCCACTCTGGCCCGGCTCGCCGGACCGAGCGAGGCCCGCGCGGCCGTCCTCTCCGACATCCAGCGCCTCGTGTACGGGTAACAGCGACCACCGTACGCCGACAGACCTAGAGACCCGAGTTCCCACCCTGGCGATCGTCGGATACCCTGGCAGCGAGGCCCCATTTTGACCGCGATCGACGCCATCCTACGTCTCAGCGGCGAAACGCTGCCCGCCGACGCCCACCCCGTCGCCTACCAGGCCGAGGAAGCGCTCTCCGAGCTCTTCCGCGCCGACGTCGAGGTGTGGACCCACGACCTCGCCTTCGACCTCGGCTCCTGCCTGAAGAAGCCGCTGCTCCTCGAGATCGTCAACGAGCGCGCCGAGAGCCGCTACTTCCACGGCGTGGTCACCGAGGTCGAGCTGCTCGACGCCGACGAAGAGGACCGCCTCCGGTTCCGCGTCCGCCTCGAGCCAGCGCTCCAGGCGCTCCGTCACCGCGTCAACAGCCGCATCTTCCAGGACAAGCCCATCATCGCGATCGCACGCACGATCTTCGAAGAGGCCGGGTTCGGCGAACACGTCGAGTGGCAGACCTTCGCCGAGTACGCGCCGCGCGACTACACGGTGCAGTATCGCGAGACCGAGCTCGCCTTCGTGAGCCGTCTGTTCGAGGACGAGGGCATCTTCTACTTCTTCAAGCACTCACCCGACGGCCACAAGATGGTCGTCACCGACGATACCAGCGTCTTCAACCAGGCCGAGGGCGCCGAGGTCGTCACCTTCACCCTCGCCCCCGGCATCCTCGACGTCGCGGCGCAGCCAGTGAAGTCCCTGAGTCGACGGCGCACGCTGCGTTCCACGCACGTCGTCGTCCGCGACTACGACTTCGAGAAGCCCCAGCAGGATCCCACCGGTGAGGCCGAGGCCAAGGACAACTGGCCGATGGAGGTCTACGAGTGGCCCGGCGGCTTCGTGAAGGGCGCCGATGGCAAACGCAAGGCCGACGCAAGGCTGCGCTCGCGCCGCCGCGACGCCGACGTGATCCGTGGTGCGAGCGCGGCCGTCGGTCTGCGGCCGGGCGTCCCGTTCGAGGTCCATGGCGCGCAGGAGGACTACTGCAACGGCGAGTTCGTCGTGACCCGCCTGTCGAGCCGCGGCGAGCAGTACCCCGGTGCGGGCACCAAGAACTTCATCTGTCACAACCAGTTCGACGCCATCCCCGCCAACGCCCCGTGGGCGCCGCCGCGCAAGACGCCGCGGCCTCGCATCCACGGCGTGCAGACGGCGGTCGTGCAGGGCCCGGTCCACGACCCCGAGTCGATCCACACCGACAAGTACGGCCGCATCAAGGTCCGCTTCCACTGGGATCGTGTGGGCCAGCACGACGACAAGGCCACCTGCTGGCTCCGCGTCACCCAGCAGCAGCTCTCGGGCTCGATGATCCTCCCGCGCGTCGACTGGGAGGTCGCGGTCGCGTTCTACGACGGCGACCCGGACCGGCCGTTCGCGCTCGGGCGCGTCTACAACGGCGAGCAGCCCGTCCCCTATGCCCTGCCCGGTGCGTCCGCGACGGGCACCATGAAGAGCATGTCGAGCCCGGGCGGCGCGGGCCACAACGAGATCAAGCTCTCGGACAGCGCCGGCAGCATGGGCTTCGGCATCCACGCCGAGAAAGACCTCAACATCGCGATCGGCCACGACAAGAGCGAGAAGGTGGGCGTCGACGAGGCGCACACCGTCGGCGTCAACATGTCGCGCAGCGTCGGGTCGAACCAGACCATCAAGGTGGGGGGCAACCAGACCCTCAACGTGGGGGCCGTCGCCTCGCAGAAGGTCTCCGGCGCCCAGAGCATCTCCGTGGGCGGCAACGAGAGCGACAGCTCCACGTCGAACCTGATCGAGAACATCGGCGGAGCGCGCAGCTACACCGTCGGCGCCAACTACACCTGCATCAACAACAGCATCACCGTGGAGGCCAAGTCGGGCATCACGCGCACGGTCAGCGCGGTGCACCTCAACGCCAGCGCCAGCGCGATCAGCGACAACATCGGCGGCTCCTTCACCGAGACCATCGGCGCGGTGAGCCTCCAGCTCGTCAAGGGCACGGCGGCCGAGTCGGTGGCTGCCTCCAAGACCCAGACCAATGCCGCGGCCTCGGTCCACATCATCGGCGGCAAGCTGCAGTACCAGGCGCTGATGACCACCTACCTCGTGGGTGGCGTGCACTACCAGAAGGTGGCGGGTGACTACACCGTCAAGGCGCCCATGATCACGCTGCTCGGCGCGACGGGCACGTTCAAGGGCGGCGGCAGCGAGGTCAAGCTCGGCGGCGGGCCGATCGTCCTCAAGGGCTCGAAGCTGGCGATCAAGGCAGCGACCATCGTCAAGATGGGCGCGTCACTGAAGATGGGGTCGGGCTGATGGCGGACGCATTGGTCATCCTCGAGAGTTCGCTCACGCTGGACGGGGCGGACGCGCTGCGTATCGTCGCCGCCCACCTCGTCGAGACCCTCTCCGACGTGCCCACGCTGGTCTGCACGGTCACCGCCGGGGCGGAGACCCCGACCGCCGTCGACGTCATCGGCAAGAAGGCCGAACTGAAGCTCGATCGGTCCGACGGCGGCTCGTCACGCAGCTTCGTGGGCGTGGTGATGCAGGCCAAGCGCACCATCGCACGGGATGGCAACCTCCGCCTCGAGCTCGTCGTCCAGCCGCGCCTGGCGAAGCTCGGCAAGCGCACCAACTGCCAGCCGTTCCAGAAGCAGACGGTGCCCGACATCGTCAAGAAGGCGCTCGAGGACGCGGGAATCTCCGAGCAGCGCTGGGCGGTCACGGCCACCTACGAGAAGCGCAACTGGACGGTCCAGTACCGGGAGACCGACCTCCAGTTCGTGCAGCGCCTGCTCGCCGAGGAGGGCATCTGGTTCGCGTTCGAGTTCAAGGACGGCACCGACACCGTCGTGTTCTCCGACGACCCGACCGGCCTCGAGGATCTCCCCGGTGAGAAGACGCTCCCCTTCCGCCGTCAGTTCGGCCACGCCGAGGTGCAGGACGTCGTCGGCAAGGTCCGTCTGCACCACGAGATTCGCTCCGACAAGGTGATGCTCCGCGACTACGCGTTCGAGCGTCCCAAGGCGATCCCGGAGAGCAAGACCGAGGGCAAGGACGACGGAGCGCACGTCCTCGAGGTGTACGACTACCCCGGCCGCTTCGAGAAGAACGCCCCCGGTGACCACCTCGCCAAGGTCCGCCTCGAGCAGCTGCAGCTCGGACGCCGGCGCCTCCAGGGAAGCACGGGCGCGGTCGCGATCGCCCCCGGCCGTCGCTTCGTCGTCGAGGGGCATCCGGTCGGCGCCATCAACGCCGAGTGGATCGCGAGCCGCGTCGAGCTCGACTTCCAGACGCACGAGGGCCACGCGGCGGGCGAGGAGGCCCGGCTCAGCCTGACCTTCACCGCCTTCCCCGGGGGAGACACCCCGCTCCGTCCTCCGGCCCGGCCCGTTGCGCGCGTGACCCCTGGGCTCCAGACCGCGCTCACCACCGGCCCGAGCGGCGAGGAGATCCACGTCGACAAGCACGGTCGTGTCCGCACCCTCTTCCCCTGGGATCGCAAGGGCAAGAAGGACGATACCTCGAGCGACTTCTTCCGCACGGTGCAGCTGCCGCAGGGCGGCGCAGTCTATCTCCCGCGCGTGGGCTGGGAGACCACGGTCGACTTCCTCGAGGGTGACATCGATCGCCCGATCGTGTTCCAGCGTGTCTACAACACGGCCACGCCCCCTCCCTACGCGCTCCCCGCCAACAAGGCGCGCGGCTCGGTGCAGACCGCCACCACGCCCGGCGGAGGCTCGACCAACGAGTTCCGCACCGACGACACCAAGGGCAAGGAGGAGATGTTCTTCAACGCGTCGAAGGACATGAACGTCGACGTCAAGAACAACACCACCGAGTCGGTCAAGAACAACGCCAAGCACGAGGTCGGCTCCAACCACAAGCTCGACGTGACCAACAGCGTCACCGACTTCGTCGGCGCCGACGAGACCATCTCGGTCGGTGGCAACCAGGAGGTCAAGGTGCAGACCTTCCAGGTGGACGACGTGGGCGGCGCGCACACGCACTCCATCGGTGGCAACCGCGATCTCAAGGTCAGCGGCGACCACAAGATGGAGGTGAAGACCGACACCACCTGGACCATCGGCGCCATCAAGACCGACCTCGTCGTGGGCTCCGTCAGCGAGTCCACGCCGGCCAGCATCAGCCACACCGTCGGCGCAGCGCTGGTCGAGATCACCGCCTCCGATCGCTCCGTCATCGTCGGTGGCTCGCACACCGAGACGGTCACCGCGCTCAAGGTCATCGCCAGCAACGCGAGCCGCGGCGTCACCGTGGGCGCCATGCTCAACCAGACGATCGGCGGCGCGATCCTCGCCAAGATCTCGGGCGATCGCAACGACAACGCCGACACCATGTACAGCGAGGTCGTCGGCGGCGCGCAGCTGGTGAAGGCCGCCAACGTCACCTTCGAGGCCACGGGCATGATCTGCCTCGTGATGGGGGCCTCCACCATCACCATCCTCCCCGCGGCGGTCCTGGTCGCCGGCATCTCGATCAAGGCCGACGCCGCCACGGTGGACACCGGCATCGTCGTGGACAACTGAGCAACGAGGAGCAGCCGTGGCCCGTACCTTCTTCGCCGACTTCAAGACCACCAAGGGTGGGGTGGAGCGGGTGCTCGAGCTCCGCCACGTGCAGCAGATCGGCCACCCCGCCTACGCCGAGGTGCACGCCGAGATCGGTGACTACCAGGACCCCGACGAGATCATCGGGCAGGGCGCGGTCCTCGTGTACGGCTACGAGGGCGACCCGGGGGTCGTCTTCCACGGGGTGGTGGAGGAGGTGGAGATCTTCGCCACCGAGGAGGACGGCCCGAACCCGAACCACCACTACCGCTTCCGGATGTGCGTCGACCTCGAACACCTCCGCCACTCCACCGGCTTCGAGATCTTCCAGGAGCTCACGGTCAAGGAGATCGTGCAGAAGACGCTCGAGTCGCACGGCATCCCGTCCGACCTGCAGCGCTGGAGCCTCACCGGCAGCTATCCCAAGCGGGAGTACTGCGTGCGGTACGGCGAGTCCCCGCTCGCGTTCGTGAGCCGCCTCTGCGAGGAAGAGGGCATCTGGTTCTACACCGAGCCCACGAGCGACGGCGAGAAGAACGAGGTCGTGTTCTGCGACGACAGCACCAACGCGCCCCCCCTCGACGGTGGGGCAGAGCTGCCGTTCCGCGCGCGGGGTGGCTTCCTCCAGCTGGAGGACACCATCACCGACGTCGTCGACCTTCGGCGCGTGGTCTCCGGCAAGTTCGTGCTGCGGGACTACGACTTCAAGAAGCCCACGCTCGACCTCACCGTCAACGCCGAGGCCGACGCGGACACCGACCTCGAGCGCTACGATTTCCCGGGGTGCTACACGGTCGTCGCCGAGGGCAAGCGCCTCGCGAAGGTGCGACTCGAGGCCGAGCAGGCCACCCGCGCGACGCAGCAGTTCGAGGGTGACTGCACGCGCCTGCAGGTCGCCCGCAGCTTCGAGCTGACCGAGTCCGGCGAGCTCGGCTACGACGGCAAGTATTTCATCACGGCAGTCGATCACCACTTCCGGCACTCGAGCAAGGTCAGCGGCAAGCAGGCCGTGGGCAACGCCTTCGGCGCGGGCGGGGGCATCTACAGCGTCCACATCGAAGCGCTGCCAGCGGCGGTACCCTATCGGGCGCCCCAGGAGACCGAGCGACCCGTCGTCCACGGCCCGCAGACCGCGATGATCGTCGCGCCTGCGGGCTCACAGGACCAGGAGATCCACACCGACGAGCACGGCCGCGCGAAGGTGAAGTTCCTCTGGGACCGCGCCCCGGTGACGGACGACAAGGCCTCGTGCTGGATGCGCGTGGGGCAGCTCCACACGTCCGGCTCGATGCTGCTCCCCCGCATCGGCTGGGAGGTCGTGGTGCAGTTCCTCGAGGGCGACCCCGACCGCCCCGTCATCACCGGCAAGGTCTACAACGGCGCGCACATGCCGCCCTACGCGCTGCCGGGCGGCAAGACCCGCAGCGCGATCCAGACGCTGAGCACCCCTGGCGGCGGTGGCATGAACGAGATCCGGATGGAGGACAAGTCCGGCGCCCAGGAGATCTCGATCCACTCGCAGTACGACAGCAACCTCGTCACCGCCAACAACAAGAAGAAGAACGTCGGCAACAACGAGACCCAGAGCGTCGGCGTCAACAACGACCAGAAGGTCGGCGCCAACCAGGACGTGAAGGTGTCCAAGGGCCTGCAGCGCACCATCGGCGGCGCACAGTCGCTGAGCGTGGGCGGAAACCGGACCAACGAGGTCAACGCGGTGCTCGGCCTCAGCACGGGTGGAGCCTCCGACACGACCGTGGGCGGCAATCACTTCGAGACCAACGGCAGCGCGCTCGAGGGCCTCATCGCCGTCGCCACGCAGAAGGCCGCCGAGGCCGCCGCGGCCGCCGCGGCCGCCGCCGTCGCGAAGGTCGAAGCTGCGGTGCAGGGCAAGGTCGATCAGGTCATGGGCCCCATCACCAAGATGGCGGGCCAGGCGCAAGCGCTCGGGCAAGGGATGCAAGCCGTCGCCGACGGCAACCTCGGCGCGGCCGCGGGCGTGATGGCCGGCGCCGCCGGGCTGCCGGGCGCCGGCCTGCTCGGAGGCGGTGGAGGCGGAGGTGCAGGCGGGGGCGGTGGTGGCGGTGACGCAGGCGGGGGTGGCGGTGGCCACGACGCCGCGCAGGGCGGAGGCGGCGACGCGCTCCCCGGTGGCGCGGGCGTCAACAACGCCGCGGCGACGTTGGCCAACGTCGCCGTGGGCAAGGCGCTCGGCTCGGCGAGCCGCAAGGGCGTACGCAAGGCCGCGGCAGCGTTCGAGGGCGGGGGCGGGGGCGACGCGAGCGGCGGCGGCGGCGCGAGCGCGGCCAACGAGGCCGGCCCCGAAGGCGGCGTCGGCGCCATCGACGCGACCGACCGCGAGAAGGGGCCGGGCCACAACATCCAGAAGGTCGGCGCCTCGCTGACCGAGACCGTCGGCGCGATGAAGGTCGTCGCCTCGGTCGACACCATCCTCACCAACGCGGTCGGTTCGATGACCCAGAGCGTCGGCGCGGCCAAGGCCTCGATCGTCGTGGGCAACCACTCGACCGCCATCGCTGCCTCCAAGACCGAGACCGCGCTCGGGCTCGTGATCCTCACCAAGGCCGACGAGACCGAGGCGGTGTCGGCGATGAAGACCACCATGGTCGGCGGCGCGATCGCCGAGAAGATCGGCGGCAGTCACACCGTCGTGGCCGGCGCCATGGCCTCGTTCATCGGCGCGTTCCACAAGGTGGAGGCCGAGGGCAAGATCACCTTCAAGTGTGGCGGAAGCACCGTGGTCATCGACGGCTCGGGCGTCACGATCCAGAGCGCCATGGTCGGGCTCATGGCCCCCAAGATCCAGATCCCCAAGGGCACGACGGAGCTCTAGTGGCCGTTCGCAAGGCGGAGACGCGCACGAAGGTCCTCGAGGCCCGGAAGCGGCCGAAGAAGAAGGCGGTGGGTCGGTCGACGAGCGACAAGGCCATGGCCAAGGAGCGCGTCCTCGACCGCGTCCTCGAGCAGGTGGCCGCGTCATCCTCCGAGGTCGAGGCACCTGCGAAGCTGCCCGTCCCCACGACGCTCCGCGCCGCTCCCACCAACGCTGGCGGTCCCCTCCGGGTCGCGCGGGTGGTGGCCGTCCAGGGACGCACCGCCGAGGTCGTCTTCCGGGGAGAACACACCCGCACCCTGGCCGCCCTGAGCGAGGACGTGGAGGCCGAGATCGTCAGCCAGGCGATGAAGAACCGGGACGTCGTGCTGGTGGAGCGGCCAGGGGGTGACGCCCCCCCGGTCGTCCTCGGGGTCGTTTCGGCCCGGCGACCCCGCGAGCTCCACCTGTCCGCCGAGACCATCACCCTCGAGGCGGCCCGGGAGGTCCTCGTGCGATCGGGCAAGAGCGCCCTCCGCCTGCGCGAAGACGGCGACGTCGAGCTCGTGGGCAGCCGAATCCTCGCCATGTCGCGCGGTCTTTTCCGTATCGTAGGGAGGATGCTCCGGCTGAACTGACCGCCCGCGATGGACTCCCCGCCCCACGACAACCACACCGACTTCGAGGTTCACCCGCAGGTCCTGGTCGACCGCGACGGTGAGGTGCTGGTCTGCATCGTCAAGGCCACCTTCGAGCTGCCGCCGATGTCGTCGAGCCTCGAGCTCGCGGGCGAGGACGACCAGCGGATGATCCGCATGGCCGACGTGCCGTGGGGCGAGCCCGAGAAGAGCAGCATCCTGTTCCCCTCGGACCTGTGCGTCCGCAAGCCGGGCACCGACGTCGTCGTGGTCGCCGAGGCCCACGCACCCAACGGCGTGCCGGTCCCGGTCTTCGATTGCGGCATCCGCATCGGCTACCTCGAGAAGTACGTGCGTTGCTTCGGCCTGCGCGTGTGGGAGGCCAACGGCAGCGGCATCACCCCACCGAGCGCGCCGATCGATCGCGTCGAGATCCGCTACGACAATGCCTGGGGCGGCTTCGACGACAGCGATCCCGAGAACCTCGTCGAGGAGGCGCGCAACCCGGTGGGCATGGGGTGCGTGCGCGATCTTTCGCAGCTCACCCACCAGCCGGCCCCGATCCTCGAGGATCCCAACCACCCGCTCAGCAGCGTGCGCACGCGCCCACCCCCGGCCAGCCTCGGCGCCGTCGGTCGCCACTGGGAGCCCCGTCGTAGTTACCTCGGCACCTACGACGACGCCTGGTTCGAGAACCGCGCGCCGCTTCCGCCCAAGGACCAGTCCGATCGGATGAACGTCTGCGCCTCGCCAGGGCTGTGGAGCGAGCAGCCCCTGCTCGGTGGCGAGGAGGTCGCGCTGCTCAATCTGATCCCTGGCGGAGGGGCGCTGCGGTTCTTCCTGCCGCAGGCCAGCGTGGAGCTCGAGTTCCGCGTGAAGGGCCGTGATCCGGTGATCGTGCGCCCCCACCTCGACACCATCATCGTCGACACCCTCATCCTCGAGCCCGAGGAGCGGCCCGCGGTCGAGCTGGTCTGGCGCGCCTCGGTCAAGGCGCCGCGTCGCCTGAAAGACAGCCGAATCATCATTCGCGAGGGCTGAGGCCGCGGCCCTGGAGGGCGACGGCAGGCGTCAAGTCCGACAAAGGTCACTCCCCGGGGACGGGTGGGCGTGCCAACCTGGTTCTCGTGGCGATCGCCTATGTCTACGACGGCTGTCTCTACCTCGCGGTCACGCGGAGGTGCACGTTGCACTGCACGTTCTGCCCGAAGACCCACGGTCGGTGGACCGTCGCGGGCAACTCCCTCCACGACGACCCGGAGCCGTCCGCGGCCGAGCTCGTCGCGGCCGCCGAGGCAGTGGGGCTCGAGCGTCACCAGGAAGTGGCCTTCGTCGGCCTCGGCGAGCCCACGCTGCGGCTGCCGGTCGTGCTCGAGACCGCGAAGCAGCTCCGGGCGCGCGGGTTCTACGTGCGGCTCGTCACCGACGGGCTCGCCTCGCTGCGCGAGGGCCACGACGTCGCGCCGCTCCTCGAGGGTGTCTTCCACGAGGTGGACGTCTCGCTGAACGCGCCGGACGGCGCCACCTACGCGGCGCTGTGCCCGAACCCGTACGGTGAGCGCGCGCACGCTGCGGCGTGCGAGTTCCTGCGCCGGGTGCGCCTCTACGTCCCGTGCGCCAAGGCCACCGTGGTCGCGATCCCGGGCCTCGATCTCGAAGCGTGTCGCGTGCTCGCCCGCGAGCTCCGCGTCGAGCTGCGCGTGCGCCCCTATTTCGACCCGTTGCGGGGGGAGCCGCACCCGACGACCCTCCCGCCCTCCGCGACCCGCCCCCGAAGCGCGAGCGTCGCGCCTCCCGAGGCCTGAGTCTCGGGGACTTGCAGGAAATGCGATCGCCTCCAGGGTGCGTGGTAAGCTCCCTCTCGCCGTGGGCCACCGTCCGACCGACGACGATGCGCCGACCATGTCGGAAGCCTCCCTCGATCCCGGGGACGATGGCGACGACAACCAGCCCACGCTGATCCACAACCCATCGCGGCACGTGATGCCGGTGATGGTGAAGAACGTGCCGGTGCCCAAGGCCCCGGCGCCTCTGCCGCGGCGCTCCGGGTCGATGCCGGCCGTCGTGCCCGCGAGCGCGCCGTCGTCCGACGGCGAGTCGACGATGGCGCTCGAGGGGCCCTCGGCGTTCACCTCGGTGATGGGCACGCGCGCCGCCGCTCCGGCGAGCGCGCCGGCGGCTCCACCTCCCGACCCGCAGCCGGCACCGAACGCCTTCGCGGTGCCCGACTCGCGCAGCGAGCTCGAGTCGACCCAGTACCTCCTCGCGCCCTCGGGGCAGGCCTCTGCATTCGCGGCCATGCCTGCGCCACAGAGCTCGACCGCGTCGCACCCGGCAGGCTTGCCCGCCGAGCCGTCCACGCTCCCCTATCCTCCGAGCGCGTCACCCTTCGCGGCGCCTCTGCCCGCACCCGCGCCCGCGCCCACCCCGGCGCAAGTGCCCGCGCGTCGCGTGCCGATCTGGGTCTGGGTGCTCGTGGCCCTCCTCGTGCTCGGCGGTGGTGGCACGGCGGTCGTGCTCCTCGTCCTCTCGTAGCTCGAGCCGCGAGCAGCGTAACGTGATCGTCACGGGGGCTTGATGCTCAGGTCCTTGTCGAGCACGAAGAACTCCTTTCCCTTCGGCGGGTCGGCGTCGGCCTCACGGATCCGGACCTGTTGCCAGCCGTTGACCACCCCACCATTCCAGCGAACGACGGCGGCCCCTTTCACCAGCGTGCCGACGAGCGGCGCGGTGGCCGAGGGCCCGAGGCGCACCTCGGTGTCCTTGCTCGCGTAGTAGGACGAGGCGCTGGTCCCCCACGCTCCGAGCCCCCCGAACCCGAGGGTGTCGGCGACGAGCCCCCCGAGGCCGGGTGCCTCGAGCTCCTGCGCGTCGACCCAGGCATCGAGCAGCAGATCCTCGGAGTAGCGGACGTGCACCCGACCGGTCACGGTCTCGTATGCGGTCAACGGGACCAGGTGGGGATCTTTGGCGAACTGCAGCGTGTACGCGACCTTGGCGCTCGCGGAGGGGCGCAGGGCGAGGCTCTTGCTCGCCGCGAACCGCAGCTCGCCACCCTGGGGCAGCGCCGGCGCGGCCGTGGGCTGGGTGATGCGCAGATCCGTGCAGGCGACGCCCGCTTCGACCGACACGAAGTACGGAGAGCGCGCCCTCGCCCGCAGGCCTCCATCTTCCCGGACGAACAGCGGCGCGGTCGCCCGGATCGCGAGGGCCTTCGGCACCACCTCCAGGTCCTTGGCGGCGCCGAGCGCCAACGTCGCGGGCTCGACCCACAGATCGACCAGCAGGGTCGGGGGCTTGGTGCCGCTCTTGACCCGCAGGAGCGCGGTCGGCTTGGTGGAGAATCCCGAGACCTCGAGCCAGCGGTGCGTGCCGCGGAGGATCACCACCACCGGGCCACCCTTCTCGTGCTCGCGGAGCTCGAGGGTGTCGACGTTCTTGCCGCTCACCACGCAAGGAGGCTGCGGAGGTCCCGGCGGATCCCCCGCGCGCGCGGGACCCACGAAGGCCGCCGCCGAGAGCGACAAGAGCGCGAGCGCGGTGCGCATGCGCGAAGGATACTCCGCCCGTGCGGACGCGGGCGGACGGCTCACTCCGCTCGTGCCAGAGCGGCCGCCCGTGGAGGCGGCCGCCGTTCACTGCGTTCGCCTCCGGCTCACTCCGCTCGTGCCAGAGCGGCCGCCCGCCGCCGTTCACTGCGTTCGCCTCCGGCTCACTCCGTTCACATCTCGAAGTAGCCGCCGGGGATGACGAAGGTGTCGTCGCGACCGGCCAGCGTCAGGACGCCCCAGCAGGCGAGCTTGGTCTTGATGGCGAACGCGAGCGCGTGCTCGGTGCTCTCGGCGATCGGTGCCAGCACCGCGAGGTTCGCCCGATGGACGCCCCACGAGCCCGGTCCGTGCTGCAAGAGGGCCGTGTGCAGCTCGGCGCCGGCGGCCTCGGGGTTTTTGAGGATGGCCACGCGGAGCCGGACAGGCTCCTTGCTGCCGGCCCCGGCCACGTCGAGGTAGACGAGGTCGTTGCGGGCGCGCTCGGTCTTGATCTTGAGGCCCTGCGCCTCGAGGAACGTGACCAGCACCTTCTCGTCGAGGAGCTTGTGCTCTGGATCGACGTTGATCTCCTTGCAGACCTCGGGCTTGAGCCGGATCGAGTCGAGGTCTCCGCCGGAGCCCCTCGAGGAGATGACCGAGCTGGAGACCTCGCTCGTGCTGTTCATCGCGAGCGGGCGGCTCGTCGAGGCACAGCCGAAGAGGCCGAGGAGGCCGAGGAGGCCGAGGAGGAGGCGGGGGAGCGCGTGGGCGGGACCCATGACGCCCTACTCGTACCAGAGGAACGACCGGGACAACGAGTTTGGTGCAAGGACGGGGTGCCAGGGGGGTCTCCAACACGCTTAGTTGCCCCGCCGGCCAGGGAGTCCCTAAGCTCCCGCCCATGGTCCGCCGGGTCTCCGCCGCCCCCCTCGTCCTCGGCCTCGCCGTCGCCGGCTCGCTGCTCGCGTGCGGCGGCGGTGGTCCCGCGCGCGTCGCGCTCGAGAACAAGGTCTTCTACGAATACGGGCTCGGCGCCTCGATCGACCCGCAGGCGTTCGAGAAGGCCCACCCGCCCCTCGATCTCGCCAAGAAGGACAAGCAGCCCGAATACATCGGGGTCGCCATCCTCGGCGGGACGGTGCGCATCTCGCGCCCGAAGGAGTGGGTGATCCGCGGCGCCAGCAACGCGAGCGGCGGCCGCTACGTCCAGTACCTCTCCCGCAACCAGTACCTGTTCTCGATCTACGAGCGCCCCGACCAGGCCGACGACCTCTGGCGCGACATCCTCGCCCGCTACGAGGAGGACGTGACCAAGGCCGGCGCCGAGATCGTCGGGCCGCGCGTGCCCATGGCCACCTGGAACGCGCAAGGCCGCGGCTTCGTCGTCAAGCGCCAGGTGCAGGCGGCCAAGGCGCCGCTCGTCAACATCTGCCACGAGTACCTGCTCCGTAGCCCGAAGCGGGTCGTGCTCGTGCAGGTGGTGCACCCCGTCGACGGGCTCGAGGAGCTCGAGGGCGAGCTGCTCCGCGTGATGAACACGCTCGAAGTCGACTGATCCGCCTGCGGATCAGACGACGCCGTCGCGCAGCCACGCGCCGAAGCGTTCGCCGATCATCAGCGTGGGCAGGTTGGTGTTCCCGGTGGGGACGGTCGGCATCAGGCTGCCGTCGGCCACGAGGAGGCCCTCGACCCCCCGCACGCGGCCGTGCCCGTCGGTCGCCGCCCTCGGGTCGTCGTCGGCGCCCATCGGCACCGTGCCGCACAGGTGGTAGCCCGAGTCGCAGCTCTTGCGGATCCAGGCGTCGATGCGCGACCGGCGCGCGAGCACGTGCTCGCCGGGCCACACGCAGCGCGCGAGCTCGCGCATGACCTTGGTGGTGACGAGGAGCCCCGCGCGCTCCATCGCCTCCACCGCCTTCGCGCGGTCCTGCGGGTCGTCGAGCAGCAGCGAGTCCACGCGCGGCCGCGCGTGCGGGTGCGCGCTCGGAAAGCGGATGCGTCCGTGTCCGCGCGGCTTGCCCACGTGGGCCATCACGGTGACGCACGGCACCGAGAGCCAGGGGGTGGGGAAGCAGTTGCCGACCTGCATCTGCATGTCGGCGTGCCGGAAGCGCGGCCCGACGTCGGAGGCGTAGCGGTAGACCACCTGGATGAGCGGGTCGTCGACGCTGCTCGTGCCCCAGCGGTGCGGGACGAGCACGATGGCGGTGCCGGGGTGGTCGAGGAGCTGGGCGCCGATGGCGGGCACGTCGGCCACGAGCTCGACGCCGAGGCGCTCGATCTCGACGCGCGGCCCGACGCCCGACCGCAGGAGGATGCCGAGCGTGCCGACCACGCCCCCCGCGAGCACCACCTTGCGGGAGGGTATGGTCTCGATGGCGCCGCGCCGCTCGATCTCGACGCCGGACACCTTGCGCCCCTGGAACAGCACGCGCCGCACGTGGGTGTCCGGCTCGAGCGAGAAGTTGGGGCGCGCGCGCACCGCGCTCGTGAGCCAGGCCTCGGCGGCGCTGATCCGGCGGCCGTCGATCTTGTTCATGGCGTGCGGGCCATGGCCCTCGCTGCCGGGCGCGTTCGCGTCGGCACAAGGCGCCGAGCCGAGCTCCGCGCACGCCTCGAGGAACGCCGCCGACCATGGTCGCAGCTCGGAGGCCGGGTGCCTGCGCACGGGCAGGGGACCGTCCTTGCCGTGGTAGGGCGCGTCGCCGAAGTCGAGGTCGCGCTCGAGCCGCGCGAACGCCGGCAGGCACTGGTCCCAGGCCCAGTCGCGGAGCCCGCGGCTGGCCCACTCGTCGTAGTCCGAGGGGTGCCCACGCACGGCGATGCAGGTGTTCACCGCCGTCGAGCCGCCGACCACGCGGCCGCGTGGCAGGGGGAACAAGGTCTGCACCGTGGTCGGGCGGTGCCGGTAGCCGAAGTCGTGCGAGGTCATCGCGTTGCGTCGACCGTCGGCGAGGTCTTTCGGCAGCGCCTCGGGCGCGTAGTCGGGGCCGGATTCGAGCAGCCGCACCCGCGAAGCCGAGCGCTCGGTGACCCGGGCCGCGATCACCGCACCAGCCGCGCCGGCGCCGACGACGAGGAGCGGCTCGTCCATCAGCTCTCGCAGAACAGGCAGACGTCGCGGCCGACGCTCTGGCTGGCGACGGTGACGAGCGCGCGCAGGATCTGGAGGATGCGGTGCGTGGTGATCGGGTCGAGTGACGTGCCGTGCTCGCTCGAGAGGTGCGCCCACTGCTCCGCGAGCTCGGCGAGATCGGCGCTGCTCTTGTAGGCCGAGAGGCCGAGGATCGCGTGCGACGAGAGCTTCACGATGGCCGTGTTGTCCGGGGCGACGCGGGCCGGGCGCAGCTCGTCGTCCGGCACGAGGTGGCGCACCAGCGCGACCAGATCGCTGCTGTCGAACTGCCGCAGACAGGCGTGCGGCAGGCTCTTGAGGGCCTTCGGCGCGCGCTCCTCGAGGAAGGCCTCGTCGGGTTCGGGCGGGACGACCGGCGGCACGGCGGGGCGACGCAGATCCCTGGGCAGCGGCGAGGCGGGGTGGTCGCTCGAGAAGCCGTCCGGCACCCACCATGGCGCGGTGATCGGCTTGCCGAGGCGCAGGTCGAAGACGGTGCGCAGGTCGGGCGCCGCCCGCGGCGCGCTCCACCCGGGGAACATCAGCGCGAGCTCGTCTTCGGTGGCGACGAAGAGCACTCCGTACGTGGACATCAGGCGGCCTCGGGCTCGTCGTCGGTGACGACGCGCGGCTTGTTCTTGGTGGGGTCGTCGCCCATCACGATGCGAACGCGGGTCGGGCCGCGCTGCTCGGTGGCGAGCTGGGTGTTCTTGCCGAGCACGGCGCCGCGCGCGTGCCCGAGGCGGAACTTGGGGGCGTCTGCCTGCTCGAGCTTGAGCTCGAGCTCGGGCTCGAGCACGCCGCCGGAGAACTGGTCGACGATGCGGCGCAGGCGCTCGTGGTGGCGACCGCCGGGCATGAACGCCTCGTAGAGCTCGTAGGGCACCGGCCCCACGATCACGCGGAACGCGCCCGAGCGGTCGAGCACCGAGCGGCCGATGGTCATGTCCTCGCCGAGCACGGTGTTGGCGACGCCCAACCGCACCCGCTGGATCTCCTCGATGTTCATGCGGCGCGCGACGAAGCTCTCGATCTCCACGCCCACGCCCGGCAGCAGGCGCTCGAGGATGATGCGCAGCATGCGGGCCGGGCGGGTGTGCTGGGAGACGAGGCTCGCGAGCCCGAGGAGATCGCCCGGCGGCAGGCCGTGCTGGGGGAGGGCGCCGCTCGCGTCGACGCCCACGAAGGCGAACGCTCGCTTCGTGAACGCGTCGGCCGCGTCGGTGCGGAAGCCCGCGGCGAAGCGGTACTTCTTCCACGCGCGGAACATGAGGCTGATGAGCCGGTGGTGGAAGAGATCGTAGAAGTCGCGGAGGGTGCGGTCGTCGTCCTGCTCCGCGTGCAGGAGATCCTCGGTCAGGTGGGGCGCGAGTGGCGACACGGCCCCCACGAGCCCGAGGAAGGTCGTCGTGATCTTGCCGTAGACGTGGCCCGCCCGGACGATGCGCGGCTCGATCGAGGTGATGTCGCTCGAGTGGAAGATGAGCGATGGGTCGTGCGCGAAGCGGATGGCTTCGGCGCTCGGCGGGCCGTTTTCTCCCACGGGGGTGGTCCCCGGGTAGAGGCGCTGCAAGAGCTGAACGGCGCGCACGAACTCGAAGCGCGGGGCTTCGGCGGCGAGCTGTTCGCTCAGAGTAGCGTTAGGTTTCCGCTCCTCGGGGGCCATGCGAAGTTCAGCTTGGTCTGGACGCCGTGGATGGTCGTCCGGGAGAAGGAGTTGAGGGACACGTAGTTGGCGAAGAAGCGGTCGAGGATCGCACCGAACAAGAAGAGATCACCGTCTCCATCGAACCCCTTTTCGTCGAGATCGATGTCGATGCCCACGCCGCGGACGGCCGTGCCGCGCCACACGCGCTCCGCCGCCGACAAGCGGATGTCCTTGAGGGCCGCGAGCCGCAGCTCGTTGGCGCGTGCGGCCTGACGATCGACCAGGCCGTGGAGATTGTACACGTCGAGCGCCGCGCGGAGCACCTCGGGCTCGGTGAGCGAGCGCAGGTTCATGGCGGCGTGGGCCACCACCCGCCACTGGAGCTCGCGCCCCAGCGGCGGCGGCACGTGGGGCGTGACCGCGGACAGATTCTTGAACGAGCAGATGGCGGGTGAGGAGGCGGTGGGCTCCTTGATCTCGCCGGCGCGGATCGCCGCGGCGAGCTGCCGGTTGGTCGCGAGCATGTCGATGGAGATGACGTCGACCTCGGGGGGCACGCCGACGTCCTCCGGCGTGGAGAACGACATCATCATGTCGACACCCTCGGCGACCACGCTCGGGCGCAGGTGCAGGCTGTAGAAGAACTGCTCTTGCCGGGCGGCGCCGAGGTGCGAGAAGTCGAAGAACGAGGAGATGTCGAAGCGCTTGCTCGACCCGCGCGACAGCCCCTGCACGCGGGTGACGGCGTAGACCTCGCCCTGCGCCGGGGCGAGGCCCGCGGGGCGCACGAGGAACTCCTCGCGCATCGGCGAGAGGCGGATCGGGTCGGCGGTGGTCGAGAAGATGTTGACCACGGGGACGCAGTGCAGCTTCAGCGCGTCCTTGGCGATGCGCGTGCCCGCGGGCAGCTGTCCGTCGAAGCGGAACGCGATGGCGAAGCGATCGATGTTGGGGTCGAGCTCGCTGATCCGACCCACCCCCGCGACGTCCAGGAAGCAGAACTTCTGCGGCAGGGCGTAGTACTCGGCGAGCAGGCGAAACCCCGGGAACGCCGCGCGCGGGAACGGCAGGAGCGCCTCGTCGTCGCCGAAGCCAGCCCAGCTGAGGGCGCGGCGGCCGAGGGGGAGCTCGCGCTCCTTGGCGCCCGTGGTGGTGGTCTCGATGAGGACCATCGACTGCGTGCGCTCGTGGAGCAGGTGCAGCAGGCCGAGCGCGTTGCGCGCCTCGCCGGTCAGGTGGAGGCGCAGCTTCTCGGGCGCGAACGAGGCGATCGGCAGGCCGAGCGGCACCTTCATCTCGACGCGCAGCTGCTGGCCGCCGCCGGGGAGCAGCTCGAGCCGGACGTCTTCGATCGTCCACGGGCAGATCTCGGTCGGCGCCGTCGACGAGAAGATGCACTGCTGGCCGTCGACCGGCACCGAGCCGAACTCGGTGCCCTGCGGCACGAGGTAGCGTTCGCGGAGGGCGTTCGCCATCGGCGAGATCTCGAGGATGGTGGCCGAAGGGATCGGCCGGACGAGCTGCGGGAACAGCAGCATCGAGATCGCGTGGATGGCCTCGGGGAGCTCGTCGTCGAGCTTCTGTCGGATGCGGCCGGTGAGGAACGCGGTGCCCTCGAGCAGTCGCTCGACGTCCGGGTCGCCGCCGCGGTCGGCCAGCATCGGCGCGAGCTGGGGGTAGGCCTGCGCGAACTCCCGCCCCATCTCCCGAAGGAATGCGAGCTCGTCCTGGTAGTAGCGGCTGAACAAGGGCTTCGGGCTCGGGGCTCAGTCGACGCCGATCTTGCGCGACGGATCGATGTGGGTCTCGAAACGCACCTTGTTCCGACCGTCACCGCCGACGACCTGGCCGATGATCTCGTAGCGCAGGGTGAGGTCGCCGGACTCGGAGGGGACGTGCTTGAGGACGACGTTGGTGAGGCGGGGCTCGTAGCGGGTGATGGAGTTGCGGATCGAGCGCGCCATCATGGCGATGGCGTCGGGGAAGTTGTGGATCAGCTCGCTGACGTCGACGAGGCCGTACTCGGGGCACGCGGGCGTCGAGCCGTTGCGCGTGCTGCAGATGCCCCGGAGGTTGTCGAGGATGCTGTCGCGGATCTCGGAGTCGCTGACCTGCCGGCGGGCGATGGCCAGCTCGGGGTGCCGGATCCGAGTGAGGAGCGTGTGACCAGCCATCGCAGGGGACGGAGACTAACCGAGATGATCGCGGATCGGAGTAGCCAAAAGAGCGGAACGTGCGCGGTGGGTCGCCCCCGTGGGGGGGCTCCCCGCAAAGAAGTTGGGCACGGGCGGGGTCGCGGGCTAGGGTTCGCATCGACATGCCCGTCCGTTGGCGCGCCCTCCTTGCCGTCCCTGCCGCTTGCGCGGCCGGGCTGGCGCTCTCCGCCACTGCCTTCTTGGGATCGGCCTTCAGCGCTGGCTGCAGCGCCCAGGAGGGGACTCGTCCGAGGACGGAGGACAAGGCTCGCCGCCTCGTCCCCATCCCGGCTTGCGTCATTCCCTTGCCGCCGCGCAAGGCAGGGACCGCCGGGATCATGCGCACGCTGCCCGAGAACCAGCTGTGGCGCCTGGTCTACCCGTCCTTCGACACCGAGAAGAACCGCCTCCCCGAGCGCGCCCCGGTGTGCACCGGCGACGCCTTGCTCGACGACAAGCTGTTCGAGGGCGGCCTGCCCCTCCGTGGCTCCTGGCCCCTGGCCATCGAAGAAGGCGACCTCCACCTCGGCTCGGGTGGGGAGCGCCTGCGTCTGCTCTGGCTCCGCTCCCACCGCTTCGGCGACGGCACGACCGGCGGCGCCCTTGCCCTCACCCGCGTGCAGGAGGACTTCGCCGAGGTCTACGCCATCGGTGCCCTTCGCGCGCGCCCGGGCGAGAAGACCCGCCTCGGCATCGAGCGCATGGGCCCTGAGGTCGTACCGACCGTCACCGACGACGGCTGCCTCAAGCGCGCGCCGAACGAGCCGTGCGAGACCATCCTGCACCTCTACGTGGCGCGCAAGGGCGTGCTCAGCCCCGTCGCCGACGTGGTGCTCGAGCGGGTCGTCTACGCGATGGCCACCGAGCCCGGCATCAATGGTCGCATCGAGTACCACCTCACCACCTCGCCGCAGTTCTCGGCCGGCGGCCTCAAGCTGCTCGAGCAGGTGAAGGTGGCCGACGAGAAGGGCAAGCCCCTCCGCAAGGCCGAGCTCGAGCGCATGCTGACCATCGATGGTGGCAAGCCGATGAAGGCGAGCGATCCGCCTCTCTGGCCCCGCCTGGCGCCGAGCGCGTCGGCGATCGTCACGCCCCCGCCGGCGCCCTCGGCGAGCGCCAGCGCCAGCAAGTGACCTGAGCCCGCCGGCTCGGAGGACGTGAAGCTCCGTCGGCCGCCCATGGAGGCGGCCGATGCTTCGCCTCGCTCACGCTCGCCTCAGCCGCGGCGCACGGAGAACGACACCTCGGGGAGCGACACGCTGGCGAACCCGCCCGGTCGCACCGTCACCTCGAGGCGGTCCCCCTTCACGTCGGCCACCACCTCGACCCGCTTGCCGCCGGCCTTGAAGAGCTCCGCGAGGGCCAGGCGCGCGACGTCCTTGGCCGCCGCGGCGGGGGCCTCGGCGGGGATCGCGGCGCCGAGCTGCTCGACGACGTGCGAGAGGCGCGCGACGAACAGCTGATCCCCGAGCCGGCTCGAGGCCGGCGCGTCGGGCCCGACCTCGGTCTCCTTGCCACGGTGGAGCATCGGCGCGGCGGCGACGATCGCCGCGTCGTGGTTCGGCGCGCAGCCGAGCAGGAGGACGCCCGCCTTGGCCACCGAGCGCTGCGTGTCGGTGCTGACGAAGGTCTGGATCGGCAGCGCCATCTCCACCCCGTCGGTCACCACCTGGTGCACGGGCAGGTTCTCGAACGCTCCGCCGCGTGGTCCCGTGACGTCGCTGGCCCACCCGTTCTTCACCCAGCTCGTGGCCGCGAGCCCCACCACCGCGAGGCACGGGTTGCCGAAGAGGTGCGCGTCGGCCGGCTCCTCGAAGGCGAGCTCGCGGAGCCGCGCGCTCTCCTTGGTGTGCGCGTTGCGCAGCACCAACGGGTTGATGCCGAGCGTCACCCAGCGGCTGTCGTCGCTGGCGCCGAAGGCGCGAAGCGCGCGGGCCCGTGGCTCGTCGTGGGCCTCGAGGCGACGCTCCGACCGCTGGAGGGCGGCGATCGACTCGAAGCCCAGGTGGGTGGGCGCGCCCTCCACGAGCAGCGGCGCGCGGAGGTTCGCCGCGTGGCCCGCCCACACCTCGAGCCGGTCGAAGTCGCGGGGAGACGGGTCGAGCGGCGGGTCGACGAGCAAGAGATCGATGGGCGCTCGCCGCGACTCGTCACCCTCACGCTGCGCGAGCCACGCGAGGGCGTCGCTCACGTCCTCGACGTGGGCCGGCACGAGGTCGAGCTCGACCCCCGCGCGGAAGTCGAGCCGATCGACGAGGAGGCGCGCACTGCGCCATGCGCGCTCGAGACGCGAGACCTCGGGGTCCGCGAAGATGGAGCCGAGCAGCGCGACGATCGCCGCATCGAGCCGCTCGAGCGAGGAGCCGACCTCGGCGAGTCTCTGGGCCGGGGAGCGGGCCGTGCGGGCGATCGCCGCGACGAGCTGCGAGACGCCGCCCTCCGGGGCGATGGGCGAAGGTGGTGGCGGCGCGGGGGCCTCGGCCACCGGCACGACGACGTCGATCTGATCGAACAGCGCGCCGAGCGGCGAGTCGTCCTTCTTCGCCGGGGGAGGCGCGACCGCCGTGCCGACGTCCGGCGTGAGCGCGAAGGCCCAGCCGGGGCGCGGGAGGATGCGCTCGAGCGCGCGCCGCGCATCGGACGGCGAGAGCGTGCGGTTGCGGACGGCGAGCACCGTCTTGCGCGCCTCCATCAGCGCCCGCACCGGCGGCGCGGCATCGACCATGCCGTCGGGTCGGAACGACTTCAGCTCGGAGAGGCGCAGGTCGAAGCGCAGCTTCTCGCCGCCCGGATCGAACGGGTCGTCGACCTCGACCACGAACGCGGGCGCGAGCTCCTTGAACTGCGCGTCGAAGGTGTACTTGTCGACGGGGAGGGGCAGCAGCGCGGGCGGCGCGCCCAGCGACACCTCGCGCGACGGCGTGAGCGGCGCGAGGAAGACGACGCGGAACGTGCCCTTGTCCTCGAGGTCGACCTCGAGCGGACCGTCGACGGGCCGCTCCTCGGCCTGGGACGCCGCGTCTCGCGCAGCGGGCCTCGCGGGCGCCGCCGGGCCGCCGAAGCCGATCGAGAACCCGCCGAGCCCGCCCTTCTTGTCCTCTTCGCTCACCCGCTCCGGATATCACGCCCGGGCGCGCGACCGAAGCGATCACACGCCGCGCGTCACCAGCAGATCATCGAGCCCGAGTAGCCGCACTCGGGGCGGGCCATCGTCGAGTAGAGCATGCCGGTGAGGAAGCCGATGCCGAGGCCGAGCGTGGCGCCCGCGGCGAGCTGCCCAGCGTTCTCGTAGTTTCCGGCGCTGCGGCCCACGACCGTGATGCCGCCGAGGATCAGCGGGATGCCGACGTGGCCGAACAGCCCGAGGCCGCTCACCTGGCCGTCGCTCCACTTGGTCGTGTCGATGATGAAGACCGCGAGCCCGTGACCGAGCGTGGCGCCGGCGCCGAAGGCGTGCGTGGAGGGCGAGCCGAAGTCGGCGCAGCCAGGGCCACCCTGGTTGGTGTCGTCACAACCGGGGCGCGGTCCCTTGATCTTCGCCTTGAGGAAGTTCTCGTTCACGAATGCGAACGTGGAGTAGGTCATCATCGGCGCGAGCACCGAGTAGTGCCAGCGCGCGTGCCAGCCCGTGGTGACCTCGGAGCCAGGGTAGAAGATGCGCGGCATCAGGAGGCCGGCCGACACGGCCGCCACGAGGGTCGCGTCCGTCACTCCACCCCACGTGGCATCGCGACTCGGAGGGGGAGCGGTCTGGGCGCTCGCGCTGCCCGCCACACCGAACGTTGCCACGGCCACACCCGCGAGAAGGAGTTTGCGCATCGATCAGGTTCCTTGCGCGACACTCTCTACGACATGCGGGCGCCGGGACCAACAAACGACGAACGGAGGGTGGTCGATCGTCACCCCCGTCGAGCTCGGCTGAGGCGGGGTTTCGGGGAAATTCCTTGGGAAATTCAGGGGTTGCAACTTTTTTTCGAGCGTTCGTGTGGAGGCTTGTAACGGGAGGCCGCCTCTGTAGACTTACGTTCGAACTTCTGGAAGGTACCCAAACCAACCACGCAAGTTCGGGCGACGCCGCCTCCCGAAGCCTCCACCGCGGGGTGATGTTTCGGAACAAGGTTTGCGCCGCCTCGGTTTCTGGCTGTCCGTGGGAGCCACCCCCACGGCGGAGGAGGAGGGGCAGGCGCTACTGACGCGACGGGACCAGAGCGGGCCCGTCGCGCCCGACTCGACCATCCGGGTGCGAGCCGGCTTGTTCCAAGTGTCACGAATCGGACTCACGGCGTTCCGCCGCGGGTTCGTCATCACTCGACGGAGACTACGATGGCTCACAATTTCTTCATGGAAGTCAAGGGCAAGAAGCAGGGTCAGTTCAAGGGCGAGAGCCTCAAGGACAAGCGCAAGGACAAGTGGGTCGAGGGTCTCTCCTTCTTCCACGAGATCAAGTCGCCGCGTGACGCGCAGACCGGCCAGCAGTCCGGCAAGCGCATCCACGGGCCGATCACGATCCTGAAGGAGTGGGGCCCGTCGACCCCGCAGTCCTT
This sequence comes from Myxococcales bacterium, assembly GCA_016794445.1. GTDB lineage: Bacteria > Myxococcota_A > Polyangia > Polyangiales > JADJMO01 > JADJMO01. The sequence continues at coordinate 37,383 of JAEUKC010000409.1, forward strand.
CCAGGCGCTCTGCACCAACGAGGTGCTCCCGCACGTCCGCTTCGAGTTCATCAAGACCAACGCGAACGGCGAAGAGTACGTCTACCACACCATCACGCTGGTCGACGCCACCATCGCCAACATCAAGTACACGACCGGCACTGGCGCGGAGGGCTCGGCGAGCTCGAAGGGCAACGGCCAGTACGACACGCTCGAGATCGAGGCCATCTCGTTCGCCTACCGCAAGATCACCGTCGAGAACATCGACGGCAAGACGATGGGCGAGGACGACTGGCACGCGCAGGGCGGCTGATCCCCCGCTCCCTCGAAGCGCTCACCCTTCCGGGGTGGGCGCTTCGCCTTTTTTTGGCGCCCCGAGCGCAAGAAACCAGAGAGACTCGGTTACCCTACACCCGTGACGCTGCCCTCCGTCGAAGCCTTCTCGCAGTTGGACCGCTCGATCGTGCGCGCGCTCGGCGTTCGGCTACACGAGCTCGACCTCGGTGCGGGGTTCGCCGAGCTCCTGTCGCTCACCGGGGTCATGCCCGACGCCTTCACGCGTGGGGTGCGGCTGCATCACCTGCGCCGCCGGGCCGACCCGCGCAGCCTGGCGCTCCGTCTGCTGTTGCTCGAGGACGTCGCCTCGATCGACGAAGCGCGGACGATGCTGGGTGGGGTGCCGCTCGAGCCGTTCCTCGAGGGGGGGCTGTTCACGCGCGGCGCCGACGGCATCCTCTGTCCGTTCCCGCTCCGGTTCTGCGACGACACGCTCTTCTTCGCCGACGATCTACGGCACGGCGGAGACGCCGTGATGGGGGTCGGCCGCATGACCATCTCCGTCACGCGCGCGGCGATCCCGAGCGAGCCTGTGGCGCGTGCCCTCGATCTCGGATGCGGCGCCGGCGTGACGGCCCTGCTCCTCGCCCCCCACGCGGTCGAGGTGGTCGCGACGGACATCAACCCGCGCGCGGCCGTGTTCACGCGGTTCAACGCGGCCCTCAACGGGGTCGAGAACATCGTCGCGTACACGGGCGATCTGTTCGCGCCGATCCCGGACCCGACCTTCGACCTCATCGTCTCGCAGCCCCCCTTCGTACCGGCGCCGGCCAGCGGCCCGTCGTCGGTCTACATGCACGGCGGGCGACGGGGAGACGAGCTCCCGCTGCGCTTCATCCACGAGATGGTGCCGACCCTCCGCCCATCGGGGCGCGCTGTCCTCTACATCCAGTGGCCCGAGGTCGAGGGTGAGGAGCTCGCCCCGCGCATTCGCGCCGCGATGGGCCGCGACGACCTCGACCTCCTCGTCCTCGACGGTGGACACGTGGGGCTCGCGCCGTACTGCATCGGCGAGCTGCTCACCGAGGGCATGCAAGCCTCGGGGGAGTTCGACCGCGCCGTGGTGACCGCCTACACGAATCTCGAGGACCTCGGTCTCCACGGCGTCCGTGAGACCTTCACCCTCCTGCAGCGGCCCCCAGTGCCCCGGGCCGGCTTCACCGGGCGGTCGGCGCTCGACCTCGGGGAGCTCCGCGGCTCGCTCGTCGACCTCCTGCTCGAGGCCCACGCGCTCGCCGCCGACCAGGAGCGGCTGCTCAGCGCGCGCCTGCGGTTCCCGAAGGGGACGCTCGTCGCCGCCGACCAGACCCGCGCCGAGCTCCTGTTCCCCGAGGGCTGGATGGTGTCGCGCCACACGGCCGCGCCGTCCGAGCTCGCGGCGCTGCGACTCCTCACCGAGCTGCCGACCGTCGCCGAGGCGGCCCGCAAGTGGGCCAAGCAGCAGCGTTGCCCGCCACTGGTCGCGACGAGCCAGGTGCTCGCGATCGCCCGCGAGGCTCTCGGGCGAGGGCTCGTGATCGGAGGGACCCTTGGCGCTCGGTGACGTCGGCCAGCTCGCACGACTCGACGCGGGCGTCGCGCGCGCGCTCGGGGCACGGCTCACCGCCCTCGATCTCGGCGCCGCGCACGCCTTCGTCGACGACGCCCCTCCGCAGCTCGCGACCGCCTTCCGACCGATCCGTCGCTACCACCTGCGCGGCGTCGATCCCACCTCGATCGCGCTCAAGCTGTGGGTGTATCGCGAGCCCGTCCCCGAGGACCAGGCGCGCCTCGCGCTCGGTGACGTGCCGCTCGAACCCCTGATCGAGGCGGGGCTGCTCGTGCGGGTGGACGAGACCCTCGCCTCGCCGTTCTCGCTCTCGTTCAGCGAGGGGATGTTCTTCTTCGGCGACGAGCTCGGCGATGGCGGCGACGCGGTGATGGCGCTCGGCCTGTTCACCCTCGAGATGATGCGGGCCACCTGGTGCGACCAGCGCGTCGAGCGCGTGCTCGACCTCGGGTGTGGCGCCGGCGCGGTCGCGCTCTACCTCGCGGCCGTCGCGGAGCGCGCGATCGGGACCGACATCAACCCGCGCGCCGCGGTGTTCGGAGCGTTCAACGCCACGCTCAACGGCGTCGCCAACGCCGAGTTCCGGGTCGGGGATCTGTTCGCGCCGATGGCTGGCGAGCGCTTCGACCTCATCCTCTCGCAGCCGCCGTTCCTCCCCCGCCCCGAGGGCTCCATCGACGCGACGTACATGTTCGGCGGCCCGCGCGGGGACGAGCTCCCGCTCCGCGCGCTCGCCGAGACCCCGGCGCACCTCACCGAGACCGGCCGCGCGGTGATGATCATCCAGTGGGGTGTGTTCGACGACGAGTCCGTCGCGGCCCGCATCCGCAAGGTGCTACCCGAGGACGTCGACCTCCTCGTGCTGGAGGCGCCGTCGCGGAGCCTCGACGACGCGGCCATCGGTGACGCGCTGACCGCGTACCCCGGCCTCGGCCCAGCCTACGAGGACAGCGTCTTGCGGCGCCGCGCGCACTACGACGCGCTCGGGTGCCGCTCGCTCGTCGACACCGTCGTCGTGGTCGCGCGCACGACAGCGCGCCATGGCTTCACGGGGACGACCCGGATCGAGCGCCTCGAGAAGGGGCGCTGCACGCGCGCGCACGTGGACTCGCTGCTCGCCGCGCACGCCCTCGCGAGCGCCTCCGACGCCGCCCTCCTCGACGCGCACCCGAGCCTCCCGCGCGGAACGGCGTTCGTGCCGGAGGACGAGGGCTTCTCGGCGGTGTTCCCGGGCGGGGCGCTGCACGAACGCGTGCCGGTGACCGCGACGGCCAAGGACGTGCTGCAGCTCGTCGCCGGCGCCCGCGACCTGCGCGCGGCCACGAAGCTGTTCGCGCAGCGCCACAAGGTGTCTGCCAGCGTCGCGACCGAGCAGCTCCTCTCGTTCGTCCGCACCGCGCTGCGATCCGGGCTCCTCGAGCTGCGATAGACTGCCCCGTCATGTTCGCCGAAAACCGGACCTACGCTGGCGTGTACTGGGGTGATCGCAAGGCCTCGCTCGACGAGGTCACCGCGCAGGTGTCGAGCCTGCTCGAGGAGCTCGCCCGCGTGAGCCCCGGCTGCGCGCGCTGGTACGTGCGGAAGGACTCGAAGGACGAGTCGCTGCAGCACCCGGCCGAGGCGGGGGTCGTGCGCGCGGCGATGGTCGCCCGGATGGACGAACCGGCCGACTTCGACCGCTACGGCTTCATGCTCGAGCTTTGGAACGGGAGCGACGAGGCCCCGATGCACCTCGAGCTCACGCTGGGCGCCCACCTCGATCTCCCGCACTGCCCGGCGCCCAACGCCTGCGTGCTGCAGTTCCCGCCCGATGCGCGCGACCTCGAGCCAAGGCTCCTCGAGCAGCTGCTCGGGACGCTCGCCGAGGTCACCGCGGCGGACTGGGGACTCGTCTCGAACCCCGACCGCCTGCGCCAGGCCACGATGGAGCTCGGTCCCGGCGCGCCGCACCTCGGCTGGGTGACCTTCCTCACGAGGGCGCGCGGCCGCTTGCCGGCGCTGGGCGCCGAGGTGCAGGTCGTCGGCCGCGGTCACGGCCACCTCATCACGGTCCCTGGGCCGGAGTTCGAGACCGTCGCGAACCGGATCGAAGACCTGCTCCTGCCGCTCGGCCTGCTCGCCGCGGTGAACGAGTACACGCCCGTGGCCGACGCGCATGCCGGGGGGATCGAGGTCACCGATCCGGGCGACGATCACGGGCACGCGCTCGCCATCTCGTTCCTGCACCACGTGCTCCGCGGGTTCGTGGGCGCCGACGGCTTCGTGTTCGGCACGGGCGCGGCGTTCGCCTCCGCCGCCGATCTCTCGGTCGTGTTGCCCGGGCGCGGGAGGACGCGCAGCCTCGCGATCGAGGTCGTCTCCGCAAACCCCACCGAGGCCGGCGCCGACCGCATCACTCGCGTCAGCGCGCACGGCGCGGCCGAGGTGCCGTGGGTCTGGCTCGTCGACCCGCAGCTGCGCAGCCTCGAGGTGCTCGAACGCGGCGCGGACGGTCGCTTCACCCGAGCGCTCGCCACCACCGAGGGGAGGGTGGAGGGCATCCCCGGTTGCGAAGGCCTCGTCCTCGATCTCGAGGCGCTCTGGTCGGAGATCGCGCGCTTCCGCCGCTGAGGCGAGCGTAAGCGAGCCGAAGCACCGGCCGCCTCCATGGGCGGCCGACAGAGATTCACGCTCTCTGCGGCGAGCGTGAGCGAGCCGACAAAGATTCACAGTGACCGCGGCGTCGGAGCTCAGGGTTTGTGTGGACCACCACCCGCGGGCGGGAACTGCGGGGCGCCGCTGCCGACCGCGGTGAGGCCCCGAGGGTTCTGCCCACCGCCGCCCGTGTCGCGCGAGAACTGGTTGTAGGCCTGGACGAACTGCGGCCCGAAGATGAGGCCGAACGCCTCCTTCTCCTCGTCCGCGAGATCGCTGTGGCGCTCCTTGTAGACCTCCCACAGCTTCTCGAAGCGGAAGGGCCCGAACCCGCCGACTTTCTTCTTGTCGGCGAGCGCCTCGATCGATTTCGGCGAGAGCTCGTCGAGCATCGATTTCACGCCGCGCATGATGCCGTCGAGCAGCGCGACCTGGTGGATCATGAGGTCGGCGAACGTGGACTCGATCGCGCGCGGGCCCTCGTTCTCTCGGTCGCGCCAGTCGAGCACCGACGCCGAGAGCTGCCGGCCGTCGGTGGCCGACTCGACCATGACCGCCGCCGTGGGCACGAGCGAGCGCGCGGTCGGCGCGCGCCGCAGCTCCATCTTGGACTGGAACTGCTTGTACCCATCGCGGAGCGGGATGAAGGCCTTGAAGAAGACGTCGAGGACGCCCTGCAGCTTGGCGAGGAAGAGGACGATGTCGTTCGCGCCCTCGAGCGGCTTGTTGGGCACGTACGACGCGGCGAGCTCCTTGAGCGCCTGCAGGGCCATCGCGTCGTCACGGCCCGTGGCGCCGGCACCGCCGCTGTTCGCGAGGGTGACGCCGACCAGCTGCGCGATGCGCTGGAAGTCGGGCTCCTGGGCGAGGGCGGGGTGGTCGTTCGCGAGGCCCTGGACCAGCTGGGCCTTCTGCGCGGCGGACAGCCCCTGCGACTTGCTCTGCAGCTTCTCGGTGACCTGGGCCCACGCGCTGCGGTAGGCCTCGATGAGGGGCTTGAGCTCGCGCTTGGCCTCGGCGGAGGCGCCGAAGGCCTCGTCGCGGAGCGCCTGGGCCGCCGCCGGGTCGACCGCGAACGTGCTGCCGCGCATGCGGACGGCCTGCGGGACCTTGGGCGCGAGCTCCGCCGGGAAGGCCTGGAAGAGGAGCCCCGACACCGCGAACTCGTAGTTGCTGACCGCGAGATCGACGAGCGCGTTCGCGTCGATCTTGCCCTGGTTGCGCAGGTATGTGCCGTTGCGGCTCCCGAGGTCGCGCAGGAGCAGCTGGCGGCCCTGCAGCTCGAGCGTGCAGTGGAACTGCGAGACGTAGGGGAAGTCGAGCTGCAGGTCGGACAGCGGGTTGCGGCCGATGCGGACAGGGAAGCGCTCGAACGTGCGCTCGAGCACCGTCCCGTCGGCAGTGTTGGTCACGCGCAGGCGCAAGCCGAGCGACACCCCGCCGTTGTAGCAGGATTCCGCCGGGTCCCGCCACGGCCCTCGCGTGTTTGTTGGGAGCCGCGCGGCGGGTGTGCAAACGTACGCGCGTGCGTTCCTTCCACACCGTCGTCCTCGCAGCACTGTCCCTCGGGGCCCTGGTGCTGCCGCACCGCGCGCCGCCCCGCGCCACGAGCGCAGACGACGCTCTGTGCCAGGCGCCGCCCGCGCACAAACCGCCGCCGCGACCGGCCCCGATGGGGACCGGCAGCCCCCTCGAGAGCTGCGCCCTCTCCTCGGAGCTGTGCCTGCCGTTCCTCGAGCGCACCACCATCGCCACGCCCAAGCCCCTGCACAAGAACCCGAAGAACCTCGCCTCGCGGGCGCGCCTGACCCCGTATTCCCCCGCCGTCGCCGAGAAGACCCTCTGCGTCCCGCAGCAGACCTGGACGATCGGCCTGCGAAAGCCGGACATCGCGGTCGATCTGAGCCGGCTCGAGCCCTGGGTCCGGTATTTCACGGAAAGCGAGACCGGCCGCGCCATGACGGCCAAGTGGATCAAGCGCAGCGGGCGCCACCACCACGCCGTCGTCGGCGCGCTCGTGGCCAACGGGCTGCCGCGCGACCTCGAGGCCCTGGTGTTCGTCGAGAGCGGCTACTCCGAGACGGCCAAGTCCCACGCCGGCGCCGTCGGCTTGTTCCAGTTCATGGACAAGACGGGCCGCGACTACGACCTGACGATCACCTCCGAGTACGACCAGCGCAAGAGCATCGAGGCCGCGAGCGACGCCGGGGCCCGGCACCTGTCCGACCTCTACACCAAGTTCGGCAACTGGGAGCTCGTGCTCGCGGCGTACAACCTGGGCGCCAAGACCGTCCTCAAGCGGATGACCGAGACCGGGGCGATGGACTTCTGGAGCCTCGCCGCCATCGAGGGCGCTCTCCCCAAGGAGACCGTCCAGTACGTCCCGCAGATCCTCACCCTCATGCTGATCCTCCGGAACCCCGACCGGTTCGGGTTCGACCATGTGGAAAAAGAGGCCCCGGTGATGTTCACCGACCTCTCGGTCCCGCCGGGCACCGCCTTCGCCACCCTGGCCCGGGCCGCGGGCACCAGCATCCGCAAGATCCGCGAACTGAACCCGGAAATCGCCGGTCCGCACGTGCCGCTACGGCTCGGCTGGCTCGCCGTCCACCTCCCGGCCAAGGGGTGGGCCCGCGCCCGCACCATGCTGCCCTACCTCCTCGACACCGGGTCCACCGGACCCGAATTCCAGGTTGGCGACGATTTCGACTGGGGACGCGATACGTTGCCGGCGCTGGAAGGAAAGCGCCCCTCGGAGTCGCTCGCGTTGATTCCGAAACCAAAGCCGGTCTACCGGCGACCCACTTCGTTGTTCGCGCTACCTCCTCCGGCACCCAAGCAGAAGTCTCCCCAACACTGACCCAAGAAGCCGAGGAACGATGCTCGTTGCCGAACCGCGCGCCCTGCTCCGCAAGCTGAACCCGACCTGCACCAAGGCCCTCGAAGGCGCCGCCAGTGCCTGCATCGGGAGCCGCCACTACGAGGTCACCGTCGAGCACATGCTGCTCGCCCTGCTCGACGACCTCGGCAGCGATCTCGCGGTGATCCTGCACCACTACGGCATCGATCCGGTGACCGCGCGCGCCACCCTGCAGCGCTACGTGAGCGATCTGCGCTCGGGCAACGCCGGCAAGCCGGTGTTCGGCAGCCTCCTCCTCGAGTGGGTCCAGGACTCCTTCCTCTACGCGACGACCGAGCTCGGCGACACGCAGGTGCGTTCGGGCGCGCTGCTCGTCCGCCTGGTCTCCTCGCCCTCCCGCTACCTGCCGTTCGAGCTCCCCATCCTCGACAAGATCGTCCGCGACGATCTGCGCACCAACCTCTCCACCATCGCCGCGACCAGCGGCGAGGCCGCGGCCATGGTGCAGGAGCAGCAGCGCAACGCCGGCGGCGGCGCGTCCGAGCCTGGCAAGAGCGGCGGGGCAGGGGGCCTCGGCAAGGCCGACGGACCGCTCGCCCGCTTCTGTTCCGATCTGACCGCGCGCGCCAAGGCCGGCGAGATCGACCCGGTGTTCGGGCGCGAGTCCGAGATCCGGCAGGTGGTCGACATCCTCGTCCGCCGCCGCAAGAACAACCCGATCATCGTCGGCGAGGCCGGCGTCGGCAAGACGGCGCTCGTCGAGGGCCTCGCGGTCCGCATCGCCGAGGGCACCGTGCCCGAGCAGCTCAAGGACGTCGCGGTGCTGGCGCTCGACCTCGGCGCGCTCCAGGCCGGCGCCGGCGTGAAGGGCGAGTTCGAGAACCGCCTCAAGGGCGTCATCGCCGAGGTGAAGGCCTCGCCGAAGCCCATCGTCCTCTTCATCGACGAGGCCCACACCATCATCGGCGCGGGCAACCAGGCGGGCGGCGGCGACGCGGCCAACCTGCTCAAGCCGGCGCTGGCGCGCGGCGAGCTGCGCACCATCGCGGCCACCACCTACGCCGAGTTCAAGCGCTACTTCGAGAAGGACGCGGCCCTCGAGCGCCGCTTCCAGCCGGTGCGCGTCGAGGAGCCCTCGCCGGAGCAGGCCGTCCTCATGCTGCGCGGCGTCGCCGAGCGCTTCCAGGAAGCCCACAAGATCAACATCACCGACGAGGCCGTCCGCGCCGCCGTCAACCTCTCGGCCCGCTACATCAGCGGCCGCCAGCTCCCCGACAAGGCGGTCGACCTCCTCGACACCTCGGCCGCCCGCGCCAAGGTCATGCGCGCCGCGCCCCCCGCCGTGATCGAGGACGCCCGCGCCCTGCTCGCCGGCATCGACCGCCAGCTCGCGGCGATGGACCGCGACCACGCGGCCGGTCACCCGATCGACGACGGCGCCCAGCAGCTCGCCAAGGAGAAGAAGGCGGAGCTCGAGGCGAAGCTCGCCGTGCTCGACGAGAAGCTCGCCGGCCAGCGCGCGATCGTCGCCCACATCGAGGAGGCCCGGAAGGCCATGGCCACCGACCCGGGCAAGCGCCCGGAGCTCGAGGGCGCGCTCGACGACCTGCGCAAGATCCCGCGCGACCAGCTGCTCACCCACGCCGACGTCGACGAGGCGCTCGTGGCCTCGGTCGTCGCCGACTGGACCGGCATCCCCGTCGGCAAGATGGTCAAGGACGACGTCGCCGCCATCCTGCGCACCGAGGATCGCCTCCGCGAGCGCGTGCGTGGCCAGGACAACGCCCTCGCCGCGCTCGCCCGCGAGCTCCGCGCCGCGCGCGCCGAGCTCAAGCCCAAGACCGCGCCGCTCGGCGTCTTCATGCTCGTCGGCCCCTCCGGCGTCGGCAAGACGGAGACCGCGCTCGGCCTCGCCGACCTGCTCTTCGGCGGCGAGCGCTTCATGGTCACCATCAACATGAGCGAGTTCATGGAGAAGCACACGGTCTCCAAGCTCATCGGCTCTCCGCCCGGCTACGTCGGGTTCGGCGAGGGCGGCGTGCTCACCGAGGCCGTGCGCCACCGGCCGTACTCGGTCGTGCTGCTCGACGAGGTCGAGAAGGCCGACCGCGAGGTGATGAACCTGTTCTACCAGGTGTTCGACAAGGGCACGCTCGCCGACGGCGAGGGCCGCGTGGTCGACTTCAAGAACACGGTCATCGTCATGACCTCCAACCTGGCGACCGACCTCATCACCAACGCGGCGCCGCCCGGGGAGCCCGTGCCCCCGCTCGAGGACCTCGTCTCGCTGGTCAAGCCCACGCTCTCGGCGCACTTCAAGCCGGCGCTGCTCGCCCGCATGACCGTGGTGCCGTACATCCCCATCGGCCCCGAGGCCCTCATGGACATCGCCAAGATGAAGCTCGGCGCGGTCGGCAAGCGGGCCAAGGAGTCGCACAACATCGACCTGGTCTTCGACGACACGGTCACCCGCGCCATCGCGGATCGTTGCCAGGAGGTCGAGAGCGGCGCCCGCAACGTCGATCACATCCTGCGCGGCACGATCATGCCGCTCGTCTCCTCCGAGATCCTCCGCGGGCTCGCCGAGGGCGTCGAGATGAAGGCGATCCACTTGTCCATCAAGGACGGCGACATCGTCTGCCGTCGCGAGGAGGCCTGATTCCCATGAGGCGCGCGCTACTCTTCTTGCCGTTGACGCTGGCTCTGGCTGCCGCACCACTCGCTTGGGTGGGCTGCAAGCAAGAGATCTTGCCCGTCAAGGAACCCAAGAAGTGCGATCTGCAGGTCGTCACCTTGACGGTGGTGGCGGCGCCCCTCATCAACCCGAGCAACGAGGGCGAGGCGCGCCCGGTCATCCTGCGCATCTACCAGCTCAAGAACGACGTTCAGCTCCAGAACGCCAAGTTCGAGGAGGTGTGGAAGGACGACAAGAAGACGCTGGGCGAGGAGACGATCGTCAAGGTCGACGAGCTGCCCATCTACCCGAACAGCAAGACCGAGGTGAAGTTCGAGCGCGACGAGTCCGCCCAGTACGTGGTCGGGGTCGCGCTGTTCCGCAACCCCAAGGGTCGCAGCTGGTTCACCACGTTCGAGCTGCCCCCCTCGCCCAAGAAGGGCCAGGGGTGCGGCGCGACGTGCACGGGCGAGGAGTGCGACGGCGGGGCGCCGCCCGTGCTGTTCCCCAAGTTCTCGCTCTGGATCGAGGGCACGCGCATCGACACCGGGGACGACCACCTCGACGACGTCTCCCCCGACGCGGGCCGTTACAACGTGATCCACCTCACCGGCGGCGCGGGCGCGGCGTCCGGGAAGCCCGCCGGTCCGGCGGCGCCGAAGGGCTCCTGAGATGGCGAAGAAGCTCGTCTGGACCGAAGGTCTCTTCGTCACGCAGCACCACTTCCAGCAGCTCGACGGCTACCACGAGGCGCTGCTGCGCGAGCGGTTCCGCCTCACGCTGCCGTTCGACTGGGGCGTGAACGATCTCGAGATCGACGAGCGCGCCCTCGCGAGCGGGCAGCTGCGCATCACCCGCCTCTCGGCCATCCTGCCCGACGGCACGCCGATCATCTCGGGTGAGGGCGAGGACGCGGTCCCCACGCGTTCGCTCGACACCGCCTTCAACGCGCAGACCCGCTCGCTCGACGTGTTCGTCGCGCTCGCCCAGCAGTCGGACACCGCGCCGCTGGTCGACCTCGACGCCAAGCCGGGCGCGCCCCACCGGTTCGTGCGCGCGCAGTCCTCGGTCGTCGACGTGAACACGGGGCTCGGCGAGCACGGGCTCTCGTGGGCGCGGCCCAACCTGCGGGTGCTGCTCGGCGAGGAGCGCCGCGAGGGCTTCGACGCCGTACGCGTCGCCCAGCTCGTGCGCAACGCGACCGGCCAGATCACCCTCCGCGAGACCTTCGTCCCGCCGGTGCTCCAGATCCGCTCGTCGCCGTTCATCATGGGTGGCATGCGGCGCCTGCTCGGCGCGATGACCGGCCGCCAGCGGAGCCTCGCCGAGTCCCGCCGCCAGCGCACGGCGAGCGCCGTCGACTTCCAGGCCAGCGACTCCGCCAAGTTCTGGCTGCTCAACACCCTCAACACCCTGATCCCGCCGTTCTCGCACGTGGTCGACCAGGGCCACAGCTCGCCCGAAGACGCCTACCTGGTGCTCGCCCAGCTGATCGGCCAGCTCTGCACGTTCGCGGTCGACGGCGACCCGACCACCATCCCCAAGTTCAACTTCCTCGACCTCGGCGAGGTGTTCGAGCCGATGTTCGCGCGGGCGACCCAGCTCCTCAACGCGGTCATCGCCGAGCGCTACATCCAGATCCCGCTGCAGCGCCGCGACGACGGCATGTACCTCGGCCGCCTCGAGGACCCGCAGGTGCTCCGCTACGAGCTGTTCCTCGCATGCTCGGGCACCATGCCCGAGGCCAACGTGCGCGACCGGCTGCCCAAGCTGATGAAGATCGCGTCCTGGGGTCAGATCGGCGCGATCCTCAACTCCGCCATCAACGGAGCCCGGGTCGAGCTCGAGTACCGGCCGCCCGGCGCCCTGCCGATCAAGCCCGGTTTGACCTTCTTCAAGGTGGTGCGCACGCCGGAGTTTTGGCCCGACATCGCTTCCAGCGGGAGCATAGCGCTGTACCACCCGGTCGACCCTGCCGCGACGGTCGACTTCCAGCTCTACGCCGTCGACCCCGCGAACCTCCAGTAAGCCTTCTTTTCCCAGCGTAACCCCGTTTCTGGAATCCCCACCATGCTCGACAAGATGTACTGGGTCTGCTCCGACGTACTGACGCTAGCGAGTCAGCTTTCGTCGGCGCGTGACCTGCCCTCTCCCGAGGTGCTCGCCCGGCGCATCGAGACGCTGTTCGACAACATGGCGCGCAAGGCCCAGGAGGCCGGCATCCCCGAGGCCGACGTGGCCGACGCCAAGTACGCGCT
>JAEUKC010000423.1:0-14296 GCA_016794445.1 Myxococcales bacterium
CGATTTGATCGCGTTTGACCCGACTTGATCGAGGCCCGGCCCTAGCTTGGCCGCCGCTGGGCAGGTCGCCCAGAGGAGGATTCCGTCGTCATGCGCCACATCGCTCATCTCGTGCTGTCCGTCTCGCTCGTCACCCTCGCCGCGGGTTGCGAGAAGCCCTCGAACGCCGCCCCGGAGAAGTCCTCCTCGGCCGCGAAGGAGGAGAAGAAGGAGGAGAAGGGCTCGACGAAGGAGAAGGAGAAGGCCCCCGAGGCTCCCAAGGTCACCAAGATCGAGAAGGTCGGCCTCTCGGTCGAGCTGCCGCCGGAGTCGACCGTCAGCGACGGCATCGGCGACAAGAGCGCCATGGTCAGCACCGGCAACTGCACCCTCACCGTCTCGGTCGCCAAGGACACCGACCCGAAGACCTCGGCGGACGGCAAGGGCGGCGCGCTCGCCACCGAGAACATGAAGATCGAGAAGCTCTCCGACGGCTGGTACATCACCTCGGAGAACACCGGCAGCGCGGGCCGAAACTACTGGCTCACGATGCGCCGCGAGATCGGCGGCAAGGGCTACATGTGCGAGACGTTGCAGTCGAGCGCGGACCAGGTGAAGTGCGCGATCGCGATCTGCAAGGGGCTCAAGTAGGGGCGTCAGCCGCCGGCGGCGTCGGCGCCCGCGTCGGCAGGCGCGGTCGTGTCGATGTCGAACGCCTCGATCTCGAGGCACGCGCCACCGGGTACCGGGGTCGACACGTAGGTCTTCCCCGCGTAGTCGATGGTCACCTCGACGAGCTTCACCTTCTCGAGGCGGCCCTTCACCTCGCCCGTGGTCGGCGTGGGGTTGACCGTCAGCACGAGGGTGCCCGACTCCTGGAAGAAGTAGCGGGCGGCGACGCCTTCGGCGTTCATGTCCTCGAACACCGCGACGCAGTGCGAGCACGTGGAGAAGTTGGTCTCCTTGCCGGCGCCGAGATCGAACGTGCCCGGTGCCTGCTTGCTCGTGAACTCGTAGAGCTGGATCTGGAACTCGTCCGGCACGCCGGTGCCGAGCGCCGGCTCGGGCACGCCGACGAGGGCCGAGTAGTTCTCGCCCGGCTTGCCGAACTCCGGGTCGCGGATCAGGTTCTTGACCACGAGCTTCTTGCACGCCGAGGGCGCGCTGTCGGTCGCCGCGTCGGTGGCGACCTCGGCTACCCCCGTGTCCGTTGCGGTCGCGCCGCTGCTCTCGGAGCCACACCCCGCCATCGCGGCGATCATCACCACCCACCCCGTGAGAGTCCTCATTGGCGGGGCTTGGTAGTGCAGCCGCGGGCGTCGGTCGAGCTACGCCTTGCGGCCGTCCTTCCGCTTCACGCGCAGGACCACCATCTTCGTCGAGTGCTCGAACGGCGCCGGGTCCACCGGCGGCGTGCCGACGCGCGTGTCCGGGAAGCCCTTCACGTCGTCCGGCACGCCGATCGTCCGCTCGATCGTCAGCCACCCGCCCTCGCACATCGCCTCGAGCTCGCGGTGGAACTCCGCGCCTGGCAAGAACAGGGCGTTGTTCACCGCCACGAGGCGGCCGCCGTCGCCGATCAGCGGACGCACCTTGTCGAGCACGCGCGTCGCCGACGCGGCGAGGTCGACCTTGCCCTTCGCGGTCTCCGAGAAGAACGGCGGATCCACGAACACGCAGTCGAACAGCCCGCCCTCGCGCTTCAGCCGCCCCACCGACTCGAAGATGTCCTCCGCGCGGAAATCGACGCGCCGGGTGGGCCAGCCGTTCTTGGCGTACGAGGCCTTCGCGAGCTCGAGGAACGCCTTGCTGCGGTCGACGTGCACGACCTCGCGCGCGCCGCCGGCCATCGCCGCCACGCCGAGGCTCCCCGTGTGCGCGAACGTGTTGAGCACCCGCTGGCCCGAGAGCTCGGCCTTCGCCCACGCGCGGAGCTCGCGGGTGTCGAGGTAGAAGCTCGCGTCGCGGTTCTTCTGCAGCGCGATCGCGTAGGCCACGCCGTGCTCGCGGATGCCCCGGTCGAGCGCCCGCTCGTCGCCGAACAGCAGCACGCCGTTGCGCGCCTCGCTGTCGGCGGAGGACCGCACCTTCCACAGCGCGGATCGGATCCACGGGAACCGCGCCCGCGCGCGCGCGACCACCTGCTCGGCGGCCGCGCGATCGCCCTCCGCGTCGTCGGAGTAGTCGTGCAGCACGAGGGTGCGTGCGTAGAGATCGACCGCGAGGGCGGGGTACCCCTCGAAGAAGCCGGCGAACAGACGCACCGCACCGTCGTGCTTCGCGTCGAGGGGGCCGCGCGCGACGACCGCCCGCTCGAACGCTGTCTCGAGATCCATTCGCGATGGGTGCGCGCGTTGCGACCGGCGCGCAAGGGTCAGAGGGCGACGGCGAAGCGAAGCGCGGCGCCCACGTTCTGGAAGCCGGCGCGCTCGAGGTGCGACTCGGTCCGGTTCTCGAAGAACCCGCTGGTGGTGGTCGTGGCCACCTCGCGGGTCGAGAGATCGGCGCGCGCGAACGCCGTGAGCCCGAGGCCGAAGCGGCGGCTCTTGCCGAAGTAATAGGTGGCCGTCGCGCGGGCGCCGGCGAAGGGCAGGGTGGCCGAGCCGCCCGCGATCGTCGTGGCGAAGAGGTCGTCGCCGAGCTTGCTGTAGTGGTGGGTGCCGCCCTCGACCCCGAGGAAGAAGTCGAGCGGACCGGCGTCGGGTCGCGAGCCGATGCCCACGGTGCCGCCGAAGGTGGCGACGTTGCCGCCGAAGACCTGGCTGCCCACCTCTGCGAACCCGCCGAGGCGTAGGTTGTCGACCAGGACCATCGTCTCGAGGCCGAGGACGCTCCACCCGTTGTTCCGGCCCGAGAGGAGGCCGAGGTAGGCGCTCGGGCGAACGGACACGGAGGGCGACGGGGAGGGAGCCACCACGTCGAGCTCGTCGGCGCGGGCAGAGTGGGTCGAAGCGAGGACGAGGAGCACGAGTGCGCCTGCGAACGGGAGGGTGCGCGGCATGGGGTGGGTTCCTTTCGGTGGCCGACCTCTCTTCACGCGACGTGCCAGGCGCGGAAGACCCGAAAGACAGGGACTCATCGCGATTCTCGCGTCCGGGTGTCGCGCTGGAGGAGCACACCGTGCCGCCGCGGCACACGCTATTTCACGGCGATCGCGGTCTTCGTCCAGCGCGGGCTCACGGCGGAGGCGAGGGCGGTCTGCCCCGGCATCCAGAACGGCGCCGCGCTCGGGTCGAAGTCGCCGCTCGCCGCCTTCTTCCGGTCGATGGCGGTGATCCACATGTTCTTGCAGAGGCTTCGCCCCTGCGGGATGCACGCTGGCGGGAGGGCCACGCCCTTGGCCATGCGATGCCCGTAGGGCCGCTCCGTGGAGAAGGCGATCCACGCGTAGTCCGCGCCGACCGAGGGCGCCCACTGGGGCCACGTCGAGTTGCTGTCGTCGGGCCCGCTCGCGTTGGCGAGCTCGACCACCTTGCCGTCGGCGCGCCGCACGAGGGCGACCTTGCCGCTGCCGTTCACCGCGTCGGTCTGGAAGCGGATCGGCCACCAGCCCTTGCTGCGCGTGAACGCGACGAACGCGTCGTCGGGTGAGAGCTGCGGGAGCACGTTGGTCTCCCAGGTGTCGAGCGACGTGCTGGTCGGC
The DNA here is from genome assembly GCA_016794445.1 of Myxococcales bacterium. Lineage (GTDB taxonomy): Bacteria > Myxococcota_A > Polyangia > Polyangiales > JADJMO01 > JADJMO01. The sequence goes on from JAEUKC010000423.1 coordinate 3,623, forward strand.
GGCGCGACCAGCACCTTCGGCACGCCGAAGCTGAAGGCCTTGCCGTCCCAGGTGACCTTGGCCTCGACGATCGAGGTCGCGACCGCGTCGTCCCCGAGGTCACGGACCCAGGCCTTGGCCGGCGTGCCCGACGGGTTCGGCCTCTCGCTGTCGTAGGCCGCGAACACCACCACGCCCGACGGCGACCAGTCGGGCTGCAGGAGGTCGCGCGGCACGGTGCTCGGGAACGCGGCGAGCCAGTCCGTCAGGTTCGAGGGCACGTCCTTGCCCGTGTCGGGGTCGACGAGGCCGAGGCGCACGTGGCCGGCGACGTTCTGCGCCGCCGTCGGGTCGGCCTTGCTCACGAGCAGCGCGGGCACGGTCGTCTTCTCGGAGGGGTTGAACGCGCCGTAGGTCCACTTGAACCCCGGGGTGACCTTGGCGCCCGGCTCGATCGTGGCGTCGTAGGTCTTCTTGTCGTCCGAGACCTTCAGGGTGCCGAGGCCGAAGGTGCCGCTCGTGTACGCGATGCGCGCGCCGTCGCGGGAGACGGTGTGGCAGGCGACGCAGACACCGGGGCTGCCCGGCGCGTACGCGCTCCCCTTGGTCGGCAGCGTCGCGAGCGCGCCCGTCGCGAAGTCGAGCACCTTGAGCGACCCGCTGCTCGACTCCCAGTAGTAGATGGAAGAGTCGTCGATGCGGTCGCGCGCCACCGTGACCTTGACGGGCGGTGACACGTGCAGCCCCGTCGCGCCGAGCCCCTCCACGGTCAGCGTGGCGTCCGCGCCGGCGACCGTCGCGACCACGGTGCCCCACGGCGTCGCCGCGAAGAGGGCCTCGCGGGTCTTGCTGTAGAAGGCGACGTCGAGGAGCCCGGGGCTCGTCGCGCGCACGCGATACACCGTGCTGTCGCCGCCGGCCGTCCACTGCAGCTCCATGGGCGGGACGTTGCTCGGGACGATCGTGCCCTCGAGCGGGTACTCGATCTTCGGCTGCGCGGTGGCGGTCGGGTCGACGGCCGCGCCCGTGAACTTCGCCTTCTCGCTCGCGTCGAAGCCAGGGCCGAACACCTCTCCGGTGAGCTTCACCTTCACGTTCGCGGTGCCCCTGGCGCCGTCGGCGAGCGAGGCGCTGAGCGTGCCCGTCCCGCCGCGGCTCCCCGCGGTGACCACGGCGCCCGCGGTGGTGGCGAGGGAGCCGTCGCTGATGCTCAGGGTGGCGCTGGCGGTGACGTCGACCTCGGCGCTCGTCGGCGTGAGCTTCTCGAACACCTTGACGGTGGCGCTCGTGCCGGCGGTCGACCCGAGGATGGTCTCGAGGGTGACGTCGGCGGGGTCGATCCGGAGCGTGGGCGTGGCGGCCGGCGAATCGCTCGTCGTCTCGCCGCCGCCGTCGAGGGGCTCGACCGGCTCGCCGCTGCCATCGGCCCCACACGCCGCGCCGACCAGGACGGCGACGGACAGGCTCACGACTCCGACGATGGGCGAACGCACGCGCATCGAGGGAGCATACTCCCGTTCCTCAGGCGCGCGGTCGGCGCCGGCGCACCCTGCCGAGGGCAGCGAGGGCGAGCAGCGCGACGGCGCCGCCCCGCGTCGAACCCGGGCTCGTGGCGCACCCGCCGTCGCTCTCCGCGGGGCCTGCGCCGCTCGGCACGCAGACCCGGCTCGTCCCGTCGCACGCGTAGCCGAGCGCGCAGTCCGCGCTCGTGCTGCAGCTGTCCTTGCACGCCCCGAGGGAGGCGACGCAGGTGTAGGGCGCGCAGTCGAACGGCACCGCCGCCGGGCAAGGCGCGCCGGCCGCCGCGCAGTAGGTCGCGCCCGTGCCCTGCGAGGGGCCGGTGCAGGTGCTTCGCGCGCACATCGATCCAGCGACGGCGCCCACGCACGCGCCGTCCGCGCCGCACGTGCCGGTGCACGCGCCGGCCGCGCTGCAGTCGCCCTTGAGATCGACGCCCGCGCCTTCCTTCGTGCAGCGCCCGGGGTTCGCGAGGAGCGCGCACGAGTGGCAGGGCTTGTCGCACGCCTGGTCGCAGCACACGCCCTCGACGCAGAACCCGGACGCGCACTCGCTCTTGTCCTTGCAGCGCACGAAGTCCTTGCTGGTCACGAGGGGCTTGCCCTTGCCTCCGCTGCAGGTCCCCAGCGTCGCGTTGCACGTGCCGCCACCCTCGCAGTCGGCGTCCGAGACGCACTTGCTCCGGCAGCTCGTCGCGTCCGCGCAGGCGACGCCGCCCGGGCAGACCTCGGCGATCGCGGCGCCGCAGGTCGAGCCCGTGCCGCTGCAGCGCGCGGCCGTGCGCACGCCGTCCTTGCAGGTCGCCGCCCCGCACACCTTGGTGTCCGGCTCGTACGCGCAGGCGCCCCCGCGGCAGCCGAGCCCGCACGCGCCCTTGGTGCACGTGCCCCTGGGATCCGCGACGCCGTCCGCGACGCCCGCGCAGATCCCCTCGAGGCCCGGCAGGTTGCACGCGGTGCAGCTCCCGGTACACGCCGTGTCGCAGCAGTATCCATCGACGCACTGGCCGCTGCCGCACTCGTCCTTGGTGGTGCACTTGGCAGGATCTGGCAGGAACACGTCGACGTTGTTCGCCGCCGTGCCGGTGGTGCCCCCCGACGCGACGTACCGGGCTCCCACCATCGCGACGCGGTGGCCGGCGCGCCCCTTGGACATCGGCGGCGCGTCGCTGAACGTGCCGGTCTTCGGGTCGTAGAGCTCCGCCGTCGTGAGGGCGGTGCCCCCGGCCAGGAGCGTGCCTCCGGAGAGCAACACCTTCCCGTCGGGGAGGCGCGCCGCCTGCGCGTCGATGCGCGCTGCGCTCGCCGCGCCCGTCGTCGACCACTTGTCGGTGAGGGGTTCGTAGACGTCGGTCGCCGCGGTCGTCGCGCCGCCGACGGCCAGCACCTTGCCGTCGAGGAGCGTGACGAGCGAGAAGCGGGTGCGCGCGGTCGGTGTCGGAGCGGTCTTGGTCCAGGTGTTGGTCTTGGGGTCGAAGATCTCGCCCACCGTGAGGCCAGCGCCGATGCCCCCCGTCACGAGCACGCGACCGTCCTTCAACACCGCGAGCGCGCCCTGGTCGTGCACGACGCTCGCGGCGGTCAGGGTGGTCCACGTGTCGGTCGCGCGGTCGTAGGCCTCGGCGCTCGAGAGCGAGGTCGTGCCGTCCTGTCCGCCGACCACGAGCACCCGGCCGTCGCCGAGCACGGTCGCGAGGTGGCGCCGTCGCGCTTGCTTCATCGACGCCACGCTCTTCCAGGCCTTGCCGTCGAACAGCTCGGTCGTCGCGTGCCCGGCGCCGCCACCGGTGACGAGGGCCTGTCCGGTGGAGAGCAGCACCGCCGCGCCGTCGGCGTGGTCCGCGGTCGTGTCGGGCAGGGGCACCGCGGTCCCGTCGGTCGGATCGAGCAGCGCGGCCTTCTTCAACGGGCCCGCGAGCAGCACCTTGCCGCTCGGCAGCGCCACGGCGACGTGGTTGTAGAACGAGCTCGGGAGCGTCCCGGCGGTCCACTTGGGGTCGACGACGATCGGGTGCGCGAGGCCCTCGACGTCCAGCGTCAGCGTGAGGACGCCGTCGTGGAGCTCGGCGTCGAGCGCGCGCTCCACGCCCCGCGCATCCCACGCGAGCGGCTGGGCCGCGCGGACGCGCACGAGCCCCGCGCGGTCGATCGCCTCGATCGCTCCCGCGCGCACACGGAGCGCGGCGATCCCCGGCCCGTGTCGCAAGCGATAGCGGAACACGCGCGGACCGCTCGCCTCGTGCACCACGCGCAGCTCCTCGAGCCCACCTGCCACGCGCGCGAGCACGAGGTCGAACGAGGGCGTCGCGAAGGTGCGCAGCCCTTCGGCGTCCTTCCCCGCCACGTCGGGCACGTCGAGGGCCTCGATCTCGAGCCACGCGTCGGCAGAGTGGGCGACCCGCAGCGGCGTCGTCGTCCGTCGCGGGACCGTGTCGTCGAGGGGCAGGGCCTCCGCCACGTGCGCCCGGGCGCGCAAGGCGCTCTCGCGTCCGGCCAGCGGCGGCGCTTCGCCGGGCGGTTGCCCGCAGCCGACAAAAATGAACAGCGACGGCGCGACGAGCTTCCTCCCGAAGGTCACCCGGGGAGGGTACCCGACTCCGGACCGGAGCGGAGGACCGGACAGGGACGGTCCGGGAGCGACCAAGCACTACCGCAAGGTCGATGGCCACAGTCGACTGTCTGCCCCTGAGCCTGCCCTTCCTCTCTCCCCATCGCCCTCCTAGACTCGCGCGCCATCATGGCCAAGCGGTTCAAGGCGGCAGTCATCGGCGGCAGTGGATACGGCGGCGCAGAGCTCATCCGGCGGTTGCTCCTGCACCCCGACGTGGAGCTCGTGCGGGTCGCCTCAGTCGACTACATCGGCGAGCCGATCGAGAACGCGCACCCGCACCTCGAGGGCCGCACCGACCTGAAGTTCGAGGGCCTCTCGCCCGCCGAGGCGGCCGCCGGGATGGACGTCGTGCTGCTCGGGCTCCCGCACAAGGTGAGCGCGCAGAAGGTCCCCGAGATCATCGCGACCGGCGCGCGCATCGTCGACCTCTCGGGCGACTTCCGCCTGCGCGACCCGGCCGTGTACAAGCGCTACTACGGCGCCGAGCACCCCGCGCAGGGCCTGCTCGACGGCACCTTCGTCTACGGCCTGCCCGAGCTGCACCGCGCGCAGATCCAGCAGGCCAAGTACGTGGCCTCGCCGGGCTGCTTCGCCACCACCATCGAGCTCGGCCTCCTGCCGCTCGCCAGGGCCGGGCTCCTCTCCGGCATGGTCGAGACCGTGGGCATCACCGGCTCCTCCGGCGCGGGCGTCGTGCCGACCGCCACCACCCACCACCCGGTCCGCGCGAGCAACCTGCGCACCTACAAGCCGCTCGACCACCAGCACATCCCCGAGATCACCCAGACCCTGCTCTCGGCGGGCGCCAAGGACCTGCAGCTCTCGTTCGTGCCGGTCAGCGCGCCGCTCCCCCGCGGCATCTTCGCGACCTCGTTCGTGCACGTGGACGAGAAGGTCTCCGTCGACGAGATCAAGCGTTTGTTCGTGGAGTACTACCAGAACGAACCGTTCGTGCGCGTGCCGCACAAGCGGCTCCCCGAGGTGGCGGCCGTCTCGGGCTCCAACTTCGTCGAGGTGGCCTGCCAGCCCGGCGCCGTGGAGAATGGGCGGCGCGTGGTCGCGTGCTTCAGCGCGCTCGACAACCTCATCAAGGGCGGCGCAGGGCAGGGGATTCAATCGATGAACCTCATGCTCGGTCTCGACGAGCGCCTCACGCTCGAAGATCCGGGGAGCTGGCCGTGAAGACCGTCGTCCTCAAGCTCGGCGGCGAGGTGGTGCAGAGCGAGGCGCTCGGCATCGTCGCCCGCGACGTGGCCGCTCTCGCCAGCGACGCACGCCTCGTCATCGTGCACGGCGGGGGCCCCCAGGCGACCGAGCTCACCAAGCGCCTCGGCATGACCCCGAACGTGGTCGCCGGCCGGCGCATCACCGACGCCGCCACCCTCGACGTGATGAAGATGACCGTCGCGGGCAAGGTCAACGTCGACCTCTGCGCCGGCCTCCTCGCCGCGGGGGCGCGCCCCGTCGGGCTCCACGGCGCGAGCTCCCTCACCGTGCAGGCCCACAAGCGCCCGCCGCGCGTGGTGAGCGGCGGCGGTGACGACCCGATCGACTTCGGTCACGTCGGCGACGTCGACGGCGTCAACCGCGAGCTCCTCGCGCTGCTCTCGGCGCACGGGTTCGTGCCGGTGGTGGCGTGCCTCGGCGCCGACGCCGAGGGCCACGTGTTCAACATCAACGCGGACATCGTCGCCAACAAGGTCGCCATCGCGCTCGACGCCGACGCGCTGTTCCTGGTGACCGACGTGCCCGCCGTGCTGCGCGACGTCGCCGACCCGCAGTCGCGCATCGCGCGCCTCACCCTCGCCGAGGGCAAGCAAGCCATCGCCGACGGCGTGGTCACCAAGGGCATGATCCCCAAGCTCGAGGAGTCCTTCGCCGCCATCGCCGAGGGCGTCCGCGCCGTGCACATCGTCGGCAAGCTCGCCGCGGGGGAGCTCGCGCGCGCCGTCCGCGAGCCGGGCTCCGTCGGCACCATGCTCGTGAAGGAGTGAACGTGCAAGCTGCCCAGTGGTTGTCGGACCGGCTGCCCGCCATGGAGGCGGCTCTCGCGCCCCTCGTCGAGCAGAACTCGTTCACCGAGAACGTGGAGGGCGGCCGCGCAGTGGGCGAGGAGCTCCTGCGCCTCTTCAGGATCGAGGGCGTGTCTGCGCGGACGGTCGGGAGCACGCGCTTCGCCGACCACCTCGTGTTCTCCACCGCCGGCGACCCGGCGCGCGCGCCGATTGCCCTCGTCGGGCACCTCGACACGGTGTTCCCCCCCGGCACGTTCACCGGGTACCGCGTCGACGGCGACCTGCGTCGTGGCCCGGGCGCCCTCGACATGAAGGGTGGGCTCGTCGTGGTCGCGTTCGCGCTGCGGGCCCTCGCCGAGACCGTGGGGCTCGCCTCGATCGCGCCGCTCCGCCTCGTGATCGTCGCCGACGAGGAGATCGGCTCGCCCGAGGGGCAGGGGGTCATCCGCGAGGCGATCGCCGACGCGCGATCGTGCCTCGTGTTCGAGTCCGGTCGCGCGGGCGACGCGATCATCACCCGCCGCAAGGGTACCGGCATGATCAAGGCGGTCGCCCACGGCAAGGCCGCGCACGCGGGCAACCTGCACCACGAGGGCAAGAACGCGGTGTGGGCGCTGGCCCGCTTCGTCGACGCCGTGCAGCGCCTCACCGACTACGACCGGGGCATCACCGTCAACGTCGGCAAGTTCACCGGCGGCACCTCGAAGAACACCGTGCCCGATCGCGCCGAGGCGCTGATCGACCTGCGCTTCTGCACCCACGCCGACGCCGATGGGCTCGTCGCCGCGGTGCGCGCCGCGGCGGTCGACAGCGGCGTCGTGATCGAGGGCACCCACCTCGAGCTCGAGGGCGGCGTGGCCCGGCCGCCGATGGAGCGCACCGACGCGAGCGTTGCGCTGATGAACGCCTACGCCGAGGCGGCACGGGCGGCGGGGCTCGGCGCCAGCGAGGCCCCCCTCATCGGCGGCGGCTCCGACGCGAGCACGTCGAGCGCCATGGGCATCGCGTCCATCGACGGCCTCGGCCCCCGCGGCAAGGGGTTCCACACCGAGGACGAGCAGATCGAGGTGGCGACCCTGGTGAAGAAGGCCGAGGCGCTGGCCCGGTTCCTCGCCCTGTAAGGGGCGGCGGGTCGCCTCGTTGAACTCGGGGCAGACCGAATCCAGGACTCGCACGTCTTACGTTGGTTTTCCCACGCGGAGGGGCAGATGGCGACGCTCGATCTGGGGCCGGGGACCGTGTTCGGCGGTGATTTTCAGGTGGTCCGCGCCCTCCGGGTAGGAGGTATGGGGGCGGTGTACGTCGCCGAGCAGCGGAGCACCCGCACGCTCCGCGCCCTCAAGGTGATGCAGCGGGAGCTCGTCGGCGACGCCTCCCTCCGCGAGCGCTTCGAGCTCGAGGCCCGGGTCGGCGCCCAGATCGAGAGCGACCACGTGGTGCAGATCGTCGGCGCCGGCGTCGACGAGGCCACGGGGCTGCCGTGGATCGCGATGGAGCTCCTCAAGGGCATGCCCCTCGACGCGTACCTGCACCAGCGCGGGCCCCGTTCGCCCGGCGAGGTCCGCTTCCTCTTCGAGCAGCTGTGTCACGCGCTCGGCGCCGCGCACGCGCAAGGGATCGTCCACCGCGACCTCAAGCCCGCCAACGTGTTCCTTTCCGTCTCGCGCATGGTCGGCCTCTCCTACGTGGTGAAGGTGCTCGACTTCGGGATCGCCAAGGTGCTCGCCGAGGCCAAGACCACGCGCACCGCCGCCGTCGGCACGCCGCTCTACATGGCGCCCGAGCAGTACGAGGCGGGCAAGGTCACGCCGGCGACCGACGTGTGGGCGCTCGGCCTCATCGCCTTCGAGCTCCTCACCGGCCACAGCTACTGGAAGGCCGCGAAGGGCGGAGAGGCCACGCCCGCCAAGATCATGTACGAGACCTGCCTCGGCGAGCTCGTGCCCGCCTCGAGCCGTCGGGTCGACCTCGGCATCGAGCGCGAGCTCCCGCCCGGCTTCGACGAGTGGTTCACCCGCTGCGTGCAGCGCCAGCCCGACCTGCGCTTCGCCGACGCGAGCCTCGCCTTCGCGTCGCTCGCCGCGGTGCTCGGTCCGGCCGTCGCGCCCACCGAGAAGCTGCCGGTCGAGCGCGAGGAGACGCCGCGCATCTCCCTCGAGGTGCAGGCCGCCATGACCCCGACCGGGACCGCGGTCGGCACCGTCGTCGCCTCGGGCACCCTGCTCGCGACGACGCCGCCCGCGGCGCAGACCCCGGCGACGCGCCCACTCTCGACGGAGATCGCGCGCACCGAGGTCGCCGCGCAGGTCGCTGCTTCCGAGCGCGCGGCGCCCGATCGCCGCCCGTTCGTGCTCGGTGCGCTGGTCGGCGTGATCGGCCTCGGGCTCCTGGGACTCGGCTTGCGGAAGTCCGAGCCTGCGGCCGCGCCGCCCGCCGCTTCGTCTTCGGTCGCGGTGGCCGTCAAGCCGTCTGCCTCCGCGTCCATCGCCGTCGACGTCACGCAGTTCTCCGCCGGCAAGGCCGGGGTGCGCGTCGAGGGGCACCTGCTCCACAAGCAGCTCGCCGCCGGCGTGCGGACCGAGACCTACGTGATGCTCGAGATGTTCGGCGCGGACGCGGCGCCCAAGGCGGTGATGCCGGTGCACCTGTCGCTCGTGATCGACCGCTCGGGCTCCATGAAAGGGGCGCGCCTCACCAACGCGCTCGCCGCGGCGGCCTCGGCCATCGACCACCTGCGCGACGGCGACCTCGTGTCGGTGGTCACGTTCGACGACAAGGCGGAGCTCACCCTGGCGCCGACGACGCTCGACGCTTCCTCGCGCACCGCCGCCAAGGCCGCGGTGGCCAAGATCGGGCTCGGCGGCAACACCTGCATCTCGTGCGGGCTCGCGACCGCGCTCGACAAGCTCGCCGCCACGCCGGACGTCGCGCGCCGCGTGCTCTTGCTGAGCGACGGCGAGGCCAACTACGGCGTGAAGGACGTGCCGGGCTTCGAGAAGATCGGCCACGACGCGCAGAAGCTCGACACGAGCATCACCACCATCGGCGTCGGCCTCGACTACGACGCCAAGTCGCTCCTCGCCCTCTCGAAGCCCTCCAACGGCCTCCACTACTACGCGGCCAACGAGGCCGCGCTGCCGCCGATCTTCGACGAGCAAGCCAAGGCCATGGCCTCGGTGGTCGCGGTGTCGACCGAGGCGGTGGTGCGCCTCACGCCGGGCATCGAGCTGCTCTCTGTGCTCGACCGCACCCACAAGATCGAGGGCAACGCGGGCGACGGGTTCGTGGTGCGTGTGCCGCTCGGCCAGTTCACCCGCGCCGAGCGCAAGACCGTGCTCTTGAAGATCGCGCTCAAGGCGAGCGAGGACAAGACGCCGATCGGCGACGTCGATCTGTCGTTCCGCGAGCCGGGCGACAAGGTGGCGACGCTGGTGAAGGGGCGGCTCGCGGTGCCGACCGGCAACGACGGGCAGCTCGACCCCAGCGTCGAGACGCGGGTGAAGAGCAGCGAGACGGCGGCGGCCCTCATGAAGGCCAACGCCCTCATGGACCAGGGCAAGACCAAGGAGGCGGTCGCCACGCTCGAGGCGCAACAGAAGGCGCTCGCCGCGCAGAAGAAGAAGATGATGGCCACGCCCGGCGCCACCGTCGACAACCCCTACGCGGCCAAGGACCTCGACAAGCAGGCCACCGCGGTGGAGAACGCCAAGAACAAGTACGACGAGGTGCAGAAGAAGGCCCCGCCGGCCGGCGCCGCGCCGAACTCGCCGGCGCCCAAGCCCGCCCCCGCGAAGGACGCGAGCAACAAGGCCTTCGAGGACGCCTACAAGGCCAGCTACTGAGCCGATCGAGACCGCATCCCGTGGGTGAGCTACACGCTCCCCATGGCGATCCAGTGGTACCCGGGCCACATGACCAAGGCCCGGAAGGTCATCGAAGAGGCGATGGCGCAGCACGACATCGTCATCGAGGTGCTCGACGCGCGCATGCCCGTCGCGAGCGAGAACCCGCTGGTGACCGAGGTGCGCAAGCACCGCCCCTGCCTCAAGATCTTGAGCAAGGCCGACCTCGCCGACCCGGCGGTGACCAAGGCCTGGATGCACTACTTCGAGACCGAGCGCACCGAGCGCTCGAACGCGCACCCCGAGGGCAACGTCGTCGCCATCGCCACCTCGACCGACCGGCGCGGCGAGATCAAGAAGCGCGTCCCCGAGATCTGCAAGCGCCTCGTGCCCCACCGCAGCAACGCCAAGCGCATCGTGCGGGCGATGATCCTCGGCATCCCCAACGTGGGAAAATCCACGCTGATCAACACGCTGGTCTCGCGGCGCGTCGCCAACGTCGGCGACAAGCCGGCGGTGACCAAGTCGATCCAGCGGGTGGAGGTCGACCCGGGGTTCGCCGTCTCCGACAACCCGGGGATGATGTGGCCGCGGATCGACGACGAGGCCACGGGGCTCATGCTCGCATTCGGCGGCGCGATCCCCGACACGGCGATCGACTCCCAGCCGGTGGCGCTGTTCGGCGCGCAGATCCTCCTCGAGCACTACCC
>JAEUKC010000432.1:0-5595 GCA_016794445.1 Myxococcales bacterium
CATCCGAAGAAGGTACCGGTGAGCGTCAAGACTGTCGTCGGTCAGTGTGGATGTCGCGGCGCTCAGGCGGCGAGGTACAACCCGTGGCCGGTGGCGATCCATGGTCATTTGCGTTGCGCGCCGCCAGAGGAGCGCGAATCGCGCGGTTCCGTCCTCTGGTCACTTTCGTTGCACCAGGTGTCTGCGAGAACCGCCCGGGGTAGCATCTCGTGCCGATGTGGCAACCCCAGTCGCCCCGTTTGGGTCGAGTCGCCGACGCGGTCTACTCCCTCGAGCCCGACGACACGGCGTGGATGCACGGCATCCTGAGCGCGGTCCACCTCGACTGCATCGGCTCCGACGCGGCGTTCGTCGGACTCGGGGAGATCTCCGATGGACGGGCGATCCCCATCGCGTCCGTCGCGACGGACGAAGAGCTCGCGCGCGAGTGCCGCCGAGGCGCGTCGCTGCTGCCCGCCTTCTATGTCGGACTCCGTGCGCGGAGCTTCGCCTCGACCGACTTCCAGCTCGTCGGCCACCAGATCCGCGACCTCCCGCAGTGGGACTTCCTCGAGTCGCGCGACGTGCAGGACGTCTTCGTCGTCAGCGCGTTCGTCACCAGCGGGCGATTTCTCGCCTTCGGCGGTCACCTCCCGGTCGCCGCAGAGCGTTGGCCGACCTCGCTGGTCGAGGAGTGGGAGGCCGTGGCGCTCCATGCGGCCGCGGGGACGGAGCTGCGTCACGCACGCGCCACGGGTCGCGCGAGCGTCGCCGCGGTGTTCGGACGCGACGGGACGTGCGTCCACGCCGAGGGCCTCGACGCCCACCGCCGCGCAGCACGGCACCACCGAGGCACACTCCACGTGCGCCACGCTCTCGCACCATCGATCCTCGGGGATCGGCACGATGTCGTGGGAGTGGTCGTCGGCGACGTGTGCGCCGCAGCCAGAGGCGAGGAGGAGGAGGAAGGTCGATCGGAGATGCATCGACGCGCGCTCAAGCAGCGCGCGTGCCACGAGCGTGCGCAGACTGCCGCCCGCACGACCCACGAGTGGTCGCGTCCCGCTCGAACGAACGACCATGTTGGCTGGCAGAAGCGCGCACCCCGCTGGACCAACAAGCGAGATCCTGCGCCTCGCTCCTGCCGACGAGAACACCGCTTGCGGCGAGCTGCGTGCCTTGCGCCCGCCGCACACCGTTGTGAGACTCGAGCGATGGGACCCACTTCGCAGCGCGTCGCACTGACCGCGGCCCTGCTTGCGGGGTGCGCAGGTCCCAGCGCCGGCACCGCGAGCCACGATGCCGCCGCACTCGACACCCCGTCGCCGACCGACAGCGGCACCCCAGGTTGGGACGTGGAACTCCCCGACACGCGCCCGGACGTCAGCAGCACGTGGTACAGCCCCGACGCGACGCTCGACGACGCCCCCCGGGCGGCGGTCTGTCCCGCCACGCCCCCGACACCAGGCACGCCCTGCACGCCCTACGACGTGTGGGAGTCCTACTGCAGCTATGGGACCGAGGCGCTGTCCGACTGTCGCACGATCTTCCGCTGCCGCGTCGGCAGCCCGTCCTGGGTCCAGATCCCGGGCTGCAAGATGGTGACGGACTGCCCAGCGGCGCCTGCCGCCGGCAAGGCCTGCGGCGTCGCCCTCGGGCGATGCACGTACGCGGACGGAGAGCACTGCGTCTGCCATGGGTGGAGCCCACCCACGTACCATTGCAAGAGGCCCGATGCGGGCTGCCCCAGCGTGGCTCCGAACGCCGGCACGGTCTGCGACACCCTCGGTCAGCTCTGCGAGTATCGCGTCCAGGGCCCGTGCTGCGACTCCCCGAGCGTGGGCTACTTGGCGACCTGCACAGGCGGCGTGTGGTACTGGACGTTCTCGTACGGCGGGCCGTGATCCGAGAGACGCCGGCGCGAGACGCGGGCCGACGCCGCGGTCGCCCCTGTGATGCGAATCCATCGCGCCGTCGGACCGCCGCCACGCGTCCCACCTTCCGTCGCATCACAGCGAGGTCCTCGACGCAACGCCCTGCCATCCGCAAGAGGGTAAGTAGTCCAAGCACGCTCGCCACTCCAAGCACTCGGCTTTACATAACCGGGCTTATGCGCTCCCGCCCTCCGGTCGGCTCGAGCCACGGAACCGTCTCTGGTGAAGCTCAAGCCTCCGACCAACCGCGGGCGGCCGGCAGCGAACTACCCATCGGCCTCACCACGCAAGACGGCCCACGAACACGTCGGTCTCGGGCGGCGACGCGCTCCCTGCGAAGGTCGTGGGTCGGATGGTCCCGGTGTCGAACGCCCAATCGCGATCGAACGAGCCGACGAACACCACGCTGCCAGCACCGAGCGCCACGCCGTCCACCGTCCAAGCGAACTGGAAGCCGAGACGTCGGCTCCAGCGCGCGAGCCCGTCCGGGCCGAGCCTCGCGACGAAGGCGTCCGACGTCTTCGTGGGCACCAGCGAGCCCGCACCGAGGTCGACGGGCTTCGTGAACACCCCAGCCACCAGCACGTCGGTCGAGGGCGTGACCGCCAGGGTGAGCCGGACCACGTCGAACGAGCGCGACCAGAGATCCACGCCCGCAGCGCTCACCTTTCGCAGCAGATGAACGGTGAGCATGGGGTCGGGACCGCCTGTCGGGAGCGCGGGGGCGTCGCTTTGACCGAGCAGGAGCGAGCCCTCGCCGTCGATGCCCATGTCCTCCAAGGCCTGGATGCCGCCGCTCCAGTTGCGGGTCCACACGGTCGCTCCTTCGGGCGTGAAGACGACGACGGAGACGTCGTTGCCAGAGGTCCCGGCAACGACCAGTCGTCCACTGGGCAGGAAGCCGACCCGCAGGTCGCGGACCGCTCCGCTCGCGAGCTTGTGCGTCCACCGCGGCTTCCCCGTCGGGTCGAGCACGGCGGCGATGCTCGTGTGCGTTCCCCCGCTGAAGCCGCCGTAGAATTCGCCTCCGAGGACCATCGAGCCGGAGAGCTCGAGCGCGACGCCGATGTCGCCCGTCGGACCGACGACACCTCGCGCCCGGACCGCAGGACCCATGTCGTCGCTCGAGCTCGCCGCGAACGAGCGGGTCCACTTCTCCTTGCCCACGCCGTCGAGCGCGGCGACGAAGAGAGCCGCGGAGCTGCCGCCACCGACGACGACCGGCTCGCCCTCGGCGGTCAGCGCGACGGTGCCGTCGGTCAACGGTAGGTAGCGGGACCAGAGGTGCGCACCCTTGGCGTCGAGCTTGGCGAGGTAGACGCCGGTGTGGACGGGCGTCGGGATCAACGGCCCCTCCATCTTCACTTCCTCGATGCTCGACGCCAGGACGTACGTGTGACCGACGGCGTTCACCGCGACGCTCAACGCGCCGTCGCGGAAGGGGTTGCCGATTCCGCGACCCCAGACCCCTGTGCCACCGGGGCCGAAGACCATGTCGCCACCCCCGTCCTTCACCTCGGTGCCGGCATCCCCATCCTTCGCCCCGGTCGAGCCCCCGCAGGACGACGCGCTGGTCAGGAGGACGATTGCGGCAAGCGTGTGGCACAGATTGCGCAGCATGTCCGTTTGGCAGCACATCTCGTGCCCGTAGCGTGGGGTGGCTGTTGGACGCGGTCCCTGAACGGTCACTGCACGTGCGCACGATCATGTTCACTGTCACAGGGTCGGGGTAGCCTCGCTGCCCGAGATGCGCGGACATCACGTCGCGATGGTCCTGTCTCTGGCCGCTTGCGGTGACTCCAAGCAGCCCGCGCCGTGCTCGTGGGCCGCCACCGACTTCTGCCTCTGCGGCGCGAGCGCGCCCCCCTACCGTGTGGTCTCGGAGTGCAGTGCGGCGACGATGGGTGGCGAGCCGGTGTGCTGCCAGGGCAAGGAGGACTGCATCTGCAGTCGCATGAATTGCCTCGAGTCGGCACCCGGTTCGTGCTCGTGCTACCTCGGCGCCGGGAGCGGACTGCGCGAGTGCACGGGCACCTATTGCTGCGCCTCGGGGGACACCTGCAGCTGTGGCGACACCTCGTGCGGTGCGAACGCGAAGCAGGTGACGCGCTGCGCGGCCGCGACTGCGCTGTGCGCAGCGGGCGAGATGCGCGTCGCGAAGTGCGGAGGCTGACTCGGGCGAGCGACCGTCCGAGCAACGTGTCGTGCGGTCCCTTCGGTGCCCGTGGCGCAAGCGCCGTCGTGGACGCCAGCGGCCTCACGGTGGTGTCGACTTCACCCGCGCGTAGATCGGCGCCGACCGATCCGGCACGCAGACGACCATGTTCTTGTGACCGGGGTGCAGACCTTCGGCCGACACGCCCGGACGGTGGCAAGCGTTGCGGATGCGCTCTTCCTTCCTCTGCCTGGCCCTGGCCCTGCTCGCGGGTGCGGCGGCACCGTCGCCGAGTCCAGCGACGCGTCCCTGTCGACGTCAAGCTGTGTGGCTCGACGACCGAGTGCGCCGTCCGCACGCGGATGGTCGACCTCTGTGGGTTGCTCGTGGCCGTCGGTGTCCGGGTAGGTAGTCCAAGTCTGTTCCCGCGGCCGAGCGTTCCGGCTTTACATAACTAGGTTATGCGTTCCCGCTCTCCGGTCGGCTCGAGCCACGGAACCGTCTCTGGTGAACCAATGCAAGCAGGCGTCCCGTGGAGGAGGCTCCGCATCTCGGTCCGTGGCCACCGCGTCAATCGTCGGGTGGGTCCGGGCAACAGTCGTGGTTTCACGTCCCCGTGCGCGCGCCACGGCGTGCAGCACCGCCTGCTCCGGGCCGTGGCGAAGATGGGTTCGCGCGGTGCACGACACGCGCCCCCCAGGGCCAGAATCGTGCTCGCCGATCGAGGCTCGATTTCTCAGTGATCCGCGGCCGTCGTTGTCGAGTCCGCCGGCTACGTGAGCCCCTCCAAGAGGTCGCCCGACGTGACGGTCGTAGCGATCACGGCTTCCACCCGGCCGCCGTGGCCTCCGCGAGCGAGGCTTCGGGCGTCGTCCCCACCACCGACGCCCGCCCCGCGAACCGCGCCACCCGCGCCGCGAGCCGCCCGTACGCCTCGAGCGACACGAGCCGGTAGTGTTCGAGGTGCTGCCACATGCAGACCACCGCGACATCGCCCCAGTCGAAGCGCGCATCCTCCGTCACCCGCGCATCCAGCCAAGCGAGCCCCCCCTCGATCCCACCCCGCAGCTTCTGGAAGTACGCCCCCCCGACGTCCACCCCCGTGCGCTGCGCCAGGATCAGCACCACCTCGTTGTCCATCACGCCATTGGCGACCGCCAGCCGATTGAGATCCTCCACGCGCTCGCTGCGCACGCCGCGCCGATCGGCCGGGTCGTGCGCAGCGACGAGGTACCGAGCGATGTGGTCCGAGTCGATCACCGTCACCTCGCCATCGACCAGCGTCGGGACCCGCCGCAGCGGGTTGTCCCCGTACGCCGCGCCCTCCTTCGCCAGCACGCTCGGCGCGCGCACGAACTCGAAGTCGACCCCGAGCTCCGCGAGGAGCACCCGGATCTTGCGGGTGAAATGCGACAGCGGGGTCCCGTGGAGGCGCATCCCCCGTCGCATCACGGCGAGCCCCTCGACGCAACGTCGTCAGGCGTTCTCGTAGAACTTCTTCTGGATCGCGATCGTCGCCAGCACCGC
>JAEUKC010000456.1:0-8273 GCA_016794445.1 Myxococcales bacterium
GCTCGCGGAGTGACCCGAGACCCCCGCCCCGGCAGCGCCGTCGACGGTCGATGGCTCCTCGCGCTCGCGCTCGTCGCAGCCGCGCTGTTCGCCGTGGGCGCGCTCCTCCAGCACCACGGCCTGCGGCTCGCGAGCAAGCCCTGGCCTGTCGTGTTGCTCGGCGTCTGGGTGTGGCGCGCCGCGCCTGCCGACCCCTACCGGCGCATGATGCTCGCGGGCCTCGCGTGCTCGCTCGTCGGCGACATGCTCCTCGAGGCGTCGCCCCGCGGACTGTTCCTGTACGGGCTCGTGTCGTTCCTCGTCGCGCACGTGTTCTACGTGCTTGCGTACGTGAGCGACACGCGTTCGCTCGCGCCGCTCCGCGCCGTGGCCGCGTATGCCTACGGCGCGACGCTCCTCGCGCTGCTCGTCCGCGGACTCGGCCCCATGATGGTCCCCGTCGCGATCTACACCACGGTGATCTGCACGATGGTCTGGCGCGCCGCGGCCCGGGTAGGACGCCCCGAGCGCCTGAGCGCGCGACTCGCCCTGCTGGGCGCCGTGACGTTCACGGTCAGCGACTCGCTCATCGCGGTGGGACGCTTCGGCGGGCACCTCGTCAGCGAGCCCCTCCGCACGAGCACGGCGTGGCGCCTCTCGATCATGACCACCTACTGGCTCGGCCAGTGGGCCATCGCGGCGTCCGCGGTCGCCCGTCCCCCACGCGGTCAGATCACCCACTGATCGTGGATGACCCCGACCAGCCACCAGCGCGTCGCGTCGGGGGCGAACACGAGCCGCAGCGCGCCCCAGTCGAGCCAGTCCGGGCGCGCCGGGACGTACCACTCGACCACGTGGGCGCCGGGGTAGACCGTCGCGGCGTTGTCGCCCGCGAGGCCGCCTCCCCGCCTCGCGTCGAAGAGCGGCTTCGACTTCGCGTAGTCCTTGTTCCAGACGAACTCCGACCAGTAGCCCGCCGCGGTGGCGCGGATGGGATCGCCGCGGCCGTCGTAGCTCCCCCAGGTGCGCACGGTCGGGTCGGTCATCGCCGACTCGAGCTGGGCACGGGTGAGGACGACGTCCGCCGTCGTGTCCACGTGCGTGTAGGGCGTGAAGCGGACGCCCCACTTGGGGTGCACCATCGCCGAGAGCGCCCGCGCGTCGCGGGCGGCGATCAGGCGCAGGGCCTCGTCGGCCACGGCGTGGACGTCGGTGCCCGCGACGGACGGCCGAGCGGAGGGCACGGCAGGGGTCGCGGGCGGGGCGACAGGCGGTGCCACCATCGACTCTGAGGATGGCGGCGCAACCTCCGACGCCGCGGCGTCGGTGGGGTCACTCGCGGCCTCCGGCACCGCGAGGCGAGCGTCGACCGGGTCGGCGCCGGCAGGCTCGGTGGAGGGCTGCGCACACGAAGCGACGAACAGGGAGGCGAGGAGCAGCGAGCGAAACATGTCCGCAACGTGGCAAGCCCCGGACCACCGCCGGCAGGCCGGGTTTTCGGCTCGGGGCCGCGAACGAGCGTGTCCGACGGCACGCGGCGTGTGGGCGAGCGCCCGGGTTGGCTCGCGCACCTCGAGCGCGGCGTCAGGTCCGGTCGTACGACGCGGACCGGAACTCGGTCCGGAACCCGAGGCGCGCACAGATCGGGGCGGAGCTGGTGGTGCGGGCATGGATCAACGCGACCGCGGCGCCCGCTTCGCGGATCACCTGCATGCGGTGGGCGACGAGCGCCCGGTAGACCCCGCGCCCACGCCACGCAGGGTGGACCGCGCTCCCTTGCAGATAGCCGACACCATCGGCGTAGATGCGCACGAGTCCGGCGCCCACGGACACACCCCCGACGCGCGCGAGGAATCCTTGGTAGGCGTCGAGCCTGGAATAGACCTCGACCGAGCGACGGAGGTTCGCGCCCTGCGCTTCGCTCATGGACCAGCCGGCGATGCTGGTCGCGCAGTACTCTTCGAGGGTCTCGGCGCGCAGCGGCTCGACCACGACGTCCGTGGGGACGGCGATCGGCGTGGCGGTCGGGGCCCACATCGCGGCGAGCTCGCTCGTGAGCTCGAGCCCTCGGGCGACGAGCCGCTGAGCGAGGTCGGTCGGTCGCGCGCTCGGGGTCACGAGGAACCGGAACGGTCGATCTTCGAACGCGGCGAGCGCCCGCTCGAGATCGGCGTCGACGAAGCGATAGACCGCGTTCGCATGGGCAAACGGGATCGCGGGGGTGATGACCTGGGCGAGGCTCGGCGTGTCGACGACGACGCAGCCGGGCTCGCGCCAGGCGGCGCGGAACATGACCTCCTCGAGCGCGCGTCGGACGTCCATCACGTCCCCGGGAAGCGCGCGCCGGGCCGTCCCGGTCGCGCATGGGTGCGCGCGATGGCGTCGACGGGGGTGCTCACCACCTCGACCCTCCCGCTCGCGAACGTGGCAGCGACGAGGTTGGCGGTCTCGATCGCGAGCCGCAGGAACCGGTTCTGCGTGTCGAGCACGACCACCGCCGCGCGCAGGTAGCCCTTCGGTCTGCGCCGCATGCGCTCCACGAACTTCGCGCGGGCCGCGCTGTCGTGGGTCTTCAGGGAGCGAAAATCGTGGATGCAGACGAGGCCGCCTTCGGCCTCGATGGTGGGGGCCGCCGCGGCGCGGACGTCGTCGATCAGGTCCTGCAGCGCGATCGCCCCGGCGACGTCGGCGTGCGGGACCGCGCTCTGGAACACGAGCACGGCGGGCTCGGCCCACCACGCGTGGCCGAACTCGCCGAGCGACCGGTGCGCCGGCCAGCTGTCGAACGGCGCGCGCGGCGGCTTCAACACGCGGCCTTCGCCAGCACGGCGGTGTGCTCGGGAATCGCCATGAACTGCGCTCGGATGAAGGGGTCCAGGATGGCAGCCGCGCGCAGCCGGATCTGGTTCTGGGCGATGCTCGCGGCGCGACGCGCATCCGCAGCGCGTCCCTCCGTCTCCAGCACCTCGATGTGGCTCAGGCGCACCAGGCACTCACCGGCCTCGAGCCCGCCGAGCTGACGGAGGAGCGCCATCGCCGCGCGCGCGTCGGCCCCGGCGCTGGCAGGCTCGGGTCCTTGCAATCGAATGCGGGCCCGGACCCCGAGCGCGAACGCACGATACGCGGGGGTCGCGGCGAAGTCGGAGATGGCGGCGCTCACCGCTGTCTCGGCGCCGGTCGTCTCGCCGAGCGCCAGTCGCGCCAGGCCCTCGTACAGGTGCGCTGCGCCGACGAAGCGCGCAATGCCCTGGGTCTCGGCGTAGGCGACGGCTTCGCACGCGAGCTCGATGGCCTCCCTCGGACGGCCCAGGCGCAGCTGACAGAGGGCCATCGTGGCGCGCGCACCAGCTTCCACAGGGCCGACGCCCAGCGTTCGCCCGAGACGCAGCGCCTCTTCGAGCGTGGGTGCCGCGGGCCCGAACAGCCCGAGTTCGAGCATCACGAAGGCCACGTTGTTCAGCTCTATGCTCCGCCGCTCGAGCGCACCGGCGTGGGCGAAAGCCTCCGCCGATTCGGAGAACAGCCGAAGCGCCTCCTCGAGACGGCCGGCGATCAGCGCGGGGACGGCGCGTGCATGCGCGCGCGCGCCGACGACGTGGGGCGGTAGCGGAGGTAGCAAGGCGTCGAGCTGGGCCGCGAGGCGGAGCGCCAGGTCGGAGGCACCGGCATAGAACAGGTCGATCGCGATGCGACAGAGCGAGAGCGCACGCGCCTCGGCCCCCTCGGCGCTGCCGTCGTCACCGACCTCGGAGGCTCGCCACGCCCAGCGTTCCAGCCCCGCCAGGTCTCCGAGGCGGCCATGACCGAGCGCGGCGTCGGCCACGGCCTCGAACCAGGGGGCGCTCCCTTCTGGCAGGTTCTGCGCTGCAGCGGCGCCAGCAGCCGCGAGAGCAGCGTTGTCCCCGCGCAGCCGCTGGGCCCGCGCGACGGCGAGGTGGGCGAGGCCGGCCGACGTCCCGGCCTCGAGCACCCGAGCCACTGCCTGCTCGATCGCGCCCTCGTGCACGGTTCGAGTGGACGTCGGGTCGCTCGGCGCCGGCAGCGTGGTGCTCATCGTGGGCCGCTGCGTCGGGGAGGGGCTTGCGAGCGAGCTGTCGAGACGCAGGAGCCGTTGCTCGATCTCTCTTCGCCGCGCTGCCCTCCGTTCCGCGAACGTGGTCTGGAGGTGGTTGGCCAGGGCCCGATGTCCGATTCGACTGGGGGTCTTCTCGAGCCAGGCATCGATGTCGAGCTGCATCTCGGCGGCCGTCGAGTAGCGCTCGTTCGGATCGGGAGCCATCGCGCGCAGGCAGGTCGCCTCGAGATCGGGGGGCACGTCGGCAACGGCCGAAGGACGCGGGAAGTCTCCTCTTCGAAGCCGAGAGAGCAACACCGGCTCCTCGAGGCCCGCCCAGAGGCAGCGGCACGTCATCGCCTCCCAGAGCATGACGCCGACGGCGAAGATGTCCGCCCTGCGATCGACCGCCGACCCCGCTGCCTGCTCTGGCGCCATGTAGGTCGGCTTGCCCTTGACCACCCCAGCCGCGGTGTCGATCAGACGGTCGATCGCCTTCGCGATCCCGAAGTCCACGAGCTTGACGGCGCCGTCGTAGGTGACCACCACGTTGTGCGGTGAGACGTCGCGGTGCACGAGGCCGAGGCTTCGCCCGTCGGCGGCGCACGCCTCATGAGCGTACTGCAGGCCCTCGAGCACCTGACCCATGACCCAGACGCACATCTCCAGGCTCGGCAACGCCTGGTTGCGTACGACGTCCCAGCCGAGACCTTCGAGGTACTCCATCTCGAGCCACGGGCTCCGGCCATCGAAGCCGACCTCGTTGATCTGGACGATGTTGGGGTGGTGGAGCGCGGCACTGACCCGCGCCTCGTCGAGGAACATCGCGACGACAGAGGCGTCCGAGCTCAGCTCGTCATGCAGCTTCTTCACCACCTTCAGCTTGTGGAATCCGGCCGGCCCCAAGGTCACCGCCAGGCTCACCACGCCCATGCCTCCGCGACCGAGCTCGCAGAGGAAGCGGGGACTCTCGCGGGAAAGGGGCAGCGGCGCGCTCCGACCACTGCTGCTGCGGCCCATGCCGTGAGGATACGCGAGCGACCTTCCCTCGGATCGCCTATATGTCGTGCGCCGTGTCCGAGTCGACTTCGACCCGTACCGTGGGACCGACCCAGCCCGAATCGGTCCTGGTGGTGCGCGCACCCGGCGGGCCCTCGCTGCACCCGCTCCCACGCGAGGGCATCGTCGACATCGGTCGGGATCCGGTGTGCCACCTCAGTATCGACGACGAGGCCCTCTCGCGTCGGCACGCGCGGATCGCCTGCGGTCGGGATCCCACCCTCGAAGACCTCGGCAGTAAGAACGGCACTCGACTCAACGGGCGCACCCTCGGCCGTGGAGAGTGTGCACCCCTGGTCGACGGTGCCGTGATCGATCTGGGTCAGACGACGATCCTCGTGCGCCTGACCCGGGTGGCCACCGAGGCACCCGGCTCGACGACCATCGTGGCGGCTCCGGCCATGAAGGACGCGTATGCGCTGCTGGAGATCGTGGCCCCCACGCCCATCTCGGTCCTGGTGCTCGGCGAGACGGGCGTCGGCAAGGACGTGTTCGCCGAGGCGCTGCACCGTCGGTCGACCCGGGCCGACCGACCGTTCCTGCGCCTCAACTGCGCAGCGCTGCCCGAGTCGATCCTCGAGAGCGAGCTGTTCGGCTACGAACGCGGCGCCTTCACCGGCGCGACGCAGAGCCGCGCTGGCCTGTTCGAGAGCGCCGACGGTGGCACCGTCTTCCTCGACGAGATCGGCGACATGCCCCTCGCGACGCAGGCCAAGCTCCTGCGCGTGCTCGAGAACGGGGAGGTGCTGCGCCTCGGCGCCCACAAGCCGAAACGCATCGATGTCCGGTTCGTGGCCGCGACCCACCGTGACCTTCTCGCGTGGGCAGCCGAGGCCCGATTCCGCAGCGACCTCTACTTCCGACTCGCCGGGGTGGTGGTGACGCTGCCGCCGTTGCGCGAACGGCGCTCGGAGCTGCCGGCGCTCGTGGACCGGTTCACGGCGCTCGCGGCCCAGCGACTCGCTCGACCGCAGCCGGTCTGGACCGAAGCGGCCCGCGCCCAGCTGCTGGAGCATCCTTGGCCGGGCAACGTGCGCGAGCTGCGCAACGTGGTGGAGCGTGCCGTCCTGCTCTCGACGGGCGCGATCGAGACCAGCCACCTCGCCCTCTCTTCGACCGCGGCACCGCGCAACGCCGAGCCCCTCGGCCGAGAGACGAAGGCCGCCCAGGCGACCATCGCCCCCCCCGCGGCGCCCGTCGCCTCCGCGCCGAGCGAGGGCGGCGTCCGTGCCGAGCTCCGCGAACACGAACGGGCCCGAATGCTGGACGCGCTGACCGCGTGCGGCGGCAACCAGAGCCGGGCCGCCGCCATGCTGGGCATGCCTCGCCGTACCTTCGTCAAACGCCTCGACGCCTACGGGTTCACGCGCCCCCGCAAGGGATAGCTGGTCAGGGGGCACACTCGTCGCTCACGGTGCTGCAGTCGACGACCGAGCAATCCACCTCCTCCCCAGTGCACGTCGGCACCTCCTCGAACTCCGCGCAATCGCCGTCGCCGAAGGCGCTGCTACCGGCCAGCTCGTAGACCGCCGCCGACTCGCTCGTGGCCGTCCCCAGCACACTGCCAGGAGTCGTGGGCGTGAGCGCCGCGGTCATCTTCACGCCCTTGCACTTCAGCTCCGATCCCTTCTTCCAGTGGAACTTCTTGGTGTCGGTCGGATCCGGCTTGCCCGGCCCCGCCGGATTCGCCCCACTGCCGAAGATGGCACCGATCTCCGAGCAAGTGGCGGCGCGCGTCGGGGTCACCGTGGCGGAGTTCGGGTCGGTGACGTAGAGGATGTTGCCGTTGCCGAGGCCACCGGCGCGAATGCAGTTCCAGACGCCGAGGTTCGAACAGCCGGGCTTTGGCTCCTTCGGGAGGCCTGCGCCGTTCGCCGACGGGCCCGCCCAGGCATTGCACTTTCCCTTCTTGGCTTCGTCGCTGGCCACGATGTCCTCGCCGAGCCCGAAGCAGAACGGGAGTGTGGCCTTGCACTCCACGTAGGCGGTCGCCGGAATGGTGAACTTCTTGGGATCCGTCTTGTCAGGGACGATCTTGTTGACGTCGTAGCATTTGAACTCGCTGCACTTCAGATCTTTGAGGTCGGGCGGATCCGACTTCGATTCGAACGGCGCTCCGCACGCGCCGACCGGGAATCCGCACTTCTTCAGGTCGTCGGTGGTGAGCTCACTCGCGCTCGTCGAGAGCCTCTCCACCGGACTCGGGCTCGAGCAGGCGAGGACGATGGCGAACGGCAGCGAGAGAACGAGTGGGCGGATACTGGTCATGGGCTACTCCGAGTGAGTGGGTGACGTCGAGCGGCTGTTGCGGAGAGCAGTCTCCGTGCCGCGCTCGTCGCTTCGGAGATCGACGAGCGCGGTGAGGCAGCTCGCGCCCCGCCGGCGCAGATCGAGCCGAGTCGGCTCATCGCGCCCGAAGCGGCGACGAATCCAGCAGAATCACGCTTGGCATGCGCGCTGCTTGAGAGGCCGACATGATTCAGCGAGTCACCGCCGGTTCGACGATCGCGCTCGTCGCCCTCGCCGTCGGTCTCCGTGCTCCCGCGAGCGCGCGCGCCGACGGTCCCCTCAAGGACGACGACACGCAGAAGAAGGAGGAGATGAAGCGCATCCACGCCAAGGCAATCTGCGCCGCGCTTGCCAAGTACGCCTACACCGCGACGACCAGCGACATCACCAATCGCTGCCTGCTCGGCTACGTACGTGTGCCCAACACCACCGACACGTGCCAGGAGCTCTGGGCCCAGACGGACGCCAAGGACAAAGTGAAGGGATACGTGGGCAAACCACGAAGTCTCACCTGCACCAAGTGCGAGGATCGACCTGGGACTCAGCCGTGTGGAACCGACACCACGGTCTCCTACACCGAGAAGCAGAGCATCAAGGCTGACGACGGCCTCCATACGGTGGAGATCAAGCAGCCGGTTTTCATGACCATGAAGTACACCGGCTCGATCAAGCGTGCCGTCCCCTCCAGCACCATCGGGACCGGCTACGAGGACGACGGCGCACTGATCACCGGCATCGCGACGATGGACTACACATTCGTCGAGGTCAGCCTCAAGTATCCGTACCACTTCGATGGCGAGAGCCACGAGGCGGGGACCTTCACGTGCAAGATCACGCACACCGGAGAGACCTGGGCGGGCACGACCCCGATCGGGCGCTCCTGCGGTGACTC
>JAEUKC010000462.1:0-9100 GCA_016794445.1 Myxococcales bacterium
CAGCGTCGTATCCGACTTGCAGCAGTTGGCCTGGAGGGTGGCCGGCCGCGGAGGGTAGCAGCCGAGCGGGGTGGAGCCGGCGCACGTGCCGGAGGCCGGGTCGTAGGGACGGCCCGGGACCACGCGACAGTCGTACGGACACGAGCCGTCCGGGCGCAGGCCTTCGAAGCACGAGCCGGAATCAGCGCCCGTGTCGACGCTGTCGGACGCTGCGTCCACGGCGGCGTCACCGAGGGGAGCCTCGGTGCCAGGGTGACGATGAGGACGAATGCGATTTCGCAGTGGGGAGCCAACCGGTTCATCGAATGCCTCCGTCCACGCATCCAGGTTCCGCCACCAGCAGCGCGAAGTGTCCGTGATCGCACCAGTGGACGCGACGATGCGATGTCCTCGACGTTGTGGATCGTGATCCGAGGAGGAGATTGTTCCGCGTCGAACACGCCCTCTGCCTCGCTCTTCTGAGCTTGCGCTTCAAGAACGATGCGAACCTTCGCGCTCTTCACACACGCAGTGGGATCGAACTCGTCGAGGAGGGCGGCCCAGAGCTTGGACGTGTTCACGCTGGACCTGCGCCAGGAGTAACTGGCGTTGGAAGGATCTGCTCGGGCCTCACCGAGCTCAGGGACATGGCGGTCCCGCGGCGAGGTCCGGTATGTCCACCACGACGTTTCGCGCAGGCGCGGCTGGGTCATCCGTGTACACCACG
Source organism: Myxococcales bacterium (assembly GCA_016794445.1). GTDB lineage: Bacteria > Myxococcota_A > Polyangia > Polyangiales > JADJMO01 > JADJMO01. Next base: position 707 of record JAEUKC010000462.1, read on the forward strand.
ACTGGGTGGTACGAGTTCGTGTAGAAGCACCCGTCCTTTATGGACGACGGGATCATGCACACGGATGCGGTGCCGGAAGCCGCGCCGATCTTCCAGCCCGGTCCCACCCGTATACGAATCGAGGGCCACACATAGTCGATCGGCACCATGTATCGGTGCTTGCAGATCCCATCGACGCAACTCTTGTCGGGTGGCTTGGATGGCGTGCGAAGAACGAACCGCACCTTGGTCGACGAGGCCAGCTTGGGCCACGGGAAGTAGGCGCAGCCTCCTGGACACGCGCTCGAACCACCGCAACTGCTCGAGCAGTTGTAGTCGAGCGCAGCGGGACAAGGGTCGTCCAGGCTGGCGGCGTCGATACCAGACTCGCCATCGTTCGTGGCATCGCTCGTGTCCTCTGCGGCTGTCTCGGTCATCGCGTCCACCATCGCATCGGCGGTCGTGTCGCGTCCTGAGTCCAGACCGACGGTGGTGTCGGGGGCCATCGTCGTGTCCTGGCCCGTATCGGTGGGGTCGGGGACGCACACGCCGTCCTTCAGCACCGTGCCCGGCCCACAGTTCGAGTTCACGATGTTGTTGGTCGTCGACGAGCACCCGACGACCAACAGCATCGAAAGCCATGTCCAATCCGGTGCCATCGCAGCCTCCGAGCCCCGAACCCTTCCGTTCGCAGCGCGAGCCAATGTGCCAACGCCATCCGTGGCGAGCAAGCGGCGCGTCTCCGCTTCCGCTCGCGCTGAGCTCGCACCCAGCCGTTCTCGACCGGCGGTGGCGAAATCGCGCGATGACCCTAGGAGCGCGGCGCCGAAGCCTGACGAGAAGCGTTTCTCAGTCAGACGTCGTTCGAGCGGCGAAGTCGGCGATGGCGGCCCAGAACAGATTCGCCATCTTCTCGCTGTCGACATGCGCCTCTAGTTCCATCTCCGAGTACTGCGGATGTGTCGTCAGATAAACTTCCTCGAGCATCCACGGCTCGATGACCACCTCGTACAACTTACCGAGCTCGGTCCCGACGTCGCCGAGGACGATCCTCCAGCGCTCCGGCGGAGGGGTGGTATCCCATGGGCCGATGTCGACCAGGACGCCCGGCTTCAGGCGAACGACCGCGGGATGGACCTGGTGCTCACGCTCGCCGTCGAGCGGTGTAGGGAGAGTGCGAAGCTCGATCCCATCGCCGACGCGATGTCGAAAGACGCGCAGATAGCAGCCATCGGGATCGATGGTGCAGGAGATCTTCCTGGCTACCAGCAGTCGCGGCTCTCTCATGCTGACCTTCTCGCTCTCAGCTCAGAGCGCGTCCATAGCGTTGCGTCATCCACGACCGGCCCGGATCGCCCACCATCGTACGCCAGACCAGACGTCACCGAGGCGGGCGTCGAGTCACCGCCCGATGCAGTCGACGCGGTCGCCATCGTCGAACCCAACGAACAGGTGACCGTCGTGTTCGTAGATCCACCCCCGCCGGTCGTGAGCGGTCGAGATCTCCTCTACCGGCGCACCGAGGTGCAGCTCGACCTGGTAGGCTGACGCACCGATCCAAACGCCACAGACCTTCCCAACGAACGGTGCGAAGTACGTCAGGGAGACCGTGTGGCCTTCGTCGGTGAGCGCGATCCGCACGCCGCGCTGGAGCCACTGCTCGAGGAGTGCTTCGGTTGGGAGAGAGGGGTGGGGCTACAGCAAGTCGATCGCTGCACCGCGACGGATGACCTCGCCGTCACCATCTTCGCTGGGTTCGGGGAACACCTCCTTGCGGACCGGTCTTCGCGGTGGCGGCACACGATCCGGCCGATGGCGGTAGCAGATCCGCTCGCCGCTACGCAGCAACAGCGACCATGCGCTGTCGTGCCACCGGACATATAGTTGTCGACGGTCACGCACTGCCGGGAGCGCGCTCGCCAGCAATGCTCGCAGGGTCTCCAGCTCCACCTCCCCTCCACCCCAAGCAGTGGCCGGGATGAAGCCTCTGGCCACGCACCTCGCCTCTCGCCCGTGAATCAGCCCGTCGGTGTACGCGACGACGTGCGCGCCGTCCTCGCCGGGATACTCGAACTCGACGTCGATCGCCTCCGTCGGAGACCGCTTCATGAGTCGCTCGGCGAGTGCGAGAATCGTGAGTGTGGCCCTCTTTTCGGAGGTCATGGGCGAAATGACGCCTACCACATCAGAGGCTGCTCGTACGCTACCAAGGGCTCACGGCTGGCGTCGGTCACACACGAGCATCGGATCGATCCGCGATGACATGAAAGCGCGAACGTCTCGCGACATACGATCGTCGCCGTGACCCTGGTCGCGACTACGCTCGCTCGCCACCCTCCGCGTCGTTGTTGGCAACATCGAGAACCTCTACACCGTCGAGTGCTTCCACCAGCCAGCCGTTCAGTCGCCCGCGGGCGTCGAGGGACGCAAGGTGGTCGCGCGCGGCAGTCCGAAGCTTCCCTGGCATCGACGAAGCGTGCTGCGCGAGGGCCTTCACGAGCTCGCGTTGCCAGAGGTCCTCGACCTCGTAGTCTAGCCTCTCAGCCTCCTCGGCAAACGCCTTTGCCTTCTCGACGAACTCGGCAAAGTGGCCCCGTGACAGCGCCGTGCATGCTTCCATCTCGAAGGCCTTCAGGCCGATGTAGTTCTTCGGCGCGACCCGCCGGGCTCGGTCGAAGAAGGTGGCCACGACATCGAAGCTGGCGAAGTCGTACGCATTGTGTCCACGATAAAGACTCGCGTGGAAGTCGAACCCTCCCAGCTCGAGCGCCGTGTCGAGATGTCGGTCTACCAGGTCTCGTATGTGCGGGGAGTGCTCGCGACCCCGGTGGACGTAGTAGCAGTACCTGAGCGCATAGTGTGTCTCCGCGTCCTCGGGAAGGCTGGCGATCGTCGAGATGATTCTGTCGACACACGCGCCTTCCTCGCACTCGACGACCTCCTTCAACAGCTGCTGAATCTGCTCGGTCTGCGTCACATTCCCTCCGGAGGCAACCCCTTGTTCGCCCGCGGCGTCTGCAATTCTTTCAGCTTCCCGAAGGCTCTCATGGGCGGCGAGAGATCCAGGCCCGTGCCATCGGGTCCAGATCGGCCATCTCGCGCCCGAGCGCAGCTGCTGGGCAACTGGTGGTCAACGGTCAGCCTCGCGACGGGACCGAGAGTCCTTCGCCGAGGATGACTATCGAATTGTGATGCGTATCAAACAATATCCAGTCCATGGTACTATTCACGATAAGGTACTCGAAGAATCGTTGCTCGCGCAGCATGTCGACAAGCCCTGAGGCCGTCCCAGATACACATGTCCACGGCGGGCAACTATCGTCAGTGACGAACAGAATGAGTCGGCTTGATGTTTCTGGAATAATCTTCAGGGCAATGTCGAGTCCATCCTGGTCGTCGTACGGCACATGTATGGCGCTGTCTGGCAGACACTCCCACCACCAAACACTTTCGTTTCTTATGTCAAATTGCTCCGCTGTCAGTAAGCGTAGCCTTTCCGACTCGTCAGGATCGAGCACCGTTGTGTCGGGGTGCATAGACACGTAGTTGCCGATCGCTTCAACCAGTTCTGCATCCATGTTGCTCTCTCGGCCTAGAAGGGTGTTGTGGACCCCTGTAGGGTTCTCCCACATCGCTCCGCCTGCTCCACGCTTTCCGGCAGCCTGAGCACTGAGGTGCTGTTGGTCATGATAGGGGCCAGTCGTTCAGGTGCGGACCCGAGCTTCAGAGGACCGTAGGTCCGAGCGCGAGCGTCCTCGGTGCCGGGAGGCGCACCAACCCACCGCCTGCGAATGCTGCCTGCGGTTCGCGGACCGGGGGTAGTGCTTCGACGAGAGGCCTCGGACATTCGTGGGCCAGACGAGCCCAGAAACACGGAAGGCCACGATTCCCAGTGGAACCGTGGCCTCTGTACCGACCGCTTCCGGTCGGGGCGACTGGATTCGAACCAGCGACCCCTTGACCCCCAGTCAAGTGCGCTAAACCAGGCTGCGCTACGCCCCGAGTCCCCGCCTTGCGACGGGGAGCGGCACCCTAGCCGCCCACAACCCCTCCGTCAATTGATGATCGGCGGCACCACGAACAGCACCTCCCGCGGCGTTCCGAGGGCGATTTTCCCGGCCGTCCCGTTCTCCGCCCACACCTGCAGCGTGGCGCGGAACGTCTGCGCGACGCTCGTGGCCACCACCGTCGTGTTCTTCTTCGGGAGCACGTTGAAGCAGTAGAGGTTGCCCGGCTTGATGCTGGTGGCCGTCTCCGCGATGTCCCCGGCGCCCGGCAGCGCCTTCGGGGTGTTGTACTTGTCGGCCGTGCCCGGCGCCGCGAGGCAGGCCGCGCCCGTGATCGGGTCCACGCCCGCGGCGCTGCTGGGCTGGATGGCCGTCATGAACGCGTTCACCGAGTCCACCGGGCCCGCGTCCGGGATCGCCTGCACGTAGGCGTCGAAGCGGATGGCGTTGATCAGCGCGAGCACCGAGTCGACGATCTGCGTCGAGAGGCCCGAGCCGTTGTGGTTCACGTTGAACACCAGCTTGCACTTGCCGCCGGGCGCGTCGGGCGCGATGCCCGCGCCGCCGAAGCCCGTGCAGCACTGGCCCACGGGGCACGCGGCCGTGTGCGTGAAGTCTGCCGGGTCGACGTACGACGTCGTCTGATCGACCAGGTACTCCATGTCGCCGTACGCGCCGAAGGCCCAGTTCGGGTTGCGCGCCGCGCTCGTGCCGCCCACGCCCGCCGACGGGCCGCTGAGGTACGTCGTGCCACCCGCCGAGGGGTAGCGGGCCGCGCGGCCGTCGTCCGCCGCGGCGCCGATGAAGCGCGCGCCGCGGGTCTTCAGCGCCGTCGCGAGGGCGCTGATCGTTGGCACCACGAAGCTCGCGGGGTAGTTGCTGACCACCGGGTAGCCGGCGATGTTCCCGCAGCTCCCCGACGTCGGGCCGTAGAGGCAGGTGGTCGTCGTGGTGTTCGGGATGCGGCCGGGCTTGGCGACGCCGTTGTGGAACTCGGCGTCGCTGAGCGCCATCAGGATCGGCAGGGCGCCCTTGCGGAACTGCATCGCGCCGTAGTTGCTCACCGTCTCGGCCACCGCGGCGCGGCTGCCCGCGGCGCAGGTGTTGAGCGCCGGCCACGAGAACGCCGTCCCGGTCAGCGAGTAGTGCAGCGCGACCACCTGGTCTTCGGGCAGGTCGCTGCCGTTCGCCATGCGCAGGCCGGCCACCGCCGTCACCGCCGTGGCCTTGTTCGTCGTGACCACCGTGCGCAGGTAGTAGGGGTCGTCGGTGAACGGCAGGCCACCCACGTACGGCGTGTTGTTGCAGCTGCCGAAGGTGTTCGTCGTCGAGGTGGAGATCGACGTCGGCATGTCGTCGGCGCCCGCGATGCCCACGCCGAGGTCGGGGAGCTTGGTCTTGAGGGTGTCGATGATCGTGCCGAGGTTCGTCTTGAGGTTGTCGAACTCGGGCTGCATCGAGTAGGTCGAGTCGACCACGATGCCGAGGTCGCCCTTCTGCAGGTCCGTCGAGAGCGCGAGCGTCGACGAGGACGGGCTCGGGAGCGCCGATCCGTCGAACGAGTAGGGCTCGAGGAAGTAGAACTTGCCGGCCTTGCTCGGGGTCATCGCCGGGTCGGTGGCCCAGCCCACCTTGCCGGTGTCGAGCGTGACCTCGATGAAGTCGTCGACGCCGTCGCCGTCGGTGTCCTTCTTGATGCGGCTCGTCTCGCCGGTGTCGACCGTGCAGTCGCCGTCCTTGTCCTCGTCCTTGTCGAGCAGCAGATCGCCGTCGCTGTCGATGTCGACGTAGTCGGCCTTGCCGTCGCCGTCCGTGTCGACCGTGCCCTCGCACTTGTCGCCCACGCCGTCGCCGTCGCTGTCGACGTCCTGGAAGTTGCGCTTGCCGTCCTTGTCCGGGTCGCCGAGGCCGTCGTCGAGATCGAGGATGCCGTCGCCGTCGGAGTCGCGGTCCCAGAGGTCGGGGATGCCATCGCCGTCCGTGTCCACGAGCCCCACGTAGGTGCCCGCCGCGTTGGTCAGCTCGAACTTGTCGTCGAGGCCCACGGTCTTGTCGGTGGCCGACGAGTCGTGGTCGTTGTCGGGGTCGAGGAAGTCCAGCACGCCGTCGCCGTCGAAGTCCGCCGGCGTCGCGAGCGAACAACCCGCCGGGCGTCCCGGCATGCCGACGGGCGGGCACGCCTCGTCCTTGTCGAGCAGGCCGTTGCCGTCGCTGTCCGTGTCGCGGAAGTTCGGCACCCCGTCGCCGTCGGCGTCGTTGAGCGGCGTCGTCGCGTCGCAGCCGCCCGCGGCCCACTCGATCTTGTCGGGGATGCCGTCGCCGTCGCTGTCGGTGTCGAGGTAGTCCGGCGTGCCGTCGCCGTCGCTGTCGGTCGGCGTCGCCGCGCAGCGACCCTCGACCGCGTCGGGGATGCCGTCGCCGTCGCTGTCGACCGAGCAGGAGAGCGCGCCGCAGGGGTCGGGGCCGGTGTCGGTGCCGGTGTCGACGGTGCCCGTGTCCGGCGCGCCGGTGTCCGCGCTCCCCGTGTCTGCGCTGCCCGTGTCGGCGGCCCCGGTGTCGCCGGTGTCGGCCGCGCCCGTGTCGCCCGTCTCGCTCGTGTCGTCGCCACCGGTGTCCGCGCCCGTGTCGCTGCCGGTGTCGCTGCCCGTGTCCGCGCCCGTGTCGCTGCCGGTGTCGAGGGTCCCGGTGTCGCCGCTCGTCTCGGCGCCCGTCTCCTCGACCGCCGTGTCCGCGACCTCGACCTCCGTCCCCGTGCCGCCTCCGCAGCCGACCCCACAGGCCCCTGCGGCGAACAGCACCCCGAGCACGGATCCCAGCGAAACGACGCGACGCGAGCGGTAAGACATCCCGGGACGATACCCCGAAAAGTCACCGCTCGCGGCGGCGTTTCGTCACGGTTGGAAAACCCCCGCGCGCGAGGCCTCAGTTGATCAGCGGGGGCACGATGAAGAGCACCTCGCGGTCGGTGCCGAGGATGAACGTGCCGCCCGTGGGCTTGTCGGCGAGCACCCGGAGCGAGGCCTTGAAGGTCTGCACCACGCTCGTCGCCGGCACCGTGGTGTTCGCCTTCGGGACCACGCTGTAGCAGTAGTACTTGCCGGGGTTGAGCGCGGTGATCGTCTCCTTGATGTCGCCCGCGCCGGCGAGCGCCTTCGGGGTGTTGTACTTGTCGGCGAGCAGCGTCGCCGAGAACACCTCGCACACGCTGCCGGTCACCGGATCGGTGCCGCCGGTGGGCTGCGGCTCCACCTTGGTCATGAACGCGTTCACCGCGTCGACCGCGTCCGTCGTGTCGTCGATCGCGCGCACGTACACGTCGAACTTGATCGAGTTGAGCACCGCGAACACGCCGTCGACGATCGAGGTGCCGAGGCCGGTGCCGCTCGTGTTGATCGAGAACACGTTGCGGCACTGACGGACGGTACCGACGAGGGGCCCGTCGGCCGCGACGGTCGCGCCGCCGACGCCGGTCTTGCACGTGCCACCGGTGAACGCGGTGGGCGGCACGTAGGAGTTCGTCTTGTCGGCGAGGTAGGCCAGGTAGCCGTAGGGGTCGTCGATGCCCATGGCGCGCCCGCCGTCGTCCGACGACACGCCGATCAGCTTGGCGCCGAGCTCGTTGATCTTCGCGACCAGCTGGTCCGCGTTGAACTTGCCGGTGATGGCCGAGTTGTAGACGTACTGGAAACTCGCGTCGTACGAGGTCGCCGTCTTGTTGAGGGCGCGCTTGCCTTCGTGCATCGAGGCGTCGGTGATCGGGATGAGGATCGGCAGCGCGTCGGTGCGGAACCGCAGCGCGCCGAAGGTGCCCGCCGGCGCAGCCGGCGACACCACCGAGCCCCCGGTCCAGGACAGCGTCGCGCCCGTGAGCGCGGTGTACATCGCCGGGATCTGGCTCTCGGGCCAGTCGACGCCGTTGTGCGTGGTGAGCGCGTTGGCCGCGGTCTGCGCCGTGGCGGTGACCGTCGTGACGAAGCCGTTCGTGCCCGACGAGATGTAGAACGGCCGGTCGCCCCAGCTCGAGGCTCCGTAGGGGTTGACCGGGTAGTCGTCCTCGCCGGCCACGCCGATCCCGAGGTCGGGGATGCGGGTCTTGAGGGCCGGGATGATCGTCGTCGACAGGCTCGACTTGAGGTTGTTGATCTCGCCGCCCATCGACCCGGTCGTGTCGACCACGAACCCGACGTCGCCCTTGTTCAGCTGCGTCGAGAGCGCGAGCAGCGAGCTCGTCGGGCTCGGCGCCGCCGATCCGTCGAACGAGTAGGGTTCCACGAAGTAGAACTTGCCTGCCTTGGCCGGCGTCAGCGCCGGGTCCTTCGCGCCCGCCACCCCGATCAGCGTGGTCTCGATCAGGTCGTCGATCCCGTCGCCGTCCGTGTCCTTCTTGATCCGGCTCGTCTCGTTCGTG
>JAEUKC010000474.1:0-5526 GCA_016794445.1 Myxococcales bacterium
TCATCGTCTTCATCAGCGACAGCGCGAGCTGCAGCGGCGTCGTGCCATCCACGCGCAGCGCGACCTTCTCGCCCGTGGTCGGGTCCTCGGCGGCGCCGCGCGCGATCGTGCGGCTGCCGTCGGAGCGGATCTCCACGACCATGCGCGCCACGACCGGCAGCTCCTCGTCCTCCCTGGCGAGCGCGTCGGGATCACGGCGCTCGGCGAGGCGGCGGTCGGTTTCGCTTTCGGACACGGGAGGAGCTTGCCCCTTTCGCCTTTCGTCGGCGACCCCGAAAAAGTGAAAAGTGTCGCTTGACACTTTATGAACGAAGCGTCATCTTCTGGGTCGTGAACGCGATGGCCCCCTTCGAAACCCTCCGCCGCGACCTCCGAACCATCCTCCACACGGTGTTCGGCGAGCCGCTCCCCACCTTCCGTCGCCGCAGCCCCCTGGCCCGTCACGGCCATACGCTGTCGAGCAGCGCCACGCCGGAGACCCTCGTGTCGCGCCCGGTGCGGATCGTCGAGGTCGTCCGCGAGACGCCCGACGCCGTCACCCTCCACCTCGAGGACGAGACCGGTCGTGCCTTCGCGTTCCACCCCGGTCAGTTCCTGAGCCTGCTCGTGTCGATCGAGGGCGTGGAGCTCCGGCGCGCGTACTCGATCTGCACGATGCCCGGCGGCCCGGGCGTCGCGGTCACCGTCAAGCGCGTGGCCGGCGGGCGCGTGAGCAACCACCTCGTCGATCGCGCCGCGGTCGGCGATCGGCTCGCGGTGCTCGGCCCCTCGGGCAACTTCGGCGTCACCGTCGATCCGACCGCGCACCGCCACCTCGTCCTCGTCGCCGGCGGCAGCGGAATCACGCCGATGATGTCCATCACCGCGAGCGTGCTCGCGGGAGAGCCCGGGTCGCGGATCACGCTCGTCTACGGGAACCGCACCGAGGCCGACGTCGTGTTCGCGCAGGCGCTCGCCACGCTCTCGGCCACCCACGGTGAGCGCTTCGTGCTCCGCCACGTGCTCGAGGAGGGGGGCGCGAAGAGCGGGGCCGGACGCGGGCGCCTCGAGCGCGCCGTCGCCGAGCGTGAACTCCGCGCGCTCGACGTGACCGGCGCCGATGCCTTCTTCCTCTGCGGCCCCGAGCCGATGATGGCCGACGTCCGCGCGGCGCTCGTCGAGGGGCTCGGCGTCGCCGCCGCCAAGATCCACGAAGAGCGCTTCTCCTCGCCGGCGCAGCGCTCGGCGACGGGCAAGCTGCCGACGCGCGCCCAGCCGATCAGCATCCGCATCGCGGGGCGCACCCACGAGGTCACCGCGCGCCCCGGGGAGACCCTGCTCGACGCCGGCCTCGGCGCGGGCGTGAACATGCCCTACTCGTGCGGCCTCGGCGGCTGCGGGGCCTGCAAGCTCAAGCTGGTCGCCGGGGAGGTGGTCGAGGACGAGCCCAACTGCCTCACCGCGGCGGAGCGCGCGCAGGGCTTCGTGCTCGGGTGCGTGTCGCGCGCCACCAACTCCACCACGGTGGAGGTCCCGTGAACGTCGCCGCCCAGGAAGAAGCGGGGCTCGACCGTCGCCGCTTCCCCTACAAGATGAAGGACTTGAGCGAGCGCACGGGGCTGCCGCGCCAGGTCATCCACTTCTACATCCAGCAGGGCCTGGTGCCCGAGGGCCACAAGACCGGCCGCAACATGGCCTACTACGCCGAGGAGCACGTCGAGCGCGTGCTGCTCGTGCGCCGCCTGCAGCACGAGCGCTTCCTGCCGCTCAAGGCCATCCGCGCGATGCTCGAGCACCGCGACGACTCGTTCAGCCCCGCCCAGCGCGCGCTCCTGCGCGACGTGCAGGCCCGCCTCACCCCTGCCCTCGCGGACTCCACCGCGGCCAAGGAGATCGTCGACGCGACGGCGCTGCTCGAGACGCTCGGGCTCGTGCGGGACGACCTCGACGGCTTCGTCGAGATCGGCCTCCTCGCGGTGCGCACCGACGACGAGGGGCACACCTTCGTGGCGCGCGACGACGTGTGGATGCTCGAGGCGTTCGCCGAGCTGCGGCGCGCCGGCATGACCGCGGAGCTCGGGTTCACCTCGCGCGATTTCGCCCTCTACGAGGAGGCGATCGCCGCGCTGTTCCACCGCGAGACCAAGCTCATCGCCGAGCGCCTCTCGGACCTCCCGCCCGACATGGTCGCCGCCACCGTCGAGCGCGCGCTGCCCGTCGTGAACCAGTTCCTCGCGCAGTACCACACCGCGCGGATCCGCAACTTCTTCGCCACCCTCTGAGGAGCCCCCCATGTCTTCCCCGCTCACGAACCTCCTCCCCGTCCGCATGCGCTCGCAGGTCGATGCGCTCCTCGAGGCCGTCTCGGTGTTCACCCACGTGCGGGACCCGAAGGTGCTCGCCGCGCTCGGACCGGCCGGCGTGCGCGGGCTCCTGCTCCACCGCGGCAAGCAGGGCGTCCCGACCCACATGCCGGCCAGCCACACCGCCTACTTCGACTGGACCTACCCCAACGACCAGCCCGAGATGGCGGAGCTCTATCGGCGCGCCAAGGAAGGTCAGTGGAACGGCGACTCGCTGCCCTGGCAGACCAACGTCGATCCGCTCGACCCGAACGTGCCGCTCCTGCCGGAGGAGTTCGTCAGCTACGAGACCCTGTCCAACTTCGGCATCAAGCTCTCGCCCGAGAAGCGGCGCGAGCTCAACTACTGCATGTGCACGTGGATGCTGAGCCAGTTCCTGCACGGGGAGCAAGGCGCGCTCTTCGCCGCCGCGCAGGTGACCGAGGCGGTGCAGTTCTTCGACGGCAAGCTCTACGGCGCGACCCAGGTCATGGACGAGGGCCGCCACGTCGAGGTGTTCAACCGCTACCTCGATACCAAGCTCAACAAGCTCTACGTCATCAACGACAACCTGTTCGTCATCATCGACTCGCTGATGAGCGACTCGCGGTGGGACATGAAGTTCCTCGGCATGCAGATCATGGTCGAGGGCCTGGCCCTCGGGGCGTTCGGCACGCTCTACCGCCAGACCAAGGAGCCGCTGCTCAAGGAGCTCCTGAAGATGGTGATCCAGGACGAGGCGCGGCACGTGCACTACGGCGTCTGCGCGCTCCGCGAGCACTTCCACAAGCACATCACCGAGCGGGAGCGCGAGGAGCGCGAGGACTGGGCGTTCGAGGTCGCGCTCCTGATGCGCAACCGCTTCATGGCCTACGAGCTCTACGAGGAGCACTTCGAGGGCGCGATCAGCCGCGCCCAGTGGCGCACCTTCGTCGAGCAGTCCCCCGGCATGCAGCAGTTCCGCACGGTGATGTTCAGCCGGCTCGTCCCGAACCTCCGGGAGATCGGCCTGCTCACCGAGCGGATCATGCCGCACTACGACCGCGCGGGCCTGATGCAGTACTTCGGCGGTCTCGCGGCCGACCGGGTCACCGCCGCCGAGCTCCTGGCTGCCTGACCTGTTTGCTTGTTCGCCCTACGTGCCGCCGCTACGGCGCTACGCCCCTCCGCGACGTCACTTCCGGGCTCACCTCGACCAGGAAAGCGTCCTAAAGCCGCGCGCGAGCGGTCCGTACAGCCTCGGCAGGAGGTCTGCGAGATGGCTGCCGCACTGGATCCCATCGAGGACGACGACGAGGGCGAGTGCACCCTCGTCGCGAGCCGAGCCGAGCTCGGCGACGTCCGCGCGCTGCGCCCGGTGGCGCGCCCGTTCCTGCTCGTGGCCGGGGGGCGGGACTCCGTCGGCCGCACGTTCAAGATCGAGCGAGCCACGGTGGTCGGCCGGGGAGAGGTGGACTTCTCGCTCGACGAAGAAGGCCTCTCGCGGCGTCACGCGCGCTTCGAGGTCGACGCGCGCGGCCAGGTGGCGATCGAGGATCTCGGCTCCACCAACGGCACCTTCGTGAACGGCGAACGCATCGTCGGGCGGCGCGCGCTCCGCGACGGCGACCGCATCGAGATCGGCACCGCCACCATCCTCAAGCTCGCCTTCCACGACGAGCTGCAGGAGGCCATCCAGCGGCGCCTCTACGAGCAGGCCACCCGCGATGGCCTCACCGGGGCCTACAACAAGCGCGCCTTCGGCGACGCGATGGGCAAGGAGCTCGCGTTCGCCGCGCGGCATCGGCGCCCGCTCGCCCTCGTGATCTTCGACGGCGACCACTTCAAGCGGGTCAACGATGGGTTCGGACACGCGGCGGGGGACTACGTCCTCGCGACGCTCGTGAAGGTGACGACGGCCGCGCTGCGCAAGGAGGACCTGCTCGCGCGGTGGGGAGGCGAGGAGTTCGCCGTGCTGCTCCGCGACACCAGTCTCGTGCCCGCGCAGGCGTGCGCCGAGCGCCTGCGGGTCGCCGTCGAACGGCACGCCTTCGTGCACCAGGGCCGGACGATCCCCGTGACCATCAGCCTCGGCGTGGTCGCGGCCGTGCCCAGCAAGGCGACGACCACGCAGCAGCTCTTCGAGCTCGCGGATCGGTGCCTGTACCGCGCCAAGGAGCACGGGCGGAACTGCGTCGTGGCGACCGAGCACGCCATCGGCGAGTGACACGTCACGCGGAAGTGACGGCCGCGATGCGGCGCGGTGCGGAAATTTTCGTGCAGGACGGCGGCACGCTGCCTGCTATCTCTCAGGCATGCGCTTCGCTTCGTCCCTCGCGCCGGTCCTCGCCATCGTCGGTCTCGCTGCGCTCGTGATCCCCGCGTGCGGAGGGGACGGTGGGGGCGGCGACAACATCGACGTCGACGGGGGTGTCGACACCGGCCTGACCGGTGACACCGGACCGATCGACGACGGCGGAGGGTTCGACTTCGGCACGGGCTGCACGCCCGGCACGCCCTGCGGCACGGCAGGCCTGTGCAACGCGGCCGGTGGGTGCTGCGAGCCCGCGGCGGCCGCGTGCGGCAGCAAGTGCTGTGGCACCGGGCAGGTCTGCTACGCGGGCGCCTGCGTCACGCCGGGCAAGGCGTGTCGCAACGTCGACGACTGCGCCGAGGGCGAGACCTGCGATCTCTCGCTCGGCGGCGGCGACGCCGGGCCCCCTCCCTCGTGCGGCGACGCGGCGCCGAGCCCCGTCGGGCGCTGCGTGCCGCGTCCGCCCACGTGCGCCGACGGAGACGCGGGCGTCGACGGCGGCGGCGACGCCGGCCCGTGCGTCGAGGCCTGCGAGTGGCGCCCGCCGGTCGGCACGTTCGACGCGGTGACCGAGTGGTCGTGGCCGTTCAAGGACACGCCCGCGGCCGGCTACAACCAGATCATGGCCTCGGTGGTCGTCGGTCCGCTCACCGATGACAACTGCGACGGCAAGTACGACGAGAAGGACACCCCCGCCATCGTCTTCAACTCGTACACCGGAGCGGCCTACAGCACCGACGGCATCCTCCGCGCGGTGACCGGCAAGGGCAAGCGCCTGTGGGACGCGACCGACGCCGCGGCGCGGACGGTGCCCGGCGCCTCGATCGCGCTCGGCGAGCTGGACCCTGCGAGCCCCGGGCCCGAGGTCGTCACCTGCGCGACGGACCACCAGGTCCTCGTGTTCTCGGCGGC
>JAEUKC010000475.1:0-12956 GCA_016794445.1 Myxococcales bacterium
GAGCGGCGTGCCGATGCGCTTGAGCGCCACCCGGACGACCGGCGAGGGCTGCCGGCCGAGCGCGGGCGGGGGCATCTGCACGGACGGGGGGGCCGGCACCGCGACCGCCACCGGCATCGGCTCGATGTGCTTGAGCAGGAGGAGCCCGTACAGGAGGAGCCGCACCGTTCGCGCGTCTGCCACGTGGGCGTCGATCACCTGCTCGATGCTCATCGCCGCGAGGCGAAGGAGCTCGACCACCTCGCGCTCCGGGCGGGTGAAATCGAGGCTGGAGAGCGGCGCGCCCGGCTTGATGCGCAGGGGCGTGCCCTTGACCCGCTCGAGCGTGGCGTCGGCGTGGGGCATCGAAGGGTGCGCGCGCACCGAGGCGAACACCGCCGGCGTCGGGTCCACCGGGTAGAGCTCCGGGCCGCCGAACTTGGAGAGGAAATCCGCGTTGTCGTAGTACGCGTAGCGCGTGCTGGGCGGCCGGCTGAACAGGTGCCCGAGCTTGCGGGCGATCTGCGTGCGCAGGCCCTTCTCGAGGGTGGGCGCGTCGATCTTGCCGGCCGCGAGCAGCACCTGGCCCTGGAGCACGCCGCCCTTGCCGAGCGCCATGAGCGACTCGTTGTAGGCGAGGTCGTCGATGGCGCCGATCTCGAGCAGCACCCGACCGAGGTGCTCGACCGGGTCGGCGATGCGTATCTTCGCGGGGAGGCCGTCGACCAGCGTGAGCACGTCGGCGGCCGCGGGGTCGTCGTCGCCCTCCGGACGGAGCACGAGCGCACCACGCAGCTTCTTGTCCACGCAGTAGACCACGAGGTGCGCGAACGGCGTCTTTCCGAGCACGCCCTGGGCCGTGGGCTCCATCGATCGCGGATGGTAAGAGGCTCAGACGTGGAGGTCGAGACCCACGTCGGCCGCGCGGACGGAGTGGGTCAGCGCTCCGATGGACACGACGTCCACCCCGGTGGCCGAAAGCGCCGGGATGCGCTCGATCGCCACGTTTCCGGACGCCTCGACCGTCACCTGGTCCCCCTTCTGGGCCCGGACGCGCCGGACTGCCTCCCGGGTCGTCGAATCGTCCATGTTGTCGAGCAGGACCACGTCGGCACCCGCCGCGAGGGCCTCGTCGAGCTGCTCGAGGGTGTCGACCTCGCACTCGATGCGGGTGGTGTGGGGCGCGTGGGCGCGGGCGCGCTCGATCGCGGCGCGGACCGACCCGCAGACGACGATGTGGTTGTCCTTGATGAGCACGGCGCTCCCGAGCATGTCGCGGTGGTTGTGGCCGCCGCCGCATCGGACCGCGTACCGCTCGAGGACGCGCAGGCCTGGCGTGGTCTTGCGGGTGTCCACGATGCGCAGGCGGCCGCCCGCGGGGATGGCGTCCACGAAGGCCCGGGTCGCCGTGGCGATCCCCGAGAGCCGCTGCACGAAGTTGAGCGCGACCCGCTCGCCCATCAGCAGCGAGCGCGCGCGGCCCTCGACCCGGAGCAGGGCGCCTCCGGCCGCGACCCTATCGCCGTCGACCACGTGGTGCGTGACGCGCACGCTCGGATCGACCCGCGCGAAGACCCGCGCTGCGAGGGTGAGCCCGCAGGCGACGATGGGCCCCCGCGCCACGAACTCGCCGCGCCCCGCGTGATCGGGCGGGATGCACGCCTCGCTCGTCAGGTCGCCGCCGGCCAGGTCTTCGGCGAGCGCGCGGTCGAGGATCGGATCGACGAGGGAGGCGAGCGGGAACGCGGGGACCATGCCCGGTGGTTAGGATCACTTGGTCAGCGTGGCCAGGGCCGCGGCGACGAGCGCCAGCAAGAGGAGCGCGATCGCGACCTTGCCGAACGAGAGCGGCGCGTCCTCCTCGTCGGGCTCGAAGCGGGGAGGGGGCCTCCGGCTCGCCGGGCGCGAAGAGGGCTTCTGCACGAGCACCTGCTCGCTCTGTCGCGAGCGCTCGATCGCGTCGACGAGCGCGTCGGCGAACGCGCTGCACGACGGGTAGCGACCCTCGGGATCGAGCTGCAGCGCGCGCGCGAACGCCTGGTCGACCGCGTCGGCGAGCCCGGGGACCCGCGCCGCGAGCGGGACCTGGCTGCCCGTCGTCATCGAGTCGTGGATCTTGCCCGGGTCGTCGCCGGGGAACGCGCGGCCGCCGCACAGCGCCTCGTAGAGCACGGCGGCGAGCGAGAACTGATCGGCGGCCGCCGTGGGCGGGTCGGTCCAGGCCTCGGGCGCGAGGTAGGCCTTCTGGCCCCGGTGCTCCTCGTCGGCCGGCAGCAGCGTCACGCCCTCCTCGCCGAGCTCTACGCGCGCGGGCACGATCGCGCCGTCGATCTCGCCCTTCGCGTGCAGCTCGTCGAGCAGCTTGCCGAGCGTGCGCGCGACGTCGACCACCTCGGCGAGCTCGAGGGCGCCGCGCTCGAGTCGGACGTCGAGCCGCTCGCGGATCACGGGTCCTCCTCGGGGAGGTGACAGGCGACCGAGTGGCCCTCGTCGAGCTCGCGCAGCGCGGGCACGTCCTTGTCGCACAGGCCCGGCTTGGCCTTGGGGCACCGCGGGTGGAACGCGCACCCGTTCGGCGGATCGAGCGGGCTCGGCACGTCGCCGGAGAGCACGATGCGCAGGCGGCGCTTCTCGGGATCGGGCACCGGGATCGCGCTGAGCAGCGCGCGCGTGTACGGGTGGCGGCGGTGCTCGTAGAGGTCCTTGGCGGACGCGAGCTCGACGATGCGCCCGAGGTACATCACGGCGACGCGGTGGCTCAGGTACTCGACCACCTTGAGGTCGTGCGAGATGAACAGGTAGGCGAGCCCGCGCTCCTCCTGGAGGTCTTGCAGCAGGTTCACGATCTGCGCCTGGATCGACACGTCGAGCGCGCTGATGGGCTCGTCGCACACGAGGAGCCCACCCTTGCCGTCCTGCATCACCGCGAGCGCGCGCGCGATGCCGATGCGCTGGCGTTGCCCGCCGGAGAACTCGTGCGGGTAGCGCGTGAGGGCGTCCTTGCGCAGACCCACGCGGTCGAGGAGCGAGAGGACCATCTCCTCCTCTTGCTGGTCGCTCTTGGCGAGCTTGTGGATCTGGATCGCCTCGCCGACGATCTGCCGCACGGTCATGCGCGGATTGAGGGAGGAATACGGGTCCTGGAAGACGATCTGCATGCGCCGCCGCAGCGGCCGCAGCTCGGAGACGCCGAGGTTCGTGATGTCGCGCCCCTCGAAGGTGAGCCGTCCGTAGGTGGGATCGAGCAGGCGCAGGACCGTGCGCCCGAGGGTGCTCTTGCCGCACCCGCTCTCCCCGACGAGGCCCACCGTCTCGCCCTGACCGACGGTGAGCGACACCGAGTCGACCGCGCGCAGCTGGCGCGGCTTGCGGAACAACCCCTGCTCCACGGGGAACCACTTGGAGACGCGCTCCACCACGAGCTCCGGGTCGCTCGGCGCGAAGGTCGGGCGCTGGCTCACGGCGCGAGCTCCTTCGAGCGGATGCACCGCGCCGCGCGGTGGTCGCCGATCGCCGCGAGCACGGGGGTGCCCTCGCGGCAGCCGTCGATCACGAGCTCGCAGCGGTCCTGGAACCGGCAGCCCTTCGGCAGGGCCCGCAGATCGGGCACGATGCCCTCGATGCTCGGGAGCCGGCGCGGCCGCTTGTCCGGGTGCGCGGAGGACCCGAGCGCGGGCAGCGAGCGCAGGAGGCCACGCGTGTAGGGGTGGCGCGGCGAGGCGAACACCTCGTCGACCGGCCCGCGCTCCACCACCTGCCCCGCGTACATGACCACGATGTGGTCGGCGTACTCGGCCACCACGCCGAGGTCGTGGGTGATGAGGACGACGCTCATCTCGAGCTCGCGCTGCAGCTTCTTCAGGAGCTCGAGCACCTGCGCCTGGATGGTGACGTCGAGGGCCGTGGTGGGCTCGTCCGCGAGGAGCAGCTTGGGCGTGCACGCGAGCGCCATCGCGATCATCACCCGCTGGCGCATGCCCCCCGAGAGCTCGTGTGGGTAGGCGTCGACGCGCTCCTGGGGCGCAGGGATGCCCACGAGCTCGAGCATCTGGATCGCGCGGGCGCGCGCCTGCTTGCGGCTCTTGTCCTGGTGCACGCGCACCACCTCGCCGATCTGCGCCCCCACCGTGTAGACGGGGTTGAGCGAGGTCATCGGCTCCTGGAAGATCATCGAGATGCGGTTGCCGCGGACGTCGCGCATCTCGGCCTCCGAGAGGCTCATCAGGTCGCGGCCCTCGAACAGGATCGCCCCCGACTCGATCCGCCCCGGCTCCTCGATCAAGCGCAAGATGGACAAGGCGGTGACGCTCTTGCCCGACCCGCTCTCGCCGACGACGCCCACGATCGACCGCGCCGGCACCTGGAACGACACGCCGTCGACCGCGCGCACGACGCCTTCCTCGGTGCGGAACGAGGTCACGAGATCGCGGACTTCCAGGAGCGGCGGTTCCATCGAAGCCGGGCCGAGCTTACTTCATCGCGGCCGCGCCCGGTGCGCTACCATCGCCGTCCCGTGCCCGCGCCGCCCTCTCTGCCGCCGCCCGCCGGATCGATCGCGCCCCGCGAGGGCTACCGCTCCCTGCTCTCGGGCTCGCGCGAGATGCGGCGCGACCACGCGATCACCCGCGAGGCCTGGTTCTCCGGTCTCACCGCTGAGCGCAAGGTCGACCTGCTCTTCGAGCTCGAGGTGCTGCTCCGCGGCCTCGCCTGCTTCGCGAACCCGCGCAACCACCCCGGCCCCCCCCGCCGCACGATCATCGCCGCGGTGGACTTCCGCGAGCCGTTGCGGGTGGCCCGCGAGGGCATGGTCCGGGTGGCGTCCCTCTCGCGCACGCTGCTCGGCGAGGACGAGCGGGTGTTCGTCTTCCAGCGCTACCTCGAGCAGATGATCCCCGAGGACACGGCGCGGTCCCGGTTCGTCCGGGCGACGGCGGCCCAGGAGACCCCGGAGCAGTCGCTCCTCGCCCTGCGCTACGCGTTCGGCCACCTCGTCGAGATCGTGGACGGCCTGCTCCGCGTGGAGCGCCTGCCGTTCCGCACGTTCTACGCCACGATGGGCATGCAGCAGCGCGAGGTGGCCCGGAACACCTATTTCAACCCGCTGCGCGCCCTCGAGTTCCGCCCCGAGCTCGACCGCATCAAGAACCCCGAGGTCTTCGCGCTGGTCCAGTCGGTCCCGGGCGAGGAGGCGCACCGCCTGGTGGCGCTCTCGTTCCTGACCCTGTTCCGCATGCTCAAGACGCTCGCGCTCGCGGACTCGCTGGTGGAGCTCTCGCACAACGAGCCCACGGCGCTCTACCGCGCGCACCTGGCCTTGGCCGCGCTGCGGGCCGAGGCGCGGTCGCTGGTCGCATACCTGCGGGCGCACGCGGGGGCCGAGCTCGCCGAGGGGTTCGAGCGCGAGCTCTTCACGATCAGCAGCAAGGCGATGCACGCGCGCTACGAGTCGCTGCTCGCCGAGGGGCACCGCCTGGTCGGGATCAAGGCCGCGCTCGAGGGCATCGCCGCGAAATTGCGGCTCGAGATGCGCCGCACGTTCGTGCGCGAGCTGCCGCCGATCGACGCGCAGGAGCCGGCCCCGGAGCTGCGCAAGAAGATCCTCGCGGCCACCGAGTCGCTCCGGCCGGCGCTGCAGTCGATCATCCTGTTCCTCATCCGCGCGCTCGGGGCGCGGCTCGACGCGCACTTCGTGTTCGACGACCTCGCGGCCAAGCGCGAGGTGGGCGAGCGGCTCCGCAAGGACGTGTGGATGTTCGCGCAGATCGTCCGCGGCTTCGCGGCGAAGGCGGCCATCATCCGCACGCCGGACAAGAGCGACCGCTGGGCCAGCGTGGAGAGCTTCCGGTTCGTGAAGGAGTTCCTCGGGTACTTCAAGGCGATGGGGTACCCGCTGCTCCGCACGAACGACTACCCCCGTTTCGACCAGTTCCTGTCGGCGATCGGCTCGCTCGAGGAGACGGACCTGCTAGATCCGCAGCGGATGGGGCGCGTGGTGGAGGAATGCGAGGCCTTCCATGCGTTCTTGCTGGATTTGTTCGAGGGGATAGGGAAACGGGAGGAACTTGCCGGAACGCCGTTCGACCGGCGAAGCGCAGCGGAAGCATTGCGGATGTATTTGGGGGGGTAGCGTCGATTTCACGCACACGTTGGGCTACACGCGCCGACACAACCGGCAGGTAGCCCCATGAAGTCCTCTCACCGCCTTGGTTTCGCCCTCTCCACCGCCGCTCTCTCCTGGTTCCTCGGGGGGTGTGCGCAGAACGAATTCGCGACGCTCTGCGACCTCCATCCAGAGCAGTGCTGCGATCTCAACCCCGAGCTCGAGGTGTGCCGCGACGGCAGCACCGGCGAGACGGGAGAGACCGGCGTCGAGGCAGGCCCCGACACGGGGACGGAGGCCGAGGTCGGCGAGGAAGTAGGGGACAGCGGCGACGCCGACGTCGCGCCCGACGCGCCCGATGGTGAGACCGAGACGGGCGGGCCCATCTGCACGAAGGACGAGGTCCGCTGCACCGGCGCGACCCTCGAGCAGTGCTCGAGCGACGGCATGATGTGGCTGACGGTCGCGACCTGCCCGAGCGCCGAGACCTGCGACGCGAAGGCCGGCCGCTGCACCGCCTGCACACCGGACGCGATCCGCTGCGACGGCACCAAGCGCAAGCAGTGCGACAAGTTCGGCAAGGCGGAGCTCGAGGTCGCCACCTGCGACACCCTGGAGCTGTGCCTCGCGGGCACCGGCACCACCTGCGCGAAGGCGGCGTGCGCCGCGGGCGAGAAGAAGTGCGAGGGCGCCACCGCCAGGGTCTGCAACGCCGGCCGCACCGGCTTCGACTCGACGCCTTGCGTGTCGGCCGGCCTCTGCAGCGGTGGCGTCTGCGCGACCCCGGCGTGCGCGGTCGGAGAGAAGCGCTGCTCGGGTACCTCGGCCCAGACTTGCAACGCGGACCGCACGGGCTGGGACACGACAGCCACCTGCGCCACGTCGGCCCTCTGCAGCGCCGGCGCCTGCACCACGCCCGCCTGCGCGGTGGGCGAGAAGAAGTGCGTCGGCGCCGCGGCGCAGATCTGCAACGCGGACCGCACCGGCTTCGACACGACGGCCACCTGCGCGTCGGCCTCGCTGTGCAGCGCCGGCACCTGCTCGGGCGCGGTCTGCGCGGTCGGCGAGAAGAAGTGCGTGGGCGCGCTGGCCATGGTCTGCAACGCGGCCCGCACCGGCTTCGACACGGTCTCGAACTGCGGCACCGCGGCGCTCTGCAGCGCTGGGGTCTGCTCGACCGCGACCTGCGCGGTCGGCGAGAAGCGCTGCTCGGGCACCTCGGCCCAGGTGTGCAACGCGGATCGCACGGGCTGGGACACCACGGCCACCTGCGCCACATCGGCGCTGTGCAGCGCGGGCGCGTGCTCGACCGCGGTCTGCGCCGTGGGTGAGAAGCGCTGCTCGGGCACCGCGGCGCAGGTCTGCAACGCTGGACGCACCGGCTGGGACACGTCGGCCACCTGCCTCACGGCGGGCCTCTGCAGCGCGGGAGTCTGCGCCACACCTGCGTGCGCTGCTGGTGACAAGCGCTGCTCGGGAGCTCTCGCGCAGACCTGCAACGCGGAGCGCACGGGCTGGGACACGGTGACGACCTGCGCCTCGGCGGCCCTGTGCGGCGCCGGCGTCTGCACTACGCCGACCTGCGCCAGCGGTGACAAGCGTTGCTCGGGCACCTCGGCCCAGACCTGCAACACGGACCTGACCGGCTGGACGACGACGGCCACCTGCGTGACCTCGGCCCTGTGCAGCGCGGGCGCTTGCTCGCCGCCGGTCTGTGCTGCGGGTGCGAAGCAGTGCTCGGGTACATCGGCGCAGACCTGCAACGCCGGGCAGACCGGGTGGGACACCACGGCCACCTGCGCCACGGCGGCGTTGTGCAGCGCGGGAGTGTGCTCACCGCCTGCGTGCGCTGCCACGGACAAGCGCTGCGTCGGTACCGCAGCGCAGTCGTGCAACGCGGACCGGACGGGCTACGTGACCACGGACACCTGCGCGACCGCCGCGTTGTGTAGCGTCGGTGTTTGCACCACACCCGCGTGCGGCGCGGCGGAGAAGCGGTGCCTCGGGAAGAAGGTCCAGACCTGCAACGCAGACCGGACGGCGTTTGCAGACACGGAGACCTGCGCCATCGACTGCGACGGCGGTGCCGCGGCCACCTGCCTGAAGGTGACGCAGCTGGTTAGTGGCGAGGACCACACGTGCGTCCTTCTCACCAACAAGACCGTTCGCTGCTGGGGCGAGAACACGAGCTGGGGGGCATTGGGGGCGAGCGGCGCAGCTCTTCAACCTGCCGCTGTCGCCGGAGCCACGAACGTCACAAAGGTCGCCGTTGCTAGAAATGCGACGGCCGCACTGCGTGGCGATGGCTCGATCTTGTGGTGGGGGCAACCAATCGGCGCGGCGTCGATGGCGCCCACGTTGGTGACCCTCGGCGTGACGGCAAGCCCCACAGACGTCGCGCTCGCGACAACACACATGTGTGTTCGTGACTCGGACACACTCGTCAAGTGTCTGGGCAGCAACTCCACGGGCAACCTCGGCAACGGGACCAAGACGGACTCGTTCGGCGCGTTGGTCACTGCACTCGGAACGGCGGGCGCTGGCCCGATGTCGCTTGGTGATCGCGTGTCATTCGCGATTGTCGGTGGCGCCGAAGCGAGAGGCTGGGGTGAGAACGTGGCAGGCACACTGGGCGACGGCACGCTTTCCGAGCGGACCTCACCGGTCGCGACCTATGCGGCGGCTCTGGATATTCGAGTGTCCGCTGCTGGCCTGTTTAGCTGCGCTCGATTTGCCACAGGTCTTGTCAAGTGCGCCGGCGGGAGTGCCGTGCTTGGAGGTTCCACATATACCTCCCCGACACTGATCGCCGGTCTGAGCAACGTCACACAGATTGCAGCTGGCGTTTCGACGGCTTGCGCTCTCTCAAGCGATGGAAGCGTGCGATGCTGGGGCGACCCAGCCTTGGGCGATGGCTCCTCCGGGCCATCGACGAGCCCTGTGCTGGCGGGGCTCGGGGGGACCGCGCAAGCAGTGTCGCTGGGCGCTGGCTTTGGCTGCGCGCTGATGACCGACGGCGCAACGGTGAAGTGCTGGGGCGCCGGCGCCCTCCTGGGGATTGGCGTCTCAAGCGGAGTCTATCCGTCGCCCACCTCTGTTGTGTGGTGAGCGGTGCCCAAACGCAAAGGCCAACCCACTTGGGGTTGGCCTTCGTGCTTCATTCAATAGACGAAGACGTCAGGGGCGGTAGACCTTGCCATCACTATAGTAAGTCGATCCACTGGCGTAGTTCGACCCACCCCAGATGATGGCCTCCTTGCCAGTCCAGATCACGCTAGGACGCGAGCGAGCAGTCGGAGCATCTGTGACGTCCATCGAGGCCCACTTGTCGGTAGCAGGATCGTAGGTTGCACCACCTGCAACCGCGATCCCACTCGAACTAGAGCCATTGCCGCCCGCCCAGACCCACAACTTGCCTAGCCCGAACCACGCTGCTGACGCAAATCGGGTGGGCGTAGTGAGGTCACTGTCCGTCGGCGACGTCATCGACGTCCAGCTCCCGCCTGGTGTGTACTTGGAGCCGGTCTTCTTGCCGTAGGTTGGGCTGATGTAGGTGCCGAATCCCCCGTACACGAGCAGGTCCTTGCCGGACCAGATGCCAACGTGGTCGACGCGCCCATCGATCTCGATCGCAGGATCGGCAAACTTCGTCCAGACGTTGGTCTTCGGGTCGAAGCGTGCCCCGTCGCGGAAGACAGGAGAAGGGTAGGTCTGGGAAGAGCCAGACGCGCCACCCCAGATGATCATCTCCGTGCCCGTCCATACAGTCGTGGCCTTCCAGCGACCGCTGATGGGGGCAGCAGGCAAGAGGCGCCAGGTGTCTTTGGCGGGATCGTAGGCTGCGCCGTCAGAGCAGGCGTAAGTGCTGGAGCTGCAGATCGAACTGTAACCACCCCAGATGATCATCTCGTTGGTCGTCGTCGACCACACGGCCTGCACCTGCGAGCGAGCGGCAAGAGGTCCACCGTTGATAGCCTTCCACTTGTCGGTTGCCGGGTCATAGGAACCGCCATCGGCCTTGTAGGTCGAGGTGTAGTAGTCATACCCGCCCCAGACGACCATCGCGCTGCCCGTCCACACCGCGCTGTGATCGTACCGACCGTAGCCAGTCGAGAGGGCGGTTGGCAGAGACGTCGAGTCGATCAGCTTCCACGTATCTGCAAGGACGTTGTACGACGCACCGTTCTTCTTGGAGTAGCTGGGGCTCACGTAGGTGCCATAGCCGCCCCAGATGATCATTTCAGTGCCCGTCCAGACCGCCGAATGCTTGAAACGGGCATCGATCCCGGTGGGGGGCGCCGCCATCGAGACCCAGCCCTTCGGCGCCGCGCACGGCACCGAGAGCACGTCCGGGTACTTGCAGGTCTTCGAGCAGACCAGCGTGCGAACCTCGCCCGCCACCGTGCAAGACGCCGTGGAGGTCTTGATCTCCCCCTCCGCGCACTCGCCTTCACCCGTGCAGGTGCCCGTGTTCCAGGTGCACGTGGTGTTGTCGCACGTGTCGTTCTGCTTGCCGCAGTTCCCGCACTCCGTCGTGCGCTTCTCGCCGATCGAGCACTCGGCACCCGAGATCTCGTCGCCGCAAGCGCCCCAGGCGCCCCACGAACCCGAAGCCGTGCAGCTACGCGTCTGCGTCCCGCACATGCCGCACGCGCGCTTGTCCGTCAGCGGCGGCGTGCACTTCTCCGGCGTCTCCGGCGTCGTGTCGCTCTTGCCGGTGTCCGTCGCGTCGGAGCCGGTGTCCGGCAAGGCATCGCCCGTGGAGCTGTCCCCACCGCCGCTGTCCTTGGGGATGATCACCTCAGCGTCGTCGACGGTGGCGCACGCCAGCATCGAAGCCGAACACGACAGAGCCAAGCCGAAGAAGGCAATACGTTTCATGGGTCTCGTCCTCGAGGGAAATCAGGGGCGGTAGATCTTGCCGTCGCGCAGGTAGCTGGAGGTCGAGCCGTAGCCGCCCCAGATGATCGCTTCCGAGCCGGTCCAGACGGCCGAGTGGTAGTAGCGGGCGGTGGGCGCACCGCTGCTCGGCATGGCCTTCCACGTGCCCGTCGTCGGGTTGTAGCTGGCGCCGTTGTCCGAGTAGCTGACCGAATACGGGTTGCCGCCCCAGAAGAAGAACTGGTCCGCGCCCCACCAGGCCGCGTGATAGTAGCGCTTGGGGTAGGTGATCAGCGTGTCGGCCGGCGCCGGGATCGACGTCCACGTGCCGGTCGTCGGGTTGAAGATCGCGCCGTCGCCCTTCGTGTACGTCGGGCTCACGTAGCTGCCGTAGCCGCCCCAGAAGATCGCCGTGTTGCCCGTGGCGCCGCCGGTGATGCCGGACGGGAGGTAGCGGGCGTCGAGGCCCGGAGACGCGAGCGTGGTCCAGGTGTTGGCACCCGGATCGTAGGCGTAGGCGTCGCTGCAGTACGAGCTCGAGCAGCTGCTCGAGTAGCCACCGAACACGATCATCTTGCCGCCGGCGTAGGCCGCCGCGTGGTAGTAGCGAGCGCTCGGCGCGCCCGTCGTGGAGAGCGTGCGCCAGGTGTTCGTGCTCGGGTTGTAGGCCGCGCCGGTGTTCAGGTAGCTCGGCGAGTACCCACCCCAGACGATCATCTCCGTGCCGCTCCACACCGCCGTGTGGCCGTAGCGGCCGACGATGCCGCTCGGCACCGTGGGCAGCGTCGTCCAGGTTCCGGTGCTCGGGTTGAAGCGCGCGCCATCGGCCAGGTAGCTCGAGGAGCCGCTGCCGCCCCAGACGATCATCTCCGTGCCGGTCCAGACCGCCGCGTGGCGATACCGTCCACCGATCGAGGGGCTCGAGTTCGGAGCCCACGTGTCGGTCGTCGGGTTGTAGGACGCCGCGTCGTTGCAGTAGGTGCCGCTGCACGAACTGCCGTAGCCGCCGTACACGACCATGTTCGAGCCGGTCCAGATCGCGCTGTGCTGGTAGCGGCCGTAGAAGCTGGTGGGCGGATCCGCCATCGTGTCCCAGCCCTTGGCCGCGGCGCACGCGCTCCAGTCGCTCCAGCCGCAGGTGCTCGTGCACGTGCGCGTCTTCACCTGCTTCGGCGAGCTGCACGAGTACTGGGTCTCGACGTCCCCCTCGTTGCAGATGCCCTCGCCGGTGCACACGCCGTTCTCCCACTCGCAGGTGGCGTTGCACTTGTCGTTGCGCTTGCCGCACTTGCCGCACTTCACGTCGCGGGTCGACCCGATGTCGCAGACACCCGTCTCGCCCGTGCATGCGCCCCAGGGCAGCCAGATCTTGTCGCTGCCACACAGACGCTCGTGCGTGCCGCACTTGCCGCAGGGCCCGGTTCCCGTCGCGCCCGGCGTGGGGCAGGCGAGGCTCACCTCCGCGGTGTCCGCCGTGTCCGCGACATCGCCACCACCTTCCGTGGTGCCCGTGTCCGTGGGCGGCGTGCCCGTGTCCGTGCTCGAGTCGGTCTTGCCCGTGTCCGTGCCACCGGTGTCTCCCGTCGACGAGTCGACGGCACCCGTGTCTTCCGAACCTGTGTCCTCCGCCCCGGTGTCGTCACCAGTGGCAGGGGTGTCCGTGCTCGAGCAAGCGACGGAGCTGAAGGCGAGCGCGCAGAGCGCGGCCGAGAAAGAAAGGCGAGCGTGAGTCATCCAACCCCTCATGATGAAGCGACCGTGAGCGGCCAGCATGGCGCAACCGCGGCAAAGGTCAATTCTTACGATCTCACTGGAAACCGTTCCTGCCACACGACCGGAACGGCTACGCCCCACGACACCCGTCCGTCACCAGAACCTGGGCCACAAAACGCCGACACCGCCCGAACCCATGGGGTTGGAGCGGTGTGAGCGAGTGAACGACGAAGAGCGGGAGACTACTCTTCCGATTCGTCGCCACCGGCGGTCGTGACGACCG
>JAEUKC010000269.1:0-6531 GCA_016794445.1 Myxococcales bacterium
CGCGCTTCCGCGACCCGCGGACCCAGGAGCCCATGCGCTGCACCGAGACCACCCGCGTCGATCCCGCGACGGGGCTCCTCCACGTCGAGCTCGCGCTGCACGGGCTCGACGGCGACCCTCCCGAGGTGCTCGCGATCGCCCTGCGGGTCCGCGATGGCGACACGCTCTCGGCAGCCCTCGCCGCGGCGGGTCTCCTCGTGAGCGAGACGGTCGACCTCGGCGAGATGCAGGGGTGGATCTGCCGAGCAGCCCGTTCTGGGCTACCATGACGCCATGCGTCGCGACGCCCTCTACCTCGCGCTCCTCGTGGGACCGGTGGCATGTGGCTTCGAGCCCGGCGGCCAGGGCAGCCCGTTCGTGGAGGACGCAGCGCGCGCCGAGGTCGGCGTCGTGGACACCGGCTCGGTCGATCCGGTGGACACGAGCGTGGATGCCGGGGCCGACACGGTGGACGAAGGCACCCTCGACCCCACGTGGACCGAGAAGGCCTGGGCCTACCGGCGTCGCATCGCCGTCGACGGTGCCTCGCTGAAGAGCGATCTCGACGGCTTCGTCGTCCCGGTCGTGCTCACCGATCCGGGTCTCGTGGGGAAGGTGTCGAGCGACGGGCGTGACCTCCGCTTCGTCGCCCCCGACGGGCTCGCGTTGGCGTTCGAGCTCGCGCGCTGGGAGTCGAGCAGCGGCAACCTCATGGCGTGGGTCCGCTTGCCCAAGATCGGCCCGACCCAGCCCAACGCGTTCTTCCTCTACTACGGCAACGCCGACGCCACGTCGTCGGCCTCGCCCGCGAAGACCTGGGAGAGCGAGACCGCGGTGTGGCACTTCGACGAGGTCACCACCGAGGGCGGCACGACCGCGCGGCTCGTCGACGCGAGCACCCTCGGGCACGACGGCACGCAGAACGGCAGCGCCACGGCGCCCGGCGTGATCCTCGGGGGGCAGCGCTTCGACGGCAAGGACGTGGTCGAGGTCGCGAAGCCCGACGAGATCGTCCTCGGCGACGTCGACTGCACGTTCGCCGCGTGGATCAAGACCACCGAGGGCCGAAAGCAGGGCATCCTCATCAAGGCCAAGGGCGAGACCCACGAGGTCGGCGACAAGCTGATCGGCACCGGGCACGAGGGCCCGTACTTCGGCACCGATCACGGCTGGGTGGGCTTCACGCGCACCGACGTGGCCGTGCAGGATGGCAAGTGGCACCACGTGGCCTGGGTGCAGCGCAAGGACGACAAGGGCAAGGCCGAGTCGTGGAAGCTCTACGTGGACGGCGTCGAGAAGGGCTCCGGCCAGCAGGAGACCAGGCCCGACGTCGCCAGCCACACCGTGCGCATCGGCGCCAAGGCGAACGGCTCGTACTTCGACAACCCGTGGTCGGGCGATCTGGACGAGCTCCGCTACGCGAAGGTGGCGCGTGCACCGGCGTGGATCGCGGCGCTCGAGCGCAGCCAGCGCGACCCCGTGGCCTTCTCGAAGGTCGGCCCCGAGGTCGCGCGCTAGGCGCGTGTCGCGCTCGGCTTTCGGGCCTCAGCCTCCGGGGCAGGCGTCGGCATCCACGCAGAGCGCAGCCGTGCCACCGGGGAGCGCCGGGCAACAACGACGGCCGCCGCACGAGCACGGACACGTCGTGCAGAACGGCGCGGGCGTGTAGCCCTCGCAGCGTCCATCGATGCAGAGCTCGTCGGCCGCGCACGCGCGCCCGCACGCGCCACCACCACCGCCACCCGTGCCGCAGAACGCGGGGTTGGTGCGGGTGTTCACGCACGCGCCCGAGCACAGCGTGAGCCCACCCGAGCAGCCCCCGGTCTTGCAGGCGCCGGCGATGCAGACCTCGCCGGTCGCGCAGGCCTTCCCGCACGCGCCGCAGTTCGTCGCGCTCGCGGTCGTGTCGACGCAGGTGGTCCCACAGAGCGTGGTCCCCGGGCGGCACGCGCACGCGCCGCCGACGCAGACCTCGGCCGCTCCGCAGGCCTTGCCGCAGTCCCCGCAGTTCTCGGGGTCGTTGGCGACGTCGGTGCAGCGGGTGCCGCAGGTCTTGGCGGTCGCGGGACACGCACAGGTGCCGCCGACGCAGGCCGGGGCCGCTCCGGTGCAGGCCTTGCCGCAGCCGCCGCAGTTGCGCGGATCCTTGCTGGTGTCGACGCACGAACCGCCACAGCTGGTGCCCGTGCAGGTGCACACGCCCGAGACGCACTTCTGCGCGGCGTTGCACGTGCGGCCACAGCCGCCGCACGCCCCGTTGTCGATGCTGACGTCTCGACACACCCCGCCACAGTTCACGAGGCCGGCGGGACACGCGCCGTCGGCGGCGGGGACGACGTCGGCCGCGGTGTCGGTCCCACCGTCGCCGGTGCCGACATCGCCCCCGGTCTCGCCCGCCGTCGACGCATCGGGATCTTCGGCGACGCTCGCCGAGCTGCTGCACGCACCGAGACCCACGAACAGGACCGCACGAGCCAAGGACGCGACGTTCCGCATGGACCCACCTTCCTCCGGTGAAAGAGCCAACTCGAGTCTCAGTACCGAGAGCGCGCAAAGTCAGGCAGCTTTCGGTTGTGGTACGCTCGGCTCCGATGGAAGCGCGAGTGCGCGTGCTCTACACGGGGGGCACCATCGGGATGCTGGAGACCGAGCGCGGCTACTCGCCGGCGCCCGGCCACCTCGAGGCGCAGCTCGCGCGCCTGCCGCAGCTGCACGACCCGGCAGTGGAGCGGTTCTGCATGCCGCGCTCACGGTTCGGGCGCCGCGTCCGGTACGAGGTGGTCGAGTACGAGCCGCTGCTCGACTCCTCGAACATGGGCATCGAGGACTGGGCGCGCATCGCCCGGGACATCGGCGCCGCGCACGACGACGTGCAGGGCTTCGTCGTGCTGCACGGCACCGACACCATGGCGTACACCGCGAGCGCGCTCTCGTTCATGCTCGAGGGGCTGAAGAAGACGGTGATCGTCACCGGCTCGCAGATCCCGCTCTCGGAGCTCCGCAACGACGCGATCGACAACCTGGTGGGCGCCCTCACGCTGGCCGGCCACTTCGAGATCCCCGAGGTCGGCCTGTACTTCCGCGACCGGCTCCTGCGGGGCAACCGCGCCCGCAAGGTCGACGCGGCCGGGCTCGACGCCTTCCAGTCCCCCAACGCGGTGCCGCTCGCCGAGGTGGGCATCGAGGTCGCCGTGCGCTGGGACGAGGTGCGCCCGCGCGAAGAGGGGCCGCTCGTGGTGCACGACGCGATGTCGCCGCACGTGGCCGCGCTCCGCGTGTTCCCGGGCCTCCACGCCGGCCTGGTCGAGAACTTCCTGCGCCCGCCGCTCGCGGGGGTCGTGCTCGAGACCTACGGCGCCGGCAACATGCCGGATCGCAACCGCGCCCTCCTCGACGCCCTCGCCGAGGCGAGCCGTCGCGGCGTCGTCGTCGTGAACGTGACCCAGTGCCTGCGGGGCGAGGTGGTCCCCCACTACGCGACGGGTCGCGCGCTCGCCGACGTCGGCGTGGTCTCGCTCGGGGACATGACCCCGGAGGCCGCCCTCACCAAGCTCTCGTTCTTGCTCGGCAGTGGCGCTTCGCCCGACGAGGTCCGCGCCGCGATGGCCCGTTCGTTGCGCGGCGAGCGCACCGAGGCGGCGCCGCCGCGTTTCTCGCGCGCCTGACGTTTGCTACACCTCGGGGATGCGCTTGCTTCCCCTCCTCTTCGCGACCTTTCTGCTCGGCTGCTCGAGCGAGACCGATCCGGGCACGGTGGCCGACACTGGGCCCCGCGACACCGGGCCCCGCGACACCGGGACCGCCGCCGACGCCGACACGGGCGCGGCCCTGGACACGAGCGTCACCGACACCGGCGCGTCCGTCGACAGCACCGCGACGGACACCGGGTCCACGACCGACACGGGCAAGGCCGACACCGGCAAGATCGACACGGGCCTCGACACGGGCACCCCGCCCGGCGAGGGGGGCGAGTGCGGGAGCGACGGTGAGTGCCGGGCGTACGAGAGCTACTGCTCCACCATGGACCCGTGCACGTGCATCCCGCTCCCGATCGGCGTGGCCGACCCGAAGTGCGGAGGGGCGACGGTCACGTGCTTCGTCGCGCCGTGCTCCGGCAAGAAGGCGGCGTGTGTCGGCGGCACGTGCGTGATCGTGGCCAAGTAGCGTGTGCACGGTCGTCGCCGCCTTCGGTCTGCACGCGGCCTCGCCGCTCGTCGTGCTGGCCAACCGCGACGAGTTCCTCGGGCGGCCCTCGCTGCCGCCGCGCGTGATCGACCCCGAGGCCGGCATCGTCGGCGGCGTCGACGCGACCGCGCACGGCACCTGGCTGGGCGTCACCCGCCGGGGCTTCCTGGTCGCGGTGACCAACCAGCACACGGCGACGCCGCCCGATCCGCACAAGGCCTCGCGGGGCCAGCTGGTGCTCGACCTGCTGCGCGCCGGCGACCCCGAGGCGGCGCGCGCGCGCCTCGCGAGCCTCGACGTGCGCGCCTTCAACCCGTTCAACGTGCTGTTCGGCGACGCACGCTCGCTGTTCGTCGGCTACGCGCGCGACCTCGCGGCGGCCACGATCGAGCCGCTCACGAGGGGCCTGCACGTGCTCGCCAACGATCGCATCGGCTCGCCGCGCTACCCGAAGGCCGCGCGCGCTCTCTCGCTCGTCGAGCCGGTGCTGTCGGAGCCCCTCGACGACCTCGAGGGCGAGCTCGCGCGGGTCCTCGGCGATCACTCGGTACCGCCGCCGAGCGCGCTCCCCGCTTCGACCCTGCCGCCCGCGCTGGCCCGGGCCATCCAGGCGCTGTGCATCCACACGGAGCACTACGGCACCCGGTCGTCGTCGTTCGTCGCCCTCGGACCCGCGCCGGGCACGCCGCCGCTCCGCTACCTGTTCGCCGACGGGCCGCCCTGCACGACGCCGTTCGTCGACTGCACGCCCCTCTTCTGATCACATCGCGAACACGCGCCGCGCGTTGTCGGCGAACAGCCGGCGCTGGGTCTCGGGGGGCAGATCGAGGGCCACGAGCCGCTTGATCTCGCGATCCCACGCGTACGGCACGTTGGGGAAATCGGTGCCGTAGAGCAGTCGATCGCCGACCTTGCGCACGACGGCCTCCCACTCCCAGGTGGGGAACAGCCCGGCCACCGCCATCGTCGTGTCGAGCCAGAGGTTCTCGTGGCGCTCCATCAGCGCCACGTAGGCCGGGATCTCGTCGGCACCGAGGTGCGGCACCACGAGGACGAGCCGCGGGTGACGCTGCAACACGCGCTCGATCCGCTCCGCTGCACAGATCGCGTAGGTGTCGATGCCGTAGGCGGGGCTCCGCGGTTCGCGCCCGGCGTGCACGAGCACGGGCTTGCCGGCGCTCGCGCACGCGGCCCACACCGGGTCGAGGCGTGGATCGTCGGGCGCGAACTGCTGCACGTGGCAGTGCAGCTTGAGGCCGTGGAGATCCAGCGTGTGCAGCGCCTCGTGCACCACCGCTTCGGCGTCGGGCTCGCCGGGCAGCACCGTGCCGAGCGGCACGATCACGTCGCGGTGCGCGCGGGCGACCTCGTGCACGTAGCGGTTGAGCTCGCGAGCCATCCCCGGCTTGTGCGAGTAGTGGAGCGCGACGAAGCGCGAGACGCCGCGCTGCCGCAGGAATTCGACCACCTGCTCGCTGTGGAGCCGGTAGCGCACGCTCCAGGCGTGGCGCTCGAACCAGCGGTGGATCGCGTCGAACACGCGCGGCGGGAACAGGTGCACGTGGCTGTCGACGACCTCGCCGAGGCCGTCGGGCAACCGGGGGCCCTCCTCGTCGTGGATCGAGGGCATCGGCTCGCCGCGCGCCATCGCGTGCAGGCAGGGTTCGGGCGCGTCCATGGCGGGAGCCTGCGACGGGGAGGCGCGTGTGTCACGAGCGGGTATGCTGGCTCGTCCGTGCGCAGCGTGGCGGCGCTTCTGGATCCGGAGCGACGCGCTCTAGACACCGAGCTCGAAGCGCAGGAGCGCGCCGAGGTCCGGGTGCAGGAACCGGAAGCCGGCCTCGGGGAGGCGCTTCGGGACGACGCGCTGCCCGCCGAGCAAGACCTCGCGGCCCATCTCCCCGAACAGCGCGCCGATCATGGCCGCGGGTAGCGGCATGAACGTGGGCCGCGAGAGCGCGGCGCCGAGAGCGCGCGTGAAGTCCGCGTTGGTGACCGAGCCGGCGACGAGGTCGACCGGACCGACCAGCGTCTCGCTGCGGATCGCGAACAGGATCCCCGCGACGAGGTCGTCGAGCGAGAGGAACGGCGTGTACTGGCGGCCGCTGCCGACGACGCCGCCAACGCCCTTGCGGAAGGGCGGCAGCATCTTGGCGAGCGCGCCCCCGAGGGCGGTGAGCACGACGCCGATGCGGGCGCGGACCACGCGGGTGCGCGGCTCGGCGCGCGCCGTCTCGGCCTCCCACGCGCGGCACGTGTCGGCGAGGAATCCCGTGCCGGCGGCGCTGTCCTCGTCGAGGAGCTCGTCGCCGCGATCCCCGTAG
This sequence comes from Myxococcales bacterium, assembly GCA_016794445.1. Classification (GTDB taxonomy): domain Bacteria; phylum Myxococcota_A; class Polyangia; order Polyangiales; family JADJMO01; genus JADJMO01. The sequence goes on from JAEUKC010000269.1 coordinate 6,489, forward strand.
AACCCCACCGCCGAGGCCGACACCCAGACCTTCGGCGGCGCGT